>JAHQVL010000004.1 GCA_019634345.1 Rhodothermaceae bacterium
AACCCCTCATTAGTGCAAACCTGGTATAAAGAAAGAAAGCGCGTGGTAACCGAAGCGGAGCCCAATGCCGGGCATATGGCAATTGCTGCTTTCGAACAAGACTTTCTTGGGCGGGGGCTTGAGTTCGCTGTTGTCACGCAGAACGTTGATAATCTGCATCAACGAGCGGGTAGTAAGAATGTGATAGAGCTGCACGGGAATCTAGCAAGAAATTATTGTTATGCGTGTAGGCGTGAAGCTTCTGATGAAGAGATGAATACATTGGCTGATAAGGAGCCGGTCCAATGCGTGCAATGCGGCGGATTGGTTCGGCCCGATGTCGTTTGGTTCGGTGAGCAACTGCCTTACCAGCCAATTGAAGACGCTGTTGATGCGGCGCGCCGATCCAGCGTATGTTTATGTATTGGTACTAGCGCCGTTGTATATCCTGCCGCCCAGATTCCTTTACTGGCAGGAGAAGAAGGTGCGTACGTCGCTGAAATAAACATTGAACCCAGTGCGATAGCATCGCAGATTGATGAGTCCATACAGGGAAAGTCAGGAGAGGTATTACCTGCATTGTTTGAGGCGTATAAAGAAGCCCTCTCATCATCGAATCAGTCCATTAACCTAAACTGAAAGAGCCTGGATACATGGAGTTTACCCAACCACAATGGCTGTTTTTGTTACTTGCGATTCCGCTTCTGGCTGTCTGGGAGTATTTCCGTATAACCAAGCGGTATTCAGGCATGCGGTTTAGTACGATATCGGCGGTGAAATCCATGCCCTCTTCGTTCTGGGTTCGGATTCGTTGGGTACCTCTGTTGTTGAGAATGGGTGCTCTTGCATTGGGGATTCTTGCACTGGCTCGTCCGCAGGACAAAAATACGATCTATGAGCGGTTTGCAGAAGGGGTTGATATTATGCTTGTGCTCGATACATCCACCTCGATGCGTGCGCAAGATTTTCAGCCGAATCGATTTGAAGCCGCTCGCGAAGTGGCCTCTGAGTTTATAGATGGGCGGACGTCAGACCGGTTAGGGCTGATTGTTTTTGCTGCAAAAGCGTATACCCAGGCACCGCTTACGCTCGATTATAGTTTCCTGCAAGAGATGCTTGCTGAAGTAGAGGTGGGTGTAATCGAAGACGGAACGGCAATAGGAACGGCCCTTGCCATGGCGGTTAACCGATTGAAGGACACCGAGGCAAAGAGCAAAATCATTATTCTGTTAACGGATGGGCAAAACAACAGGGGCGAAATTGATCCTGTAACTGCTGCTGAAGTTGCAGAAGCCGTTGGCGTTCGAACCTATACCATCGGAGTGGGTGCTTATGGAGAAGCTCCGTTTATTATTGATCACCCTTTTGCTGGGCGCCAACGCAGAATGGTGCCCGTAGAGATCGACGAAGACATGCTGAGCGAGGTGGCTGAAAAAACGGGAGGTCAGTATTTCCGGGCCACGAATAAAGACGCATTGAGTACGATTTATAAACAAATTGGCGATCTGGAAAAAACGAAAGTAGAAGAGCGCATTTATACAGACTTTAGTGAGCGGTATCATGAATTTCTCTGGCCTGCATTTGGTTTGTTGCTGCTAGAGATCTTACTGTCTACTACCCGGCTGCGTCGTTTCCCTTAACCTGATATACGCGTATGGATTGGCTGCATTATGAATACATATGGGTGCTGCTGGCTGTGCCGGCAGCAATTCTGTTATTTTTGTGGGCAGGTTGGAAACGCCGGCGCGCAGCCGAATTGTTTGGTGACTCTCAACTCGTAGCTCGTCTATCTAAAGCCATAAGTGCCCGCCGGCGTCGATGGAAAGCTGCATTCATCGTGTTGGGTGTTTTGTTTATTTGTGTTGCCCTGATGGGCCCCCGTTTTGGGACAAAGCTGCGCGAGGTGAAACGGGAAGGCATCGACTTAATTGTTGCCCTCGATGTTTCGCTTTCTATGATGGCGGAAGACGTTCGTCCGAATCGATTGGAGCGGTCAAAGAATGAGATCAAAAAAATGCTCAATGACCTGCAGGGTGATCGCGTTGGACTGGTCATTTTTGCGGGTGATGCCTTTGTTCAGTGTCCGCTTACTACCGATTACAGTGCGGTGCGTCTGTTTCTTGATGTGGCGAACCCAGAAATGATTCCGACTCCGGGCACCGATTTTGGGGCTGCTCTCACCATGGCGCGACAAGCCTTTAAGGGAGCATCAGAAGCCGAAGAAACAACGGATGAGGATCGGACAAGGGCGTTGCTGTTTGTGTCTGATGGTGAAAATCACGTATCTAATATCAATCAATTGATCAATGAGGCGCAGGACGAAGGGATTGTGATTTTTACGGCGGGTGTCGGTGAAACCGATGGCGTCCCCATTCCAATCTATCGTAATGGCCGCCGGATAGACTTTAAAAAAGACCGCAACGGGCGTATTGTTAGCACCAAGCTGGAAGAACAGAGTTTGAAGGATTTAGGCAGCGAGGGAGAATATTTTCGTATTGCCAATACGTCCAGCTCTTTGCCTAAAATATTTGACGCGTTGGGGCGTTTAGAAAAGACAGAGTTTGCTGCTGAGGAGTTTGAAGAATACGAAGAGCAGTACCAATGGCCACTGGCCCTAGGCCTTTTATTTTTGTTTGGTGAACGACTTTTGGCCGACCGGCGTAAAAGCACGACACCCGTTGATGAAGAAACGAGCCTTCAGATAAAGTAAATTAATCGTATGCGATCCTTAATAATTGTACTTGCTTTATTGCTTGGCGTCACTGACGACCCTTCCAAGAAGGGACGCAAGGGGAATGAGAGTTACCGAAACGAGCAGCATTCAGAAGCGGCTCAATTGTACAGAGAGGGTATAGAATCTGGGACTGAAGCTAAGCCAGGTATCCTGGCCGGCTTGTGGAATAACCTCGGTGCTTCATTATTCCGATCCGGCGACTTCCAGCAAGCGAAAGAAGCGTTTTCGAATGCGATAGGTTTTGCACGATCTGATGAGGAGGTTTCGAAGTTTGCTTACAATACGGGAAACACGATTTACAGCGAAACCAGCCAGGGTCCGTCGCAACAAGGCCCTCCAGGTTCATTAGGGATGGCGCCACAACAAGGTATGGCTCCACAGGGAGGAGGTGAAGGGCTCCAGGAAGCACTCGAATTCTATAAGCAGTCCCTTCTCGCCGATCCCACGAATGAAGATGCCAAGTACAATTACGAGTTTGTAAAACGGCAGCTTGACGAGCAGCAGCAAGAGGATCAGAACCAGGAAAATCAAGAGAATCAGGATCAGCAGCAGAACGAGGACGAGCAAAATCAGGATCAGCAAGATCAGCAGGAAAATCAAGATCAGCAAGAAAATCAAGATCAGCAAAACCAGAATCAGCAGGACCAGCAGCAGCAGAACCAGGAGCAAAACCAGGAACAGCAGCAGCAGGAGCAGCAACAACAGCAGCAGCAAGAGACTGATCCAACAAAATTAAGCAGAGAGGAGGCCGAGCGAATATTACAGGCCCTGCAGAATGAAGAACAGGAACTCCTGCGCCAGGTAATGAAACCGCAAGCGCGGCCCAAGAAAGTAGATAAAGATTGGTAAGATTTATTGGATTAATGAAGTATACGTTTTTATTACTTCTAGCCTCTTTTATACTGATACAGCCTTCTCTGGCTCAGGAGGCAAATGTGAAAGCATCTGTTTCTAGTAGTACGATTGGCACGGAAGAAGGTGTTTCATACACAATAGAAGTGGAAGGAGTATCAGCCAATGAAGTCCAGCGTCCACAAGCGCCTATTGCTGAAGGGCTTACGCTGGCCCAGCCTGTTGCAAGTACACAAACGAGCGTATCGATCGTAAACGGCAGGATGTCCCAAAGTGTATCCTTTGAGTGGATATACAGAGCCAACGGCGAAGGCACTGCTCAGATTGGGTCGACTGAAGTAGTGGCTAAAGGGAAAACCTTTGTGACCCAACCTATAGATATTGCTGTTGTGCCTCAGTCGCAGCGTCCGCAGCGGCAGGCTCGGCAAGATCCCTTTAATCCGTTTGGTTCTTTGCGTAGGCCTACGCAGCAAGATCCCACCCCGCCTCCTGCTATTACGGATAGAGACATATTTATTCGAGCTATTCCCAGTGATCGTTCGGTGTATAGGAATGAGCAGGTAAACATTGAATACCAGTTGTTTTATCGGGAGGGCATGCAATTACGTCAAAGCCGGCTTGCTGATTCCTGGGATGCAGAAGGGTTTTGGCGCGAAGAGTTGGATGTAGAGCGCCGGCCTATTCCCAAGACGATCGTAGAAAATGGGCTTCGCTACAATACAATTACGCTAAAGCGAGTTGCCGTTTTTCCGACGCGAACCGGAGAGCTGACCGTTGATCCCCTGAAAATAGAAGTAGAAGCCTATATTCCTTCCAGATCGGGAGACCCCTTTGACCAGTTCTTTTCGTTTCGCCCACGATACGAGCCTGTAGAAGTTGCTTCGAGATCGGTGAGAATTGATGTCGCATCTCTTCCTGAGAAATCACCGGAAGACTTCCTGGGAGCTGTGGGTTCGTTTCGCGTTGACGCGAATGTGGACCGCACCGAAGTTCAGGTGGGAGAGCCCATAGAAATTGAGCTCACCATTTCTGGCACAGGTAATATGGCAACCATTGAGCCGCCCCATTTTGAACCGCCGGGCGTGTTTGAGCAGTATGACCCCCAGGTCAGAACAGAAATCAATCGTTCGGGCCGGCAGGTCACAGGGACCAAAACACTGACCTACGTATTGGTACCCCGATCCAATGGCGTGTTTCAGATTCCTCAGGTCACGCTAAGCTTCTTTAATCCAGCACGAGCGCAGTATGAGTCTCTGAATCCACGGCCAACTACCGTTACTGTTACCGGAGATCCCATGATCTCTGCCGCTACACTGACCTCTAGTTCAGGATTGCCGGTGGATGACATTGCGGGGTTGTTGACAGACGGCGCATCCTGGCGACGTGTAAACCCTACTCTTCTCCACGCTTCTGCCTGGACCTACATTCTGCTGGGCCTTCCCTTGATGCTCCTTTGTGGATTGCTGTTTTATCAAAAGCACCTCGATAAAATCGAAGGAGATCAGACCTATGCAAGAAATCGGCGGGCACATCCTGTAGCCCGTAAACACCTCAAGAAAGCGGAGGCGCTTCTTGTGGAAAATCAACCCAGGGCCTTTTATGAGGAAATCGAACGTGCTCTGCTTTCATTTATAGGAAATCGATTAAATATCGCCGACAAGGGATTTACCTATGAACAATTGAGCAACGAATTGGCGAGGAGAGGCGTTGGAGACGAAGTGAGAACTCGGTTGCTACACCTGATGGAAGAATGTGATCGAGTCCGATATGCGCCTATATTACCAGATCAAAATGCGATGAACACAGCGTGTGATCGTGCCAGTGGCATCATAGTGGACCTGGACCGTGTCTTTTCTGGTAAACAATAATCCCCACCCGTAAGCATCTACTCGATGAAATCATTGTTATCTTATTCTGCTTTTGTTTTGATAGGCTTTTGCTGGGTAGCCAACCCAGCATTCGGCCAGGTTGAAGAAGCGGTTCGGGCTTTTGATGAAGGAAATCAACTGTACAAAGAGGGGCGGTACGAGGATGCGATTATTGCCTATGAGCGTGCCAGGGCGCAAGGGTACACCAGTGGTTTATTGAATTATAATCTCGGCAATGCCTACTACAGGAGCGATAAGCTTGGTCAGGCTATCCGGTTTTATGAGAAAGCAAAAATTCTTCTTCCAGAAAGCGAAGAGCTCATACACAATCTGTCTATAGCCAAATCTCAAACCAAGGACCAGTTCTCTGAATTACCATTACCCGCATGGGCTACATGGTGGCAAGGATTAGTCGCAAAGAATGGTGCGCGGGCATTATTTTTTGGAGGATTATTCGTATATTTGATCGCTATCGGGCTATTTGCGCATCGCATCCGCACACGCACCACCAACCCATGGTATCGACGTGCTCGTAGTTTAGCGGTTGTTCTGGCTACCGTATTGTTGGGACTCGCCTTTTTGGCGTCATCTCAATCCGGAAGCTATGACATGGCAGTGGTTATTGCTGATGAAACGCAATTATGGGAAGAACCTTCTTTGGAAGGTAACATGGTGATGTCAATCCATGAAGGGTTAGTGTTAGATCTGGTGCAGCAGCAGGCTGAATGGGCTGAAGTCCGATTGCCAAATGGTACTCGTGGTTGGGTTAATGTATCGGCCTTGGCTGAGGTATAGTAGTATTGAATTCTTCGTATCTGCACAGTGATCGATATGATGGTCGCATTGAAGTGATTTGCGGTTCCATGTTTAGCGGAAAGACAGAAGAACTTATCCGTAGGCTAAAACGTGCGCAAATTGCGAAGCAAAAAGTTGAGATTTATAAACCGGCAGTAGATGTGCGATTTAGCGAGGACGCAGTGGTTTCTCATGATGAGAATTCCATTCCCTCGGCGCCTGTTCACAATGCGGAGCAGATTCTCCTATTGGTCGGTGACGCCGAAGTGGTTGCCGTTGACGAAGCTCAGTTTTTCGATAACACATTAGTCGAAGTGTGTGAGCAACTTGCGCGTAGGGGTAAGCGTGTAATAGTAGCCGGCCTGGATCAGGACTATTTAGGAAAACCCTTTGACCCAATTCCACAGCTCATGGCTGTGGCAGAGTATGTCACCAAGCTACAGGCAGTCTGTATGGTGTGTGGGGCACCAGCCAATCATTCACAACGCCTCACAAATCATGGAGACCAACTTCTTCTTGGTGCTGGTGAGCATTATGAGCCCCGGTGCCGGAAGTGTTTTGAGCCGGCTTTGAATGAGGAGAAGGTCGCCTCCCCCAGCGGTACCTGACGGAAGTCTCAGTTTGATGTTAGTGTAATTTACAGGCATATGTCCGAGAACCGATATCTCGTTGCAGCGAGAAAATACCGCCCTCAGCGTTTTGGCGAGATTGTGGCGCAGCAACACGTAACCGAAACCCTGCAAAATGCGATTCGGCTGGATCGTTTGGCACATGCTTATCTATTCAGCGGTCCTCGGGGTGTTGGCAAAACAACAGCTGCCAGGATACTGGCGAAAGCCATCAATTGTACAACGGCTCTTGAGCAAAGGGACCTGGGCGAACCATGTAGGGAATGTGAGTCCTGCGTGACGTTCGAGCAAAGCCGAAGCATGAGTATTCTTGAAATTGATGCGGCCTCAAACAACCGGGTCGAGGACATTCGAGAATTACGGGATACCATTCTTATTCCTCCTCAGGGGAGCAAGAAAAAAGTGTACATCATTGATGAGGTACACATGTTGTCCAACGCGGCGTTTAATGCGCTCCTGAAAACCCTTGAAGAACCGCCGCCGCATGCCCTTTTTATCTTTGCGACAACCGAGCCGCATAAAGTATTACCTACTATTCTTTCCCGGTGCCAACGATTTGATTTCAGGCGGATTGCTGTCCCCGAGATCATCAATCATCTCAAAGCGATTTGCCAGGAAGAGCATATTACGGCTGATGAAGCGTCTTTGATGCTGATTGCCCATAAGGGGGATGGCGCCTTAAGGGATTCCTTGTCGGCTTTTGATCAGGCAGTTTCCTTGTGTGGCACTTCTCTCGTCTATGAGGAGCTTGCAAAGGCATTCGGAGTGGTTGGAATCGATTTGTTTTTTGAAGTCACAGACTTCGTCCGAACAGGGAATAGTGCCGGCCTTCTTACCGTTGTGGATCGCATCCTTAGCCAGGGCTATGACTTGCATGAATTCCTGGTAGGGCTGGCCAATCACTTGCGTAACCTCCTTGTCGCTTCGACCATGCCGGACACCTCGCTGATCGAAGCTGCTGAGTCGGTAAAGCAAAAATATGCTGAATCAGCACCTCATTTTACAGAGGCTGATTTGCTGCGGTTGCTCATGATTACGGCCGACGGTGAGCAGCTTTTAAAAACAAGTGTTCAACCCCGCCTGCAGATGGAGTTGTCCTTGCTCAAGATGGCCTCTATGGCTCATGCCGTAGATTTACGGGAGGCCCTTAAGAAACTGGATGACCTTGAAAAACACGTTCAACGTGCTCCCATAGTAAAAGGAGATGTAGCGAAAGAAGATGGAGCAAAAGGGGAGGTAGCGAAAGAGCCGGAGGTGGCTTCACGCCCATCTAAAGACACTAACGAGTTTGAACCGGTGGTAATTCAACAGCAGGCACCGGTTTCGCCAGCCGAGCAAAGTACATCTGACGTTTCGAACTCGGATACTCCACCGACAAATGTAGTGGATGCGCCGGCATCTAAAAATGGAAGCACAGAGGCCGAAGAATCCCCCCATCTTTCCATCGTATCTTCCCCAACTCTAGAGCCAGGGCCGACCCCCGACCCGCGACCCCTGAACCCTGAACCCCGAACCCCGAACCCCGAACGTTTTTTCGGAACACCTGCCTTGAAAAAGGTGCCCCGGGCGAGTAGAGGGGGAAGTGAACCTGTTGCTGTGGTCCAAGAAGTAGCCGTAGTTGCAGGAGAGACAGCAGTAGCTGAAGTAGAGTGGATCAAAGGACGTTGGGACGAATATTCGCATAAGATAAAACAGGACAAGATTCATGTAAGCGCGTTGTTGCAGCACACAGCTCCTCTTGATATTCGCGATGCAACCCTTGTCTTGTCCGTTCCTGATGAGTTTCATAAACGAATGTTAGGCAGCCAGAGCGACTATTTGCTGACTGTATTGAAAGAGTTTGTGGATCTGGATGTAAGCAGGATAAGTTTTGTGATTGACCTTGCCAAAGCAGAAGAAAAGGCCGCTTCGGAAACTGCAAAGGAGATCGACCCGTACGAATATATGCAGAAAAAACGGAAGGACAATCCGGTGATTAAGGCGATATTTGATGAGTTTGGTGGGGAGATGGTATGGTAGTTTGGGTTTCTGAGCCACTACCGATATTGAGTTCAATCAAAATTTAAATAGGACGAACTACTTTTATGTCAGATAATATGAATATGGCCGACATGTTCGGCAAAATGATGGATATGCAGCGCAAGATGACTGAGGCTCAAGATGCGCTAGGAGAGAAAACAATCACATCCGAGGCCGGCGGAGGCATGGTCAAAGTGACGGCCAACGGCTTGCAACGAGTTACAAGTATAAAGATTGATCCGGATGCCATAGACCCGAGCGATATCGAGTTATTGGAAGATCTTATTATTGCCGGAGTGAACAAAGCCCTTGGTGAAGCTGCAAATTTGGCTAAAGGTGAGATGAGCAAAGCGGCTGGCAGTATGCTTCCGCCAGGATTTGATATTAGTCAGTTAGGTCTTTAATGCAATTTACATCAGAAGCGGTCGAATCTCTTGTAGAGCATTTGACCCGCTTACCCACCATTGGCCGTAAGTCGGCCCATAGGCTGGCTGCATATATTTTGAAGATGCCTCGTGAAGAAGTTGTCGAGCTTTCAAAGGCATTGGTTGCGGTAAAAGACAAAGTCAAATATTGTAGGATTTGCTACAATGTTTCAGACAGTGACTTGTGCGGCATTTGCACCTCCCCGAAGCGAGATCGGAGCCTGATTTGTGTTGTAGAGGAATCAAACGATGTGATGGCGCTTGAAAGAACAAATGAGTTCAGGGGCGTCTATCACGTGCTGGGCGGCGTTATCTCACCACTAGACGGTATCGGCCCTGAAGATCTTCACGTTCGAGAATTGGTTGCTCGAGTGCAACCTGTTTCTGAGGAAGAGGCCGGAGAGGGAATGGAAGAACCCACACCCGTCAAAGAGATCATTCTTGCCATGAACCCGAACGTAGAAGGGGACACCACCGCGTATTACCTCACTCAACTGATCAAGCCTTTTGGTATTCAAGTATCCAGAATTGCTCGTGGGCTTCCTATCGGTGGGGATCTGGAATATGCCGACGAAGCTACCCTGTCTCGTGCACTGATGGGGCGGGTAAAGCTGTAAGCCACGCTCGAAAATCAATAGTCCATGCTTAGCAAACGCCTCTCCTATTGGCTTTTTATACCTGTTCTCTTTGTGCTATTGGGTTACGTGTTGTATCCCAGCCTCCGTACCTTCATTCTTGGTGGCTCCTTAGAACAATATAGCGAGGTTTTTGCATCCTGGCGTTCTGCCAATGTACGCGCTCTATTCAACTCGGTATTTATCTCCCTTCTAACCGTAATCGGGGCTGCCGTATTAGGGACCTCGCTGGCTTACTTTTTCTACCGGTGTGATTTCCGGTTCAAGAAAATGCTGATGTCTGTTGCGGCCCTTCCTCTGGCGTTACCTCCGCTGGTGGGAGTGATGGCCTTCCTGTTCTTGTATGGAGAGAGCGGTATCCTGCCCAGAGGATTAAAGATGCTCTTTAATCTAGACGACGTTCCTTTCGCTTTTGAGGGATTATGGGCTGTGCTCTTTGTGCACATCTACACAATGTATGTGTACTTTTATTTGTTTGTAATGGCCGCATTGCGAGGTATAGATGGGAGCTTGCTGGAGGCTTCGGCAAATCTTGGGGCATCATCCTGGACCACCTTTCGCCGTGTTCTCGTTCCCTTGCTCAAGCCAGCGTTGATAAGCGCCTCTTTGTTGGTGTTCATGATTTCGATGGCGTCGTTTACAGCACCCCTTCTCTTTGCGGGGACCGAGAATTTTTTGACTGTCCAGATCTACAATTATAAAACGAACGGTGACTTAGGGTTATCAGCCACGGTTTCTACGGTGCTAACTTTTATTTGCCTGATATTCCTCTTGTTTATGGAGTGGTCGAATCGCAATGCAAGAGGCATCAATGCAGGGAAAGGAACGGCTTCAGCAGCGGTACCGATACGAGGAGGGCTTGCTCAGGCGTTCTTGACGGTGGGCGTGGTTATCCTTCTGCTCTTTTTGTTGCTCCCGATAGCTACCGTTGTCCTGATTTCCTTTGCCCAGGAAGGGAG
>JAHQVL010000067.1 GCA_019634345.1 Rhodothermaceae bacterium
ACCCGATTGAGACTGACAGCCAAAAGTTAATGAGATACTAATAAACAGAATCAGATAAGAGAAGTTGATGTGCCTATCTTTCATCACTACTAATTCGATATTCGTACAAATTCTTTCAGTCAACGGTGCAGTAAGTTCAAAGTTCAAAGTTCAAGGTTCAAGGTTTGGCGAAGATGACCTTAAACAAACAACTTTAAACATTGAACTTTGAACCTTGAACTTTATAAAGCATGACCTTAAACAGACACACCCAAGCCCTCGACATCGCCATACAGGCAGCGGAGGCTGCGGGGCAGTTGATTCGGGATAAAGCGGGGCAGTTGAATGCTTCAGCGATTCGGGAAAAAAATACGCATGATCTCGTTACCGAGGTTGATGAAGCAGCCCAAGCGCTTATTATTGACATCTTGGATACCTGGCAGGAGGATGCGTCTATTCTTGCAGAGGAGGGCGATTACTCAACCTGGGTTGAAGGTGCTAAAGGCTACAGGTGGATTATTGACCCTGTAGACGGTACCACTAATTTTACACACGGATTCCCTCCTTATTCGGTAAGTATTGGATTGGAATACAATGGAGAATTGGTAGTTGGTGTGGTTTTGGAAGTGGCTCGATGGGAGCTCTTTACTGCAATCAAGGGGCAGGGGACGCGCCTGAATGGTGTCCGATGCTCCGTGAGTAATACGACAGCCTTCTCTGAGAGTTTGTTTGTAACCGGATTTCCGTACAAGGAATTTATCTACATAGATACCTTTTTGGAAATGCTAGGTAGCATTATGAAGGATGCACGAGGCGTACGTCGGACGGGCTCCGCAGCCGCTGATTTGGCCTATGTGGCGTGTGGTCGGTTGGAAGGCTTCTTTGAAACGGGGCTCAATCCGTGGGATTTAGCGGCAGGTGTGTTGCTGGTGAATGAAGCCGGGGGCAAGATGACGAACTATGCGGGTGAGGTGAATCGGATCTATGATGGGCAAGTTGTCGCAACAAACGGTCGTGTTCATGAGACCCTTTTAGATTATGTAGCTGCGATGAAAGCCGTGCGAATATAAAGGAGATTTGAACGATTGAGCATTTAATTGCGTATTATGGCGCGATGTATTTTTCGCGATCAAAATTGTGCAATAAAGAATAGAGCTTAAGATATGGAAAACAAGGCGTATGGCCTGTTGAAAGGCAAAAAAGGGATCATCTTCGGCGCTTTGGAAGAACGCAGTATCGCATGGGCCATTGCTGAAAAGGTCCACGCTGAAGGCGGCGAATTTATACTGTCGAATGCACCCGTTGCGAAGCGTGTTGGTACCCTGGACAAACTTGCTGAGCAAACCGGTAGCGACATCATTTGGGCCGACGCTACGAGCGATGAAGAAATTGCAGCTCTTTATGATGGGGTAAAAGAGACGTATGGAAAGGTTGATTTTATCGTTCACGCGATTGGAATGGGCCTTAACGTCCGTAAGAAGAAACCCTATGAAGCGCTGAACTACAATTGGTATGCAAAAACGCTGGATATATCAGCGATTAGTTTGCACCGGATTGTTAGTGGAGGCCTTGCAAAGGACGCCATTGCTGACAATGCATCGATTGTGACGCTGAGTTATATCGGAGCACAACGGATATTCTCTGCATACTCGGAAATGGGGGATGCAAAAGCGTTACTTGAAAGCATTGTTCGATCCTTTGGATATCGTCTCGGTAAAAAAGGCATTCGAATCAATTCACTCTCTCAGGCTCCTACCCGAACTGTAGCCGGTTCCGGCATTGGCGGGTTTGATGCCATGTTTGAGTTTGCAGATAAGATCTCGCCGCTGGGCAATCCTGATGCCCAAAGTTGCGCAGATTACACCGTTTCACTTCTTAGCGACCTGACTCGCATGGTTACAATGCAAAATCTTTTCCATGATGGTGGATTTAGCAGCATGGGGATTTCTGATGACCTCATCGCTGAACTGGCCAAGATAATGGAGGGGCAGGGCGCTTCATAGTACTACACATTTCATGACAAGACTGTTTGTTTCTGATATCGATGGTTGCCTCTCGGAGCCGTATCAAATCATGGATATTGATCGGCTCGTGGAGTTATCGGTCGTGGTGAAAGAGGGGGGCGCCCTCGATAGTCATCCTACCTATCCTGCATTTAGTTTGTGTTCAGGGAGGCCGATACCCTACGTTGAATGCATTGCCCAATTACTTGGGGTCGTTGAACCTGTGCTCTTTGAAAGCGGTGGCGGAATGTTCAATCCCAGGACGGCAGAGGTGAAGTGGAATCCACGGATTACTTCTGAGGTGCGTTCTCAAATCGACCAGGTCTCAGACTGGATGATTAATCATTGCCTGGCAGGCACGTCTATGGTCTTTGATTATGCAAAGCGAACACAAGCTGGCCTGATAGGTCCAGACCATGAAGAGATTGTAGCCACTATTCCGCGTGTGCAAGCGTTCATTGATCAAAATCGATTTGGCTTAAAAGTACAACCTACGCATCTTTCAATTGACGTGGTGCCCTTCGGGATGACCAAAGAATTTGGGATGCAATGGATGGCGAATGAACAAGGGCTCTCTTTGTCAGATATTGCCTACATTGGAGATTCTGTAAGTGATGTTGAAGCACTTAAACTGGTTGGCAGGTCCTTTGCCCCGGAAAATGCTGATCCGATTGCAAGGGAATCTGTGGATACCGTCACAGCGTATCAAACCCAAGGCGTATTGGATGCAGTACATGCATGTATTGCAAATAATAAAGCCGAACTCAATATCGTTTCGTAGAGTACATATGACAACCACATAAATTTTTATGTGGTCGGTTTCGTGTTTCGAGTTGTTCATGGAGAACTCGGAACCAACCTGAAACATGAAACCTGCAACATGAAACCCAATCCATGAAGTCAACTATGAACGTAAGAGGTCTTCTTACACGATTATCAGGTGTCTACTGCCTGCTTGCGATAAGCATTACGCCTTACGTATTCGCTCAGCCCTTTGAAAGGGAGAACGTGTCCTACAGTGGGGAGAACTTGTATTACAGTATTGTGCGGGAAGCTCCGGTTTATAGTAAGCCAGGCGTGGATAGGGCATTTACATTGGGCATCCAGGAAGCAGTACACGTTATAGAGGAAGATGGGTTCTGGAGTAAAATTCGGACGGATGATGGTGCAGAAGGATATATTGCTAGTTCTGCCATTTCTAATATTTGGATTCGCATCTCCAAAAGAAAAAAGAGCGTGTACGTGTATGAGGGGGTAAACCTTCTCAAGAAAATCCCTGCAGATTTTGGGAATAATGTGGTTTCGGATAAGATTCGCCGAGGGGATCTAGGCTCACCTGATGATTGGCGGACTCCGGAGGGGACTTTCTTTGTGGTTTCTAAGAACCCTAATAGCCAGTACTATAAAGCTTTTGTGTTAAACTATCCAAATGCAGAAGACGCCAGGCGTGGTTATAAGCAAGGATTAATTTCCAAAGATGAGTATCAAGCGATTGTTCGCGCAGAAGAAAATCACTCTATCCCACCGATGAACACCATGCTAGGCGGCTGGATCGAAATCCATGGTGATGGCACAGGAGGCGGTACCAACTGGACCCAAGGCTGCATTGCTATCGAAAATCACGAAATCGATGCATTGTGGGATATTATTCAGGTAGGCACACCGGTGTTGACGGAATACTAGGCGTATTCTGTTTCGTGTTTATAGATTAGTGAACCTTTCTAAATTTGAATCTTCGTTTTTAATCAGACGTACCCTTATACTATAGACAACTGATTGAAAAAAATAATGAAGATGCCGTTACCTAGAGTACGTCTTGGGGCTTTGGTGGTTATGCTGATGATGCCTTTTGTGGTTTGGGCACAAGACACGCAGCAGCAAGTGACCGACAGGTTTGCTTTTGGAGATTCTCTATCGAGCGGAGCTGTGTATCTCGTTCCTGTAGATGGGATGATTGACAATAGTCTTGCTCGATACATTGAACGAGCAAGTGCTGATGCCATAGGCGCTGACGCTGCCTTAATCATCTATCACATAGATACGTTTGGCGGCCTGGTTGATGCTGCAGATAAAATCAGGAAAACAATCCTAGACGTTCCTTTACCAACCATTGCATATATCGATAAAAATGCGGCTTCTGCAGGTGCACTCATTTCATATTCTGCAGATCGTATTGCAATGGCTCCAGGATCATCTATAGGAGCGGCAACGGTTGTTGAGGGGACTTCAGGTGCGGTAGCATCCGAGAAATACCAGAGCTACATGAAGGGGCTAATGCGGGCAACGGCAGAAGCGAATGGAAGAGATCCTCGTATTGCGGAGGCGATGGTAGACGACTCATTGGAAGTCGAAGGCATTTCGGAAATGGGGAGTTTACTGACATTGTCCTCTAAAGAAGCGCTCGATGTCGGTGTTGCTGACGCCATTATGCCGTCTATTGATAGCATAATGGAGGAATTGGGTGTCAGCGAAGCCGTGCAGGTGGATCATCAGGCTTCAGGTGTAGAGCAGTTCTTGCGATTCTTTTCCTCTCCGGTTCTGCAGTCTATATTAATGCTCATGATGATGGGTGGATTGTATTTTGAGCTACAGACTCCCGGTGTTGGGTTTGCTGGTTTGATGTCTGCGATTGGTGCCGCATTGTTTTTCGCACCCCACTACATGTTGGGCCTTGTAGAAAGCTGGGAAATTGTTCTGTTTGGAATTGGTGTTCTACTCCTTTTTGCCGAAGTTTTTGTAATACCTGGATTTGGTATCGCGGGTATTAGTGGGTTGATTCTTGTCATGGGGTCGTTGTTCGCTGCGCTCATTGGAAACGTGGGGCTTGCATTACCCGATCAGGGAGCCATAACATCTGCCCTGGTAACAATGGCAGCAACGATGATACTCATGGTTATAATGGTCTCAACGATGGTCAGGTACTTGCCTTCTAATCAACGATTTAATAGACTTGTATTAGCTCCAGAGTTATCAAGTGCTGAAGGTTATGTTGCAACAGAGACCAACGATACATTGATTGGTGCTGTTGGAACTGCGCTAACGCCCTTGCGGCCTTCAGGTACCGTTCAAGTAACAGATTCGGGTGAACGTATTGATGTGATTACAGCCGGCGAGTTTATACCCACAGGGTCGGTTGTGCGCGTTGTTGATGTGCGTGGTGCTCGTGTAGAAGTTCGGCAGGTAGATACGATCAGGGAAAGAAGTGAAACATCTTTGTCTTGATTCGTAAACCCAGGTATATTTTACCAACTATTGAAACACGAAAGGATTGGAATTACTGATTCCCATACTCATTATTCTAGCCGGCCTGGGATTAATTCTCATAGAGGTATATCTGATTCCAGGATTTAATGTGGTTGGGGTCGTTGGGTTTTTAGTCATTCTTTTTGGTATTGGGTACTCCTATAATGAAGTTGGTGTTGTAGGGGGTACGGCCTTTATGATTGGCTCCCTTGCCCTTACTGGAGGTGTTTTCGTGTGGATGTGGAAATCTGGAGCGTGGGATCGATTTATCCTTGCTACCAACTTGAGAAGCGATGAGCGCCTGATTGCGAGAGAAAGTGCTGACCGCGCTCAATACCTTGGTCAGAAGGGAGTAGCTATCACTCCCTTGCGGCCCACAGGAATCGTTGAAATTGACGGACGGCGTATCGAGGTGATGACGGAGGGCGAGTTTATCGCTGCCGGCAGCTTTGTGTCCATCGTGGCTATGGATCGCCGTCAATTCTATGTACGCCTTGCGCCATCGGACGAAGAACAGTCTGTACCTGGCGCCAA
This sequence comes from Rhodothermaceae bacterium, assembly GCA_019634345.1. GTDB lineage: Bacteria > Bacteroidota > Rhodothermia > Rhodothermales > JAHQVL01 > JAHQVL01. The sequence continues at coordinate 5,760 of JAHQVL010000067.1, forward strand.
TTCTGCCTAAGCGAAGCCTTTCCGGTCGTTGCATGTAGCAACTAAATTTCGCCTCCCTTGTCCACTCTAGGAACGTTTTAATCAAAGAATGAGATTTGGTTACAACGGTTTGTAAGGAATATTTTCACAGTTTAAGCGTACTATAGGTTATATCTGTGCGCTTTATTCACCAATTAGGATACATTGTGATTCGGTTATTTATATACGGTATTCTCTTATTTACCTTACTTCAAGGATGTGCCCAAGAAACGCCAATGCGCCAGGGGCCACCTGAAGGATGGGAAGGTTCAACAACGCGATGGTGGGTTTCAGGACAGGATACAACCAAACAGGATACAACCAATTACTTCAGAGATCTGGAGTCTCTTGAGTCGATGGATGTCGTGGGTGCGCAGACTGTGTATGTGGCGAATGGCACGTATGGATCTGATCGTGAAGTGCGAGACCAATTTAAGCGCGCCGTCAAGCGAAGCCTCATTCGGATGTATCGCAACGAACCGGCGATTGTTGATTCCCTGTTCGAAGCGTACCTCGCTCCTAAAATTGCAGACGTTACGTTTACCTCGGACCCTGCAGGAGATGTGGACAAATTCAAAAAGCAGTCCTACAAGGTGCTTCGCCGGCATTTCAGAGAGCCGTTAACCAGCCTGAAGCTAGGAACGGATGTCCCCGTTATTTATCCAGATAGCCTCCGAGACATGCAAATCACTGGAGAAGTACGTCTTCAAGTATACCTCAACGCCGAAGGTGAACCTCAGAGCGTCGAAATTCTAGATGGCATACACCCCATTCTCGATCTGAGTGCAATGGACGCAACCACTCGCATGCGATGGATGCCAGCATTTGTTGAAGATGATCGGGAATGGAAAGCCATCCCGTCATGGGCACGGTTTAGAATTAAGTATGCGACCAGCACTGAGTGAGTTCAAGGTTCAAAGTTTAAGGTTCAAAGTTGTTGTTGGAAAAAATCAACTTTGAACTTTGAACCTTGAACTTTAAACTCAACTCAGCAGCATGCCAGCAATAGTAGCAGTCATCCAGGAGGCTAGTGCACCGCCTACGATGGAGCGGATTCCTAGCTTTGCTACGTCGCTTTTACGGTCCGGGGCGATTCCGCCGATTCCGCCGATTTGGATAGCGATGGAGGAGAAGTTTGCAAATCCACACAGTGCATACGCCCCGATGATGGTAGAGCGCTGGCTCATGGTTTCTTTCAATTCACCCAGGGAGAGGTAGGCGATGAACTCATTAATGGCCACCTTCTCGCCAAGGAGCCGGCCAAACTGAAGCAAGTCAGCCGATTCTACACCCATTGCCCAGGCGATGGGGGCGAAGATAAAGCCAAAGATCGCTTCAAGGGATAACGTTTCAAAATTACCGCCACTGAGCCGTTCAACGACGGCATTGAGGTTAAAGGGCTCCCAGCCAAATAAAGTGGGTTGTGCCGCCAGGCTCAGTAAAAAATTGATAAGTTGGATAAGGGCTACAAAGGCCAACAACATTGCGCCTACATTTAAGGCGAGTTTTAATCCATCTGATGCACCCGAAGCAGCCGCTTCAATAACGTTGGCATCCTCTTGACCGGTGGTAAAGGAAGCCTTGTCCATGATAGACGGTGTTTCTGTTTCAGGCACAAGGATCTTCGCCATGACAATAGAGGCCGGGGCACTCATGATAGATGCTGATAACAAATGAGAGGCAAAGATGACTTGTTCTTCGCTACTGTCGCCACCCAAAAATGCCACGTAAGAAGCGAGGACGCCACCCGCAATTGTTGCCATGCCGCCCGTCATGAGTGTCATGAGTTCACTCTTGGTCATCTTGCTTACGTAAGGACGCACAACAAGAGGGGCTTCCGTCTGACCAATAAATACATTTGCCGCAGTCGCTAATGATTCCGGGCCTGATATACGCATCGTTTTCGACATAAACCATCCCATCCCTCGTACAACAGGTTGAATAATCCCCATATAGTACAAGATGCCCATCAGCGAACCGAAGAAGATGATGGTTGGCAATACCTGAAAAGCAAACATGAACCCTATTGAGTTCTCTGTGGAAGGTGCCCCTAAAGGACCGAAGATGAATTGAGAGCCAGCATATGTGAAGTTCAGAATAGTAGTGAAGGCTTGCCCCAGAAATTGGAAAAGGGCAAATCCAGGGCCTGTCTTGAGGATAAGCAGAGCGAAGATAAGTTGGAGTCCAATTCCAGCACCTACAAGGCGCCAACTGATGCTTTTGCGGTCTGTAGAAAATAGATAGGCGATACCTGCTAACACAAAGAGGCCAAATGCGCCTCGCAAGATTGTAATAACCAGATCCATGGTAGGTGGGTAAAGTTCGATAGACGAATATGGTGTCAGAGTATAAGGTTAATTCTCTGCATTGTCTATTCCGATCCCTTTCCCGTGTCCTCGCCTTTAGTGAGGAAAAATCGAAGTTGGTTTGGTGGTCGTCTTTTCAATTAAGCAACTCCAGTCTAGACCGATACTGTCAATGTAATTATTAAGGAGCATATTATATTCCTCAACAGATACCAGCATGAACAAATTGTCTAGGTGTGTAGGCATGCTGTCTGGGATACTGATGCTAGTTGGAAGTGCGGAAGCGACGCAGCATCTCGACCGTGGAGAGAGTACAGAAGCAACGAGATTAGGTAATCGTGGAGACCTGCTTTCCTCCGAAAAAATTGGATTTCTTACACGCGATGAGATTGCAGCGTCGCTTGCTGAAGAAAAGATTCCTGGTGTACCCAGGCAAGGCGTGTCCCTTTATAAGGTAACCTATCTAACTATTGATCATCACGGGCAACAAACGGTTGCATCGGGTGCTGTCGCGATCCCAGAGGCTATTGATGAACCCGCGCCCTTATTGAGTTTTCAGCATGGCACCATAGTCGCTCGTCATCGAGCGCCTTCAGTGAAGGGATTTGATCTTGTGAGTATGGGGCTCGGTGCAAGCGGATATATCACAGTAATGCCCGACTATCTGGGCCTTGGGTCCGGAACAGGGTTTCATCCTTACGTACATGCTAAGAGCTCCGGTACCGTTGTTGTCGATATGATCCGTGCCGCACGCGCATTTTTGGAAAAAGAAGCGATTCATACAAATGGACAATTATTTCTGATGGGCTACTCGGAAGGGGGCTATGTGACAATGGCGGCTCATCGGGAGATTGAACAACACCATAGCGACGAAATCTCAGTGACTGCCTCGGCACCGATGGCAGGGCCCTATAATTTATCACAGGTGATGGTCGAGCAGATTCTTGAAGAGTCACCGTATCCATCTCCTGGATATTTACCGTTTACGCTACTTGCCTATGACATGGTCTATGATGTGTTTGAGCAATTGGAGGATGTTATCCTTCCCGAGTACATTCAGGTCGTTGAAAGCATGCTTGAAGGGAAGACGGGATTAAGGCATATCAATCGACAATTGCCGGCGGTGCCTCTCAACATGTTAACACCGGCATTTATTGATAGCTTTAAGGAGAATGCTGCACATCCACTTAGAGTGGCACTGGAGAAAAATGATATTCACAACTGGAAACCGCTGGCTCCAATGCGTTTGTATCATTGTGTAGACGACGAGCAAGTTTCATTTCGCAACGCTGAGATGGCCCTACAAGCATATCAGGAGCATGGAGCAGAGCACGTTGAACTGGCAAAGCTGACCTTCGGTGGACATAATGCATGTGCACCACCTGCCTTATTTTTAGGTAAATTGTGGTTTGACGGGTTTGTAGAAAATACGCCAGGGCAGGTATTTCAAGCGAATATGCAAATTATCCGAGCGGGTACGTATTAAGTCAAAAAAGCCCATGCTGGCTTGAAAATCATGTAATTGCATGGTGGGTTTTAACGGGAATTGTCGCTTTATAAGTAAACGTCGCGTCAAAGTCGCTCCTAGTATCGCGGCATAAGTACCATTCGTATTTCGCTTGATAAGATGATTCCCTCTTTGCCACGTACCGAACATGCGGGCTGGAAGGCCCGGCATGTGGTGACATCACAAATCCGTCCAACGATCGTCCTGGTTAATGACGATAAAGCGTCAAGGGTGTACCACAAGAGACTGTTTGAGAAATTCTATCACATTATTGAAGCTGCTCATGGGCATGAGGGGCTAGCTAAGGCCCAAAAACATGTACCTGACCTGATCATTTCTTCTATAATGATGCCCTATATGGATGGCCTTGATCTCTGTAGGTTGATAAAGTTAAGCCCCGCTTTAAAGCATATCCCTGTCCTTTTATTGTCAGAGGAGAACACACTGGAATATCATCTTCTTGGATTAGAAGTTGGAGCAGATTTATTTCTGGGATTACCTTATTCCGATAAACTATTGCTGGCACAGGTGAAAAATGTGCTACAGAATCGAACATACATTCGTTCTCATTATAGCAGCAAAAAATTTGTCGAGCCTACAAACATACACGTATTGGCTCCAGAAAAACGATTTTTAAATCAGGTCAAAACAATTGTTGAAGCAGAGATGGGAGACGCCGGATTTAATTTGAGCGCATTTGCAGAAAAAATGCATCGATGTGAAAGGCAATTGCAGCGGAAATTCAAAGCATTTCTTGGGATGACACCGATGGAATATGTCCGTGTCATGCGATTAAAAAGAGCGGTGCAGCTTTTAGAGCAGGGAGCAGGCACCATTGCTGAGGTCGCTTTTCAAGTAGGGTTTAAGAACCCCCGTCATTTTACAAGCTCTTTTCGAAAGTTTTTTGACGTCACTCCAACGCAATACCTGGAAGCGACAGAGAACGCCCAAAAAACGGCATGGAGGAAGCACAAACGGATTCAAGGGGTGGAAGAGTAACCGTCAATTTGTGGTATTCTAGGTTCAAATGGCCCGATTTGTAACTTTGGCGCTTTCAGTGAAGTGGAAGTCGTGTCTGAGAGGGAGGCCCCTTTTTATTATGTGAAGCACAAAGGTATGTAGTTCTATTCGTTAAAGGATACCATGAAAAAACATATTGATAATGCTTCCAAATGGGTAAATCGAGGAGGGCCGTCACCCACCGACTATGAAGAGTTTAATTCCTGGCTGGAGGAGATTGCAGGGGAGGTAGAGCAAGGACAAATGGCGTCACAAACACTGAGTGACTTGCAAGACGCTTTTGGAGAGGCACTTTCTCCTAAAACGCTACAAGGCATCAGTTTAAGAAAACCCCGTGGGTATGCAGGAGATTTTGAGGTCATAGATCGTGTGTACCAGCGTTCGTTAACAACCGATCCTGATCTCATTAAATGGGATAACTTTTTCTTGAATACGCGGGCCGCTCACGCGGTACGAAATCGAAAAGCGTATTTCATCGATCTAATGAATTCCGTCGTTGAGCAATCAGAAGAAGAGCGCCTAGAAATTTTGAATGTGGCTAGCGGGCCTGCCCGGGATGTGTTCGAGTTTTTTAATCAGCATCATGAAGGCCCCAATCGGGATAGGCACATTCAATTTGACTGCGTTGAATTTGATGATGTCGCTATTCTTTATGCGCAAACGTTGTGCTTTGAGTACATGGAGAACATCAATTTCATGAAAGCAAATGCGTTCAGGTTTACAACAGAGAAACGGTTTCCCTTGATCTGGTCTGCAGGATTATTTGATTATCTGGACGATCGCCGGTTTATCTTTTTGACAAAGAGGTTGTACGAATTCGTTGATGAGGGAGGAGAGCTGGTCATTGGCAATTTTTCAGACTACAATCCTTCCAGGCCGTATATGGAAGTGCTGATGGACTGGCGGCTCCACCATAGGGGTCCTGAAGTGCTCACCCAATTAGCCAGGGACAGCGGCGTTCCAGAAAACATGATTTATATCGGAAAAGAGCCGGAGGGGATTAACCTGTTCTTGCATTTGAAAAAGTAGGTTATTCTACAACATTTCCCGGAATGCTGCGTTGCTATTGTCTATCTTGGAAGTCTGACTTTTCTTATTAGATAACCGAAGCGACGGCGAAGTACAATGCGGCAGTATCGGCTAGAATTTGATGGAAAGACATCTTCTGACGCGCCGTTGGAAGATGCCAGCCAGATCCTCAACGGATTGAACGAGGTCCAACAACAAGCGGCCTCTACCACTGAAGGCCCCGTAATGATTGTTGCCGGGCCTGGTTCTGGTAAGACGCGGACACTTACCCATCGTATTGCCTATTTGATAGCGACCCGCAAAGCCTGGCCCAATCAAATTCTTGCTCTTACTTTTACCAACAAGGCCGCTCGGGAAATGAAGGAGCGCATTGAGGATTTAGTGGGTGAAGAGAAAGCCAGGGGGATGTGGATGGGCACGTTTCACTCTACGTTCGCCCGTATGATGCGCGTTGAAGCTGAAGCGCTGGGATATACACGCGACTTTTCTATCTACGATGTTGATGATGGCGAGCGGGTTATTAAAAACGTGATGCGCCAGTTGAATATCGACACCAAGCAATTCAGTCCACGGTCGATACGAAACCTGATTTCCAGTGCAAAAAATCAGATGGTAGAGCCTGAGCAATACAAGCGGATGGTGGCAACCGCAGCCCAAGAACAGGCTGCTCGTGTTTATGGACGCTATGAGGGGATTCTCCGAAATGCAAACGCGATGGACTTTGACGACTTGTTAATCAAGCCCATCGAGTTGTTTACCAAACACAAGGAGATCCTGGAAAAGTATCAACAACGATGGAAGTACATTCATATTGACGAATACCAGGATACCAACCATGCCCAGTACCGGCTTACTAAGTTACTTGCAGCCGGGCATAAGAATATTTGCGTGGTGGGTGATGATGCCCAGAGTATCTATGCATTTCGCGGCGCCGATATCGCTAACATTCTGTCCTTTAAGCAGGATTACCCGCAAGCAAAAACCATCCGCCTGGAGCAAAGCTATCGATCTACAAAGAGAATCTTAAAACTGGCAGATTCCATCATTGGTCACAACAAAGACCAGTTGGAGAAATCGTTGTGGACAGAAAATGCCGAAGGAGAAGAGATCATGCTGGTCGAAGCAATCTCTGAAAAAGACGAAGCACAGAAAGTTGAGCGGCGCATTCGAGATATCGAAGTTCGAACGGCTTATCGATACGAAGATTTTGCCATTCTGTACCGCACCAATGCTCAAAGTCGGTCATTTGAAGATGCGCTCCGTAGGAGCAATATACCGTATCGTGTTATTGGAGGGATGTCGTTCTATCAGCGCAGGGAAATCAAGGATGTGCTTGCCTATTTGCGATTGTTGGTAAATCCGAATGACATTGCCAGCTTGCGGCGTGTAATTAACTACCCAACGCGCGGTATTGGGAGCAAGACGCAGGAGCAACTATTTAACTATGCCGGGCAGTCTGGCTTGCCACTATGGGATGCTGTACGGTCATTAGAGCAGTCTGGGCTTACTGCACGTTCTCAAACGATGGTGGGCAAGTTTGTAGCCCTGATTGAGCAATATCGCAGCGAACTCGATACCCGGCCTGCAGATGAGCTTACTCGAGATCTTGTGAAGGACGCCGGCATATTTTCTGATCTTCGGGATGAAGGGACGCAAGAAGGGTTAGTCCGCTGGGAGAACGTTCAGGAATTAATAAACGCGATTGCAGAATTCAGAACGCAGGAAGGAGGGGATGGTGCTTTGAGCACGTTTTTACAGCAAGTATCTCTGTTTACAGATCAAGATGAGGATAAGGGAGCAGGTGAACGTGTAACGATGATGACCTTGCATGCATCCAAAGGACTGGAGTTTGCCGTGGTGTTTATCGCGGGGCTCGAAGAAGGGCTCTTTCCTCTGGCGAGTGCGTCACAAGATCGCAAAGATTTAGAAGAAGAGCGCCGGCTATTTTATGTAGGCGTGACCCGTGCAAAAGCCCACTTGTTTTTGTCCAATGCCCGCTCGCGATTCCGTTACGGAGAGCATTCTGCCAGTGTGCGAAGCCGATTTTTGGAAGAAGTTGATTCGAGTGTGCTTCGAACGGAGGCGGGAGAAGCGTTTCATCAAAAGAAGGATCGCTTTAAGCTCAAAAAAGGCAGGACTGTTTCTTATGATAATCTGGATCCAAACTATTTTCGCCAGAGCCTGACGCAGTCCAAGAAAAAACGAAAAATCGTTACACAGACTACCCAAGTGCCTGATGGACGTCGAGTTGTGTATGATGAAGGAGAAGGAGGGCAGATTGTACCAGGCGCTATTGTTGAGCATGATAAATTTGGACAGGGAAAGGTCCTTTCTATGGAAGGGCAGGGGCAAAATGCTAAAGCTATTGTCTACTTCCAGGATATCGGCCAGAAGAAACTCGCGCTCCGTTTTGCGAAGTTGAGGCTGGTTGGATGAAGTTCAAAGTTCAAGGTTCAAAGTTCAAGGTATTTAACTGAGAGCTCTGAACGTTGAACCAGAACGTTGAACATTAAACTTTGAACATTGAACTAACAAAAATGCGCTACCCCATCCTTTTACTCACCATCTTACTCCTTTTCGTTGTCGGTTGTACTTCAACTCCTGAGAAGGCGACATTGGTAATTTATTCGCCTCATGGGAAGGAGATGTTAAACCGGTTTGAGAACATATTTGAGGAGGCTCATCCGGAAGTAGACGTGCAGTGGATTGATATGGGAGGTCAGAATGCGTATGACCGGATTCGGACAGAAAAGGAGCGGCCTCAGGCAAGCATTTGGTGGGGGGGAAGCAGCATGGCCTTTAATAGGGCAGCCGTTGAGGGCCTGCTAGAGCCCTACAGTCCTTCCTGGGCGGATGCGGTTACAGATGATATGCACGATCATCGCCACATGTGGTACGGCACGTTTTTGACACCTGAAGTCATTGCGTTTAATAGCCGTACACTTCCGAATGACGAAGATATACCTAAAGACTGGGATGATTTACTTGAGCCTCAGTGGAAAGATAGAGTGTTGATTCGTTACCCGCTTGCTTCTGCAACCATGCGCACAATTTTTGGAGCGATGATTATGAGGCAGCCAACGGTGGAAGAAGGGTATGCATGGCTGGCGAAGCTCGATATGAATACAAAAACGTACACGGCAGACCCAACACAACTCTATTTGAAACTTGCCCGGGAAGAAGGCGATGTGTCATTTTGGAATATGCCAGACATTTTCTTGCAACAGCAGGAAAACGAGTATCCTTTTGGGTTTCTCATTCCATTGAGTGGAACGCCGGTATTAACAGATGGAATTGCCCTCGTAAAGAATGGCCCTAACTTAGACTGGGCAAGGAAGTTCTATGAAATGGCAACTTCTGAAGAAGCTATGATTCTGCAGGCAAATGAGTTCTTTCGTATTCCAAGCCGGCAAGATATCGATCCCTCACAACTGCCAGCATGGATTGCCAATACCGACATTCAGCCGATGTCCTTAGACTGGGAGCGGCTCGCAGAAGAAGGGCCTGGCTGGATGAAATACTGGGACGAAAATATCAAGGGCCGAGGAGCAGATTACCTGGAAGAGCAGGGCATGCCTACCGAGTAATCTACGCCAGTTGCTGATACAGCGACCATAAGCCTGCTATAATCAAGCCTGCTGAGGAAACCCACAGGAATATATCCCACACTCTTCCTGGGATAAGTCTCTGGTCTGTTCGTTGATAGCGGAAGTATAAAATGGCAACGGCTAGCATGGGAAGCATGACAGCCTGCGCAACACCACTTGCCAGAACCATGGCTACAGGGTTGGCGACAAAAATGTAGGTGATCAGGGCTACAATAGGCCAGATTGCGCTGATCCATTTCGTCCAACGAAGGCGTGATTCTTCGGTGCCATCATGAAATCCAAACAGCCCAAAAGCATCTGCCACCATGCGGCTGTATCCTGCGGCTACAACGAAGAAGGTAGAATACAAGACCGCGATTGCGCCGAACAAAAACACGGGTTGGGCCCATTCTCCAAATACAGGGACGTACATTTCACTGAGCGTACGAACCATATCGCTACCATTGGGATTTAATCCCGTCCTCCACAGGACGGCAGCACCGAGCAAGTAGAAAATGACAGTCGTAAAGGTGTATACAAACATGGAGGACCAGGCGTCAATTTGTAAGACGCGAAGCCACCCTTTTGCTCGCGTTAACCAGGACTCCGTTTGTTCGCGTAGACCGGTGTATTTAGCGTATCCTTTTTCCAGACACCAATAAGGGTACATCAGTAGTTCTCCTGCTCCCATTCCAATAATGCCGAACGCGGCAAGTGCTGTAGTTACAGGGTTGACCGCACTGGATGCGTCTACCTGGGGCAATTGAAAGCGAAGGCCTGTTGTAAACTCACTCCCCGTAACACCCCAGGGAGTAAACTGTAGCATGACCAGTGTGATGACAGTAATCAATGAGAATAGGGCAACAAGGACGGCTGACACCGACTGAATCATTCCATAGTGGCCTATAAACATCAGCACGGATGTAAGAAGAGCCATAATCGTAGCCCAGATATAAGCGTCTATGTTTTTGTCTATTGCTGGTACATTTTGAACTTGAGCTGTGAGCTCAGAAATTCTATTGGCCAACGTTGAGGCTTCTGCTTGCGTTAATTCCGATCCTGGCGCCAGGTTAGAGGAGTGGATCGCGAGTTGTACCTGGGCACTGACGAGTTGGTCTTGCAATGCATTGTAGGAAGCGCCCTGTTCTGTAAGTGGCTGACTGATGGCCAGTGCTTGTCCCACCCCCCCAACGATACCGCCTTGCTGTGAAATAATAAGCATGGTCATAATCGTCCAGTACCACACAATCCAATTGACTTTCCATCGAGGTCCAGGGACCTTGTTGAGTGCCATCAATGGGGTTTCATTCCAGGTGATTGTGTATCGCCCCATCTCAATTTGGGCGAAGACTTTAATGACACAGCCGATAACAATGAGCCACAATAACCAAAATCCTGCTTCGGCTCCCACCTTGGTCGTCGCAATCAACTCCCCTGAACCCACGATTGAACCCGCAATGATGATTCCTGGGCCCAGTTTGCGGAGTGTGGCGGATAGGGTCTTCGGTGGCGAAGCCACCGATTCCGGTTTCGGGTTTTGGGTTTCGGGTTGGGTGTTCATGAATGCCTGTGGTGGGATTTAGGATTCGATGGAATAAGTTACAGGTGCTCTGGTTATTTCTGTCCCGAACAGTAAATCAACCCGGGACGCGAAACCCGAAACCCGAAACAGCCATCGCTAATACGCGATGGCTTCTTGCCTTGAGCTGCCTAACCCGTCGATGCCGAGTTCGACAACATCTCCTGGTTGCAGGTATTGTGGGGGATCGAAGCCCAGGCCTACGCCGGCTGGTGTTCCGGTGGAAATAACATCCCCTGGGAGGAGGGTCATAAACTGGCTGATATAACTGACAACAGTAGGGACATCGAAGATCATATTGCCTGTGTTGCCTTGTTGCTTAAACTCACCATTTACTTTGAGCCACATAGAAAGGTTGGCGACGTCTTCAATTTCGTCTTTAGTTGCGATAAAGGGACCAAGGGGTGCAAATGTATCGCAACTCTTTCCTTTTACCCATTGGCCACCGCGTTCAGCCTGAAATTCCCGTTCGCTATAATCGTTATGCAATACGTACCCGGCGATATAATCGAATGCCTCGTCCTTTGTAACATAGGAGGTGCGTTTGCCTATAACGATTCCTAACTCCACTTCCCAGTCTGTTTTTTTGCTGTTTTTGGGAATCACCATGTCGTCGTTTGGGCCGACAATGGCGGTGGTTGATTTGAAAAAGAGAATGGGCTCTTTAGGAATCTTCAGGCCTGCTTCGTGCGCGTGATCGGTATAATTTAATCCGATACAGACCATTTTACTGGGCCGTGCCAGGGGCGCACCGAGGCGGATTGTATTGTTTATTCTAGGGGCATTTGCTGCATGAGTTGCCACCCATTCTGAAAGCTCTGCAAGTCCATTTGAAGCAAAAAAAGCTTCATCGTAGTCTTTTACAACATGGCTGACATCAATGCGGGTACCATCTGGAAGCTGGACACCTGGCTTTTCCTGGCCGTAATCACCGAAGCGAATAATCTTCATTTAATCGAGTTTGATTTTTAGGGATTACGGATGTTAAATAATGGGGGGGATACAGTCAAATGTTAAGAGCCATTAAGAAGAAGAAAGCCAGGCACCTATAAGATGCCCGGCTTTAAAGGGATGAGAACCATCTTACTCTCTATTCTCCACTCTCAGCTTCTCTGCTTACAGACTTTACCCTAGCATAAACCGAGACCCTATCTCTCGTCTGTGCCTCATCGAATCCAGTCATGTCAGGGAATTCAACGTCGTCTGCCCATGTTGGGTATACCGCCTCGCTGAGCGATTGAAAGCCATCCATAGAAATGACGTCAAAAGGAATGCTGGCTCCTGCGGGTGTTAGAACACGTACGAATCGCCAACTGGTAGCTGTGGTATTCCCTTGCTCCATTTGTTCTTCGATGAATGTTTTCCAGTTCATTTCTATCTCGAGCGTTTTCTCCGGGTCATGCACTTTACCGTAGTTCATACGGAGGAACTGTGGCTCTTCGTTTCCTGCATCCGCGATACTTTCTACCACCAGCATGTGTTTTGTGGTGCTAAGCATCTCGGTGCTGATATCCGCTGGATTCATTTCAGGAAAGACCGTTGTTGGATCCCATATGCCTGATACATTATCGAGGCCTGTTTTATCTGCAAAAACGTTCATGAAGAGGAAGTTAGATCCTGTGTCAAGATTCCAGCCTCCTACTTTCTGCCACATTGCCCAGTACATCATCTTATCTTCCTGAATCGCCTTTTCAGCAATGGCGCTCCAGTACGTGGTTTCTCGCCGTACAAACTCTTGTACGTTCTCCGCAGGTACATGCCGGTACTGCATAACGGCAATTTGAGCTTCAACGTCTTGAACCTGCCCTGTAAAAAGACAGAAGAATAGCATAACTGCTACTGCCTGGGCAATTCCAACGGTACTAATTACAGCTCGTAGGTTGTGTGTTTGTGTTTTCATGATTGTATTAAATCTGTCCGATGACACGTAGCACAATAGTGCCATCGAAAGTTCTTGAGCCGAGCGGTTGAGCGATAGACTTCTCCCCGTCGGGGCTCTTTAATCAACTAGCTGTGCGTCTTGAACCACAGATTTAATCCATAGAAAGGCTCATAAGTAGTACATGTCCCTATGACTACTAGGTGGAGTAGGGGAGCGTGAGATAAAACGAGGATCCTTCATCCTCAATACTTTCAACACGTAGATCTCCTCCCATTGCAAATGCCAACTCGCGAGAAATAGAAAGGCCGAGTCCCGTTCCTCCGAACATCCGGTTGGGTGATGGATCTACCTGTGTGAACGAATCAAAAACAGAATCAATAAGGGAAGAGGGAATCCCTATTCCGGTATCATGGACACTCAATTCAATCTTATTGATCGTCGAATTTCGTACACGCCCTTTTACAAGGATGTCTCCTTCTTCCGTGAATTTGATAGCGTTTGATAATAAATTGAGTAAGATCTGGCGGATACGATGTTCATCACCGCGTATATACTCTGGAAATCCATTGGCTACATCAAGCGAGAGAGATAACCCTTTGCTTTCGGCCAATATCTGCACGGTATCTATTGCCTGAGAAATACATTGCTTTAGATGAAACTGGCTTTCAGCCAGCTCTATTTGTCCGTACTCAATCTTGGAATAGTCAAGTATATCACTGATAAGGTTTAGGACCGCTTCTCCAGAGGTTTGTATGACCTCAACACACTCTTTTTGCTCTTCATTCAATTCAGTGTGAGCAAGTATGCTAATCATTCCGATCACTCCGTTAAGGGGCGTTCGGATCTCGTGGCTCATGTTAGCGAGGAATGTACTTTTGGCTAGATTGGCTTTCTCTGCTTGTAATTTCGCTGCTTCAAGTTGTGCAATAATTCCCAGCATTTCTTGCTGCCGCTGATCCAATTCGCTGGTAATATCTCGTGCAATTGAGTAGAGTAAGCCGGCCTCGTTGTCCGCTTTGCATTTCCAGGAAATCCATTTGTAACTGCCATCCGCACATTGGTACCTGTTTCTGAAATCGATAGAGGTGACACCTTTAGCGAGTATGGCTACTTCTTCTAGTGTAGCCTCTCTGTCATCCGGATGAATGAACTCAATAAGTGGCCTGGCTAACAATTCTTCTTCGGTGTAGCCGAGTACTCTTGTAAAGGCGGGATTAACGAGCTTAAAGTATCCATCAAAACCTGCTATACATAGCATGTCTAAAGACATTTCAAAAAATGTCCGGTACTTCTTTTTGGGAAGTTGCATAAGAGTGGGGTAGTGCTATTCAACTGTGCTAAGTATTATATAATCACTACAACGCACTGCAGCAGCGTATCAAAGAAGCATTTTTTAATTGAATAACTCTAGATGGAAGGCCTCCATTAGGGTTGATCTTTCGATTCCTGATGATCGTCAGGAAATGTATAACGAAAGTCACAATGGGAAGCACCCTGCATGATCGTTTGGGTGCGTTTTAGCGTGGCGTCTGGATTGAATCCTTCGATCAGGGCAAAGTCTCTATTGCAGGAAAAAACCGCACCGAGCTCTGGGATGCCAAGAGCCTTGTACAATTCAGCATAGCGGCAACGGGTGACATTGAAGTGAAGAGACGTCTCATTGTTTTCGATTACATCCAGTTGTAGCGCATCATCGCGGGTCCAATAGGCCAATGAGTTCATAAAGGCATCAGCGTCGGTACCACCCATGGTTTCTGCCAGTTCAGATCCCTGTTGGCTGGCTAGGTGGATGATGACGTTCTTGACTATCGAAATGACCTCATCTCTTCCGAATTCTTCTCCAAGTGCATCAATGATAGGAGCGAGGATACGGGCTTCTACCTCACGACGCGTGAGAACGCCTATTTTTTGAGTCAGGGTATCGGGCGGGACATCTTGTTTTTGCATCATCTATGTTATACGCCAGAAGGCACCCAGATATTTTTTACTTGTACCGATCTATACAAGAAGTCTGTGCCTTCTCCCTGGCTTTTGTTCATCCAATCTCTTTTTCTTCCATAGCCTACCCACGTTCTTTTCATATTCGTGGTAGAGCGTTGTTCAATTTCTTTGCAACCGCGAGCGTCTCCGAAATACCACATCGCGTCAACGTCTTCGTGTTCGACGAGGGTTTTAGAAAGGTGATTGCGATCACCAGTAACGATATTGATCACGCCGGCAGGTATATCGGATGTTTCGAGTACCTGGTATAAGTCGGTAGCGATGAGCGGGTATTTCTCGGATGGAATCACAATAGTCGTGTTGCCTCGGGCAATTGCCGGTGCCACGAGTGAAATCATGGCCAGAAGAGGATATTCATCAGGGCAGGCAATTCCCACTACCCCCAGATAATCGTGATGAGCGATGACTATACCCTGGAGTGTTGTTTCTTGTACGGTGCCCCCAAATTTATCTGCCCAAGCGGCATACGTGAAGAGGCGATCCAATGAGGCCTCTACTTCCTGCATGGCTTCTTTTTTTGATTGGCCGGTGAGTGCTTTGAGCCGGGCTGTGAATTCATCGGCACGAATAGCCAGATTTTCTGCTAAGAAATACAATATCTGTGCACGATTATAGGGCGACCGATCGGCCCAGCCACGCGCTGCGTGTGCAGCTTCGACAGCGTTACGGATATCCTTACGGTTACCTTCTCCTACTTGCCCAAGAAGGTCTCCTTTTTTGTTGAGGATGGCTCGGCTATAATTACCATCAGGCCGTTTTTGCTTGCCGCCAATGTACATCTTAGGCGTTCGATCGATCGCCATACCATTAGCTGCTGGAGTTACCAATTGCGGCGGCCGTTCAGGAACAGAGGCGCCCCAGCTATCAGAGGATGTACCATTGGAAGAAGGGGGATTTCCTTCAGACTTACTTTTCTTTTCCCAGGACGGGCGGACATATTCGAACAGGCCCTCTTTGCCTCCTTCTCGGCCATACCCACTTTCTCTGTATCCTCCAAACCCTGAGGCTGCGTCAAAGAGATTCGTGCTATTTATCCAGACGCTGCCCGCTTTTATACGATGCGCTACTTCCAGGGCAACATTGATGTTTTCAGTCCATACACTCGCCGCAAGGCCGTAGCGTGTATTGTTTGCTAGCTTGATGCCTTCTTGAGGGGTACGGAACGTCATGGCTGTAAGTACAGGGCCAAAGATTTCCTCTTGTGCTACTGTAGAGGCAGGCGAAACGTTTGTTAGCAGCGTAGGCGGGTAGAAACAACCATTCTCTGGGAGCGAAACTTCGGGTTGATACAGGTCAGCACCTTCCGCTACACCCAGTTTGACCCAACGCTCAATCGTGTCATACTGCACTTTATCTACAACAGCCCCAAGGTCAATGGCTTTGTCCAGGCTGTCTCCGGTTCTGAGGTTAGCCATGCGGGTGCGTAGTTTAGCCAGGAATCCTTCAGCGATGCTCTCCTGGACAAGCAATCTGGATCCTGCACAGCACACTTGACCCTGATTGAACCAGATAGCGTCTACAAGGCCTTCAACGGCACTGTCCTGGTCGGCATCTTCAAATACTACAAACGGAGATTTGCCTCCTAATTCAAGGGAAAGCTTTTTACCAGTACCGGCTGTGGCCTTGCGGATAATGCGGCCCACAGAGGTTGATCCGGTGAATGCTATTTTGTCGACATCAGGATGATTGACTATTGCCGCACCGGCTTCATCGCCACCGGTAACTATATTCACAACACCTTTTGGTAGTCCCGCTTCAACGACGATCTCTGCGAACAGGAGGGCAGTAAGCGGTGTATACGGAGCCGGTTTGAGAACAACGGTGTTCCCCATAGCAAGAGCAGGCGCGATTTTCCACGCCAGCATTAAGAGTGGAAAATTCCAGGGTATAATTTGACCGATGACGCCCAGGGGGCTATATCCCGGCAACTCCGAATCCATCAATTGTGCCCAGCCCGCATGATGGGAGAAATGACGAGCAACGAGGGGAATATCAATGTCTCTGGATTCGCGAATGGGCTTCCCGTTATCCAGGGATTCGAGTACAGCAAAGAGCCGCCCGTGCTTTTGGATGGCTCGTGCAATCGCATATAAATGCCGAGCCCGTGTGTGGCTGCTTAGTTTGCTCCATGAAGAAAATGCTTTTCTCGCAGACTCGACGGCCAGGTTGATGTCGGTCTGATTCGCATCGGAGATGGATGCGAGGTGTTGCCCTGTTGCTGGATTCAGAACATCAATCGTTGTTTTTGATGCAGGCTCAGTCCATGCATTACCAATGAATTGCTTGAAGGAGCGATTGTGTTGATCCAGCCATGCATGTGCTGCTGCTGGTGATTCAGGCGCAGGGCCGTATTCCATGGTTTCGAACAGTGTGGAAAGGGTCATGGTCAAGAGCTATAAGGTGTACGTTTAGAGGCTATGGATTAGCTCATTGGTTGGTGGTGGCGCGCAGCGTAGTGGCCGGTTGCATGGTGAGAGAGCTGGCGTTCAATATCGGTAAGTAGACTGCTTGCGCCGAATCTGAATAATGTGTTATTCAGCCACCGATCTCCTAACTCTTCTTTCATGAGTGCCAGCCAGAGAAGGGCTTCTTTTGCCTTTCTGATACCTCCTGCTGGTTTAAAGCCAACAATTTGTCCAGATCGATGCTCGTATTCTCGAATCATCCGAGTCATAATAAGGCCTACGGGGATCGTTGCATTGACCGGCTCTTTTCCCGTTGAGGTCTTGATGAAATCAGAGCCGG
>JAHQVL010000068.1 GCA_019634345.1 Rhodothermaceae bacterium
ATCCCATATTCAACTAATGGTAACTGGATGCCTGCCAAACCTAGAACACCGCCAATAGCCATAGAAGCAACAAAGGCAGTCGGAACTGTCCAGATAGCACGTCCACCAAGTTGAGCGCTCAATAAACCAACTGTGAGCATGGCTAAAAGATGATCAAGCCCTAGTAGAGGGTGCAAAAACCCATCAATTGCGCCGCTACCGGGATTTGTATGTGCGAATATTGAGAAGAACATTTCCATATGTTTTATATTCCTTTATACCTTTATTTTAGCCTTATGATGCGAGGGTCTTTGAGCTTTTTCAAGTCTTTATCTTTACATTTCAAAGAAGTTTTTAAGTTGAACTAAAGAGATTTATGCTGAATGTTTTTGTTCTTCAAAAAAACCTGCTTGATTTCGTTGACCTTTGTGGTGTGATTGAAGTGAATGAAGTCCCGATTTGTAATTGTACTTACTCGCTCTTTGAAGGAAACTCCATTAAATATTGCGCGGCGGAAGTCGCCATCGGTAACAATGCCGATGATCACATCATGGTCATCCTTAACCAGGACAAACTTGCCCTGATTGGTATCCATTTGTTTGAATGCATCACGAATGCTGCACGTCTCATGGATCAAGTATTTTCTGTGTTTCTCAGAAACTCGTTTTTCAGATTCGCCGACTCGGGGAATTAAAACAGGATTAGGCTGCATAGTATACCTCATCACTTAACAGTATTTCAGCCATTTGAAAATCAAGCAGTGTATCAATATCAACGGATCGCTCACGCGGCATAACGTACGCTTTAGTGTTCTGCTCAAACCAATCCAATTTATTGTAAAACACATCCCATTTAGCCACATAGATCGCCCCATTAATCCGGTACGTTTTAGGCAATGTTTGACGGTTGCGCTTTCTGAACTCCTTTTTGATGAATCCTTTTAGTGAACCATCAGGAGGAAGTGAATTCGACCACTGCTTGGGATGATCGTCTTCACAAACAGAAATGACCATGTCTGCTTCCTCATCTAACAGCACCTGGATACCAGCCAGTATGTCATTTGCGTCTCTTAACGGTGCCGTGGGGAAGATATATTGCACGTAATCATACTTCTTATCATGAGCTTCTACCCACTGGAGTGCATGAACGATTGCATCTATTGCAGAGCTATCATCTCCACTAAGTTCGGCGGGCCTCATGAACGGAATGTCCACCCCGAGGTGCCGCGCCCGGTCTGCAATCTCTTCATTGTCCGTTGACAGAATAAAACGGCCGAATGCTTTCGATTTGTGAACGGCATCAATGGTGTAATCGAGGAGAGGCCGCCCATGCAGTTGCCTAAGATTTTTACCAGGAAGGCCCTTGGATCCTCCTCGGGCAAGCATCAGGCACAAAAAGGATTTGTCATTGATCATTAAAGTACACGCAAGGCTGAATAAAGAAGAGCAAAAAGTGAAGTGATTCTTATGCTGACTGCGGAAATACTTGCCGAGGTAGATGCGAATTTTCTGGATACACAGGCTGCCTATTTCTACAAGTCAATACCAGATCTGCATATATAGCATAATTGAGGGTATTAGCTTCGGCATTAGGATTCAGCCAACAACTTCGTCTGCATTGTGCACACGATATGCCAAAGCGCCTTACGAGTTCATGGAGAATCAGGATGAGAGATTCACAGGTGGGTTACGCCTCAGCCACGTTTTTTCTCAGGTATTCCTCTTTTCGATTGATGATTTTATTCTTAATCAAAGCCGTATCTAATATTAATTTGAAATGCATAGAAAAAAGCACAGCAACAATTCCTAAAACTGTCGCCAGAACTTGCTGATTAAGCATAGGCCCCAGAGTTAATACGAAAAAAAGTCGCTCCTGGTAATGAATAAAGATGGTTTTCAGACCAAACTTCTCTAGCCAGTCCTTTACACGAATAGCCTGTTTCTCGGCCATAGTAAAGGATGTCGGTGGCGTTCGCCGGTACACGTTCTCTATAATAAGAAACTCGAAATCTAAAAATGACTCGGCAAAATGCAGGCTAGTAAAGACCAACAGCAGGAGCAGTACGGTCGAATTATCACTAAAAAACAGAGCCAGCGCTACTACATTAATCATCACTCTTACAATGTCGTTATAACCATCGAAGAGGATTCCACCTACAGAGCCATTCTTTTTTATGCGAGCTACATATCCATCTACAAAATCAAGAACCACACTCAACTGAAACACCAATGCGGCCGATACAAATTGCCCCTGATAAAAAAGCCATGACGAATATATCGCACTGATCAACGAAATCAGTGTCACGTGCCATGGTTTCATAGCCGTATAATTAATAACCGGGATTGCGATTAATCGAGCCAACGGATCCAAAACAAAGCCGGCATACACCGATTGCACAGATCTACTGAAGCGATTAAATGTGCTGTACGTAACGCGCTCCATAAGGCATCAAGCTTTAAGACTGGCAAGAGGAACCAATCTGCTAATTGGGGTAGCAAGATGGAAGCGTTGAAAGAGTTGTAAGATTTCGTCTACATTCTTAAATGCCTTCGGGTTCTGCCCCTCTATCGTATCTACTCCATAGCGAAATAGCATAATCTCATTTTGCAGCGCAGACTCTATCGATTCGGTCCCATATTGCTGAATCGCCTGGTCTTTTTTGATTAATCGGCCAGCACCATGACTCGCTGTAAAGAGAGACTGCGGGTTGCCTTCGGGATTGGAAACGATATATGCATCCCCCCCTACTGCTGACGGAAACAGATAGGGGGTCCCCGTTTTTTCCCATACATGGTTCTCTGAATATGAATGGGCCGCTTCTAGCTTCACAGATCCTTTTCGGTGAATAAAGCGCCCATTATCTACAGATAAATAGTCATGCGGGCAGTCAGATAACAGCGTCACCTCCTCAAGCTCAGGAAGCATTTCTTCAAGTGCGGCCTTGATCTCTCTATAGATGAATAAACGGTTTGCAAATCCATAATTACCGGCAACCATAAATGAATCAAAGGCCATTGCCCCAATTTCTGAATTTGGATTGTACAGGTTGTCATGCTGATCCAGGTATGCGCGATGCGAAATCAAACCAACATCACCCGAGCCTGCATGAACGAGCATGAAATACGTCTGAGGATGAACATTAAGTGCCGACTCCATCGCGGGATCAAAGGATTCAGCATGACGAAACAACTCAATGAAATGGCTCGTGCCGTCTAATACTCCCAGGCATCGCGAACCTCGCTCTAACGGATCATGGCCGGGCACAAATTCAGGCAATAGTGGGCTTCTTTTATCGGGAAATACTTGCTCGACTGTTTTTAAATCGTCAAAACGTTTCGAGCATCCCTTATCTTCAAAGACATTTAATTCACTTTTTTTAAACCCCCACTCCTCAATAACATTGGTAATTCCGTTTAACAGAAGATCCTCAAGTTCGTTTTCGTTGACGACTGCATCCGATCGACGAAACATTACGATCCGGCGTTTAAGCTCTTGGAATACCCGGGTTATATCTTCGGGGGCTAGTGGCTGCGAGGTAGAGAAACTCAGAGCACCCATTCCATCATTATTAGGCCCCAATAGCTTTGGACTAAACTGCCCCTGAAGAGGAATTGTCATTCCGGATGGAACGAAGTTCTTGATTTTAAAGTGCAGATCGGGCAGGCCTATAATCTTTTCATCAACAGGAAAGGTATTACAAAGGTACCGTAACTTTTCTATGGAATTATCATCTGGAAAGAGCTCTTCTGAGAGATATAATACTACTTTGGCACCATTCTCAAAAAAGTAGTAATAACCAGATTCATCCTGCTGGATCCCAGGCAATGTTTCTGCCGCGGTATTCATGATTTGCCACCGAATTTGAAGTATCTGTAGAAGATTCGAGTTGTGTTAAAGTATACTCCGCTTGTTGAAGTGTGTCAGCGTAGATTAGTGCGTTTCCTACATATTGACGGGAGTCGATGTCTATAAGATCGCCATCTCCATACTGTTTAAATGCCTTGTGCCGGCCCTGTTGCTGAGAGATATAGGGGTCTTCTGGGTAATAATACTTACTGAAAGCAATACCCTGCGGTGTAGAAGAGTTAAAATCAATAGGCTCTCCTGTGGCGACGCGTATCGAATCCTCAATCATATTGCCGGCCCCAGCAGTTGGGATCATCCATTCAGAGATGTAGGATCCCAAAACAGAAGGTTCAAGCTCTATAAAATGACACTGGCTATCACTCTGAAGAATGAATTCCAACTGAAAAGGGCCTAGATTAAAACCACTCTCTTGGAGAACTCGATTGGCAAAGCGTATGACTTTAGCTTGAGCATCATCAAGATCCGCTGGAAAAAACGCGTGGTCCAGTGTCATATTTGTACGAAGACGTCGTTCTACGGCCCCATAAAATTTCACATGTACCCCATCTGAAATACCGACCAGACCGAAATGACGCCCTACAATGAATGGCTCTACAACAAACTCTCCCTTTAAATGCCTGAAATGCTCCAGATCCTGACGGGAATGAACAAGATAATTCCCAAGTCCCCCACTTGTGGATAGTTGTTTGATAACAAAGGGCACACCCATCGATTCAGGGATTTTATCGATGGAAGCAAACGTGTAGGTACGTGTAGTATTGAACCGTTTTAAAGCGCGTTGTTTATCTAGAAAAAAATCAGCTACCGAAGGATTTAGATGTGGAACGCCCAACCACTTTCCAAGCTGAGCAGTGGTAACGGTACACCCGCGCGCAGCCTGTGTCACGACCCCTTTTATGTGCGGTCTAATTGATTCAGGTAACCTGGCAAGAATCCCCTTTGCATCCCACGCGCTATGACATATAAAGGCGTCTGCCAAGGACCGGGCAAATGCATCTGGATTTATGTCTACAGCCAGTGTTTGGTACCCCAAAGCACGCGCTTCTATGAGTACACTCTGTTGGTGTTGACCAGCGCCAATACTCAGTAACCAGCCCTTAGTCGACATGAGACCATGTAAAGATTTGATCGTTCTGAATGCCTTGCTTGAGGATTCTTCCTACTAAACTGGTATAAGCTGCTGGTTCAATACCCGTCCCAGGACGTTTATACTCAAGGTCCTCAAGCCGGAGTGTATGCCCAGCTTCCAGGTTACGTGCGGCAACAATGCTGCGACGCATCTTTTTCCTGCTCTCCTTCTCTCGTTCGTTAACAACCCGATGTTTATGTCCTAACGCATTCACGATCCGCCCGGACTCGGAGACAATGATTGCAAGTTCGTCGGGCGTTGCAGAGACAGCGTGATCCCATCCAGGCATACTTTTATCCAGGGTATAGTGCTTTTCAATGACCGATACCCCTTTCATGACAGAAGCTAAAGGGATACTATAGCCCAGTGTATGGTCTGAGTACCCAACTTGAAGACCAAACGTCATTCGTAACAAGTCGATATTAC
>JAHQVL010000005.1 GCA_019634345.1 Rhodothermaceae bacterium
CTTACAAAGGCGACATGATCAACGGGATCGACTTCAACAAAGAAGATCGAACCCCTTCACCGGATCGCTTGCTGCAAGCCCATAGCCGCTCAGCGATGACCCTTAACTTCGTTCGAGCCCTGGTCGATGGGGGGTTTGCGGATCTTCATCACCCGGAATACTGGGACCTCGACTTTCTGCAGCATTCGTCTCGAGCCGAGGAATACCAACATATCGTGGATCACATCAGCGAGGCTGTTTCGTTCATGGAAACCTTCTCGGATCTCCCTCCCAATTCGATGAGCCGCACCCATTTCTTCACCAGCCACGAGGCCCTCTTCTTGCCGTATGAGGAATCTCAAACCCGTGAAGTACCGCACAACCCAGGGTGGTTCAATCTTTCAACACACATGCCCTGGATCGGCATGCGAACGGCGTTTCCTGGGAGTGCTCATATCGAATACATGAGAGGCATTTCGAACCCGGTAGGCATGAAAGTTGGGCCTGGTATGTCGACCAAGACGCTGATGCAGCTTATCGATACCTTAAACCCAGAGAACGAGCCGGGCCGGCTAACCCTCATTACGCGGTTTGGGAAGGACAATGTAGAGGAGCACCTGCCTTCTATGATTGAAGCCGTCAAAAAAACAGGCAAGGTTGTTCTCTGGATCAGCGACCCCATGCACGGCAACACCATCAAAACGGACGAGGGCTTTAAAACACGGCCATTTGATGATATCCTGAAAGAACTCGAACTCGTCATGGATGTCCACCAGAAAATGGACTCTCACCTGGGCGGCGTCCATTTTGAACTCACTGGAGAGAACGTCACCGAATGCACCGGAGGCGCACGAGGCTTAGCGAATGCCGACCTGGCCCGCGCCTATAAGTCACAAGTAGACCCGCGGTTGAATGCCGAGCAGTCGTTGGAGATGGCGCTGAGTATTGTACGAAAGTACAGGATGGATCAGTGACACCACCCCTACTCCGCAATCACCTGGCTGAACACCTCATTCGCCTTCATCGCCTTTGCAAATCCAGCCAATAACTTAATAACCATCTCGACATCCCGCATATCCACCATCTCCACCGTGGAGTGCATGTAGCGCATGGGAAGAGAGACGAGAGCACTGGGGATGCCGGTTTTGGAGACGAAGATCTTATCGGTGTCTGTACCGGTGAAACGGGACGAGGCTTCGTGTTGGATGGGGATTTCTTCCTTCTCGGCCACTTCCATCAGTCGTTGAACAACCAATGGGTGATTGGATGTACCGTGCGTTAGCGTGGGTCCTTTCCCCAATTTAACATCTCCATGCTTGGTTTTGTCGATGCCTGGGGAATCCGTTGCATGGGTCACATCAAGTACAACAGCGCACGACGGGTGCAACCGATACGACACCATCCGCGCTCCATTCCCTCCTATTTCTTCCTGGACGGCATTTACCGCGTGCACGGTACAGGCTGGCTTTTTTGTCTTCTTTGAGAGGCGAGCCATCACCTGGGCAATGATGTATCCGCCGATGCGATTGTCGAGCGCACGGCCAATCAGCCGGTTTTCACTCAATTCTACGGGTTTATCTTCAAACACAATCGGATGACCCACTCGGATACCTCGTTCAAGAACTTCATCCTTCTTTGAGGCTCCGATATCGATAAACACATCGTGCCATTGGGGGACCCGCTCATTGGACGTTTCCCGGATATGGATGGCCGTATTTCCAAAAACCCCCGTAACTTCTCCTTTATCACCCAAAATACGAACCCGTTTCGCGCGGACAATAGCCCGATCTGAACCACCAACCCTGTTTACGTAAATGTATCCTTCTTCAGTAATGTAACTAACCATGAAGCCGATTTCGTCGGCATGCGCTTCCAACATCAATGAGGAAGTGTTATCTTTAGCAGTACCATCAATAACCGCCCACGTGTTACCATACTCATCATTTTCAATGCGATCAGCAAACTTGCTCGTATAATGTGCCCATACTTTCTGCCCTGGGGTCTCGAACCCAGTTGGGCTTGGTGTGTTTAGTAACTCGAAAAGAAACTTTTTTTCAGAAGTGCCCATATTGGTTGAAAGATTCCGTTTATCAACTGGATTAATAATGAAGAGTACTCTTATTAAGCTAACTGTCTTAGGTTCGCTTTTACTACTTATTAATGTACATAAGGCCGATGCACAAGAAGCAGCTCCCCTCGTGGTCATGAACCTCGCTGCGCACCCGGACGACGAGGACGGCCGAACGCTGACGTATTACCGCCGGGCTAAGGATGCTATTGCCTACAGTGTTATTTATACGAGAGGCGAGGGGGGTCAGAATGAGATAGGTCCCGAACTATACGAAGAGCTTGGGGCTATTCGAACCAACGAAACGGAACGTGCTGCTCGCATCCTGGGCACGCAAACGTTCTTCCTGAACTTCAAGGACTTTGGATACTCTAAAACAGCCAAAGAAGCCTTTGATTATTGGGGAGGTGAGGACGAAGTAACCTCCCGGCTTGTCTATCTCATTCGAAAACTTAAGCCGGATGTGCTCTTCACAAACCATGATACCCTTACGGTAGGCCCAAACTTACAACATGGGCAGCACCAGGCTGTGGGCATCTCTGCCTTCAAGGCATTCGACCTGGCTTCGGACCCTTCCTATCATCCTGAACAGCTTGAAGAAGAGGGGGTCGATCTATGGCAACCCCAACGCCTGTTTCTCCGCAGATGGCGGGGCCCAGCATCGGGACACTATGATACTGTGGTTCAGGTAACGGAAGAAGACGAAGCTACGGGGCTATCGTATACCAGGATCGCTACAACAGCGCTTGCGGAACATGCTTCTCAAGGCATGGGGATGTTTGCCAGCTTCCGCCGGATGGATCAGAATACGTATTTTGTGCTTCTCCATTCCTCCACGGATGCGCCTCTGGATACGTTGAATCTCGCTGCTAACCTGAAGCAAAATAAGGCGGCAAAACCAGACCTTACTTATTGGATCGATTCAGGCCGCGTCCCGAAGCCTCCTGAAAATTTCGTCCAGGTTAACGATGAAATTGCGGTACCCGGTCAAACGATCATGCTCAGAATCGATGTCTCGAGTTATGATCATCCTAATCTAAAATTGAAGCTGGATGGTCCCATCAACGATACCATCGAACTCGAAGGCGGTGAGTTCTACGACCAAAGGGTAACCGTTTCTGAGTCAGCCACTCCCACATTGCCTAAAGCGGAACGGCAATATGACCGATTCATCAGTACACCACCTGTTACGTATGCCCTGTACGATACGAAAACAGATGAACTACTGACTGCCGGATTTCTCCCTATTGAAATTGCACCCACCTTGATCGTTGCAGCACAAAAGGATGTTGTTCGGCTACACGGGGGAGAGAATGAGTTGGAGGTGTTCGTTACCAAGTTTGACGATAACACGACAGATGCAAAACTAAACCTGGCGGTTACGAACAATTCAACGCGCTCCGTCATCTATCAAAAGCCCTATACGGTCGCATTTGGGGACTTTTCCGCCCAGATGAAGAAACTGACCTTCGATTTACCTTCATCATTACCAGAAGACGATTACACGATTTCGATCACTGCGTTGGCTGATAGCGCTACCACAGCTCCGAAGCCTGCAAATGCATTCGTTAAGGGCCGTGTGTTTTCAGCAGAGGTGCAAGAAGAATTGAGGGTTGGGGTCATTGAGAGCTACGACAATACACTCTCCCAGGCGCTTACAGAATTGGGTGTTGAGTATGTCATGCTGGACTCACTCGGGTTGGCCAATAAATCCTACTCCGACCTCCACACGATCCTTATTGATATCCGGGCCTACCTCGTTCGTGCCGATATGCGAGCGTATAATGAAGACCTGTTAGACTGGGTAAACGATGGAGGGCATCTGATCGTTAATTATCAGAAGATGTTTGAGTGGAATGCCCAATTTAAGGATCCGTTCGACAATGCGAAAAACAACCCTGATCAACTGGCACCCTATCCCCTACAACTCAGCCGGGATCGGATAACCACAGAGGACTCTCCTGTAACAGTATTAACGCCAGAGTCTCCCCTGTTTCACAGCCCGAACAAAATCACCGACGCCCTATGGGAAGGATGGGTGCAAGAAAGAGGGCTCTATTTCCCAAGAGAATACTCGGACGAATACATCGAATTGTTCGAGATGAACGATCCAAACGAGGCCCCGTTGAAGAGTTCTACGCTCTTCACAACATACGGGGAAGGTACGTACATGTATACTGCACTTGGATGGTATCGCCAGCTCAAAGAGTTCCATCCGGGCGTATATGCATTCTTCGCAAACATGATCAGCTATCCGCTGACCTCTGCGCAATAAGCTAACAACGATCACACAAATTCTGACGAACTGAGGTGTTCGGTTTCGCGTTTCGGGTTATTTCAGACTCTAAATGGGTGTTTTCAAACCCGGAACGTGAAACACGAAACGTGAAACCAACCAACTAAACCGTCAGGATTTAGTCGGTTGTATTTACTCTCTCGATGGCTGTGATGTCGACGGCTTGTCCCCACATGGCGATCGTCATCACGCCCTCACGCCGTTGATAGGTAAAGCGCACCTTCAGGCTGTCTTGCTGGAAATCCTCTGTCAGATTCAACGGCAGGTACTTATTACCATCCTCTCCAACGATCCCATAAAAACCACCTTCAAGGTCAAGGTAGGTTACTGTACCAAGTAAACTTTCTGCAAGCATCCCTTTCTTAGATTCATTTAAGCCCATTTTCTCCTCCGCGTCATCAACAACCTCCTCGACCTGATCAACCATATCCTGATCAATCGGTTCTCCAGCATCAGAAGTAGTTTGGCACCCAGCCAAACCCAATGCAAAGAAAATTAAGCACGATAAAAAAGTAAATTTCATTTAAGTACTATGTTTAAATTCCTCCCCTACAACAACCCGAAACACGAAACCCGACACGCAGATGGGTAGGCCCATCTAACTGATTGCGAAGCAATAAACGGATCAAAAGAACATCTTATGATCGCTTAAATCTCCGCCGGCTCCCCCACAGTTTGTATCCAACCACCGCCTAATAAGTCCTCTCCCTCGTATATAACGACTGACTGCCCCGGAGTTATTGCCTTACGGGGAGAAGCAAAGGCAACTGTGATCTCATCATCCCCGGATTGCCAGGCGATTCCAGGGCCCCCAGGGTCTTTATAGCGCACTTTAGCGATAACCGGGCGCTCTTCTTTTAGATCAGGATATTTGACCAGGTTTAACTGTTTGGCTGTCAGTTGTTGCTTCATCAGTTCCTCTTTCGGCCCCACTGTAATTGTATTGGTATCCGCATCGATATGAGTCACATAAATAGGCTCTCCCATAGCTAAGCCCAATCCGTGACGCTGCCCGATGGTATAAAACGGGTACCCTTGATGTTGGCCAACAACCGTACCATCACTCAGCACAAACGATCCTCCTTCTACGTTCTCTTTCAGCCCCGGTACGCGATCTCTTAAAAAGCGCCGGTAATCATTATCGGGGACAAAGCAAATCTCGTAGGAGTCGGGTTTGTCGGCTACTCGCAGCAACCCATAGTCTGCAGCCATCTGCCTGATTTCAGGCTTTGTGTACGTACCCAGTGGAAAAATAGAGCGCGCCAGGTGATGCTGAGGCAATCCCCAGAGCGCGTAGCTTTGATCCTTATTGGTATCAAGGCCCTTCATGAGTACATGCCGCTGCAACGTTTCATCAAACCGCATCTGGGCATAGTGCCCCGTGGCGATGAAATCGCATTTCAAATCATCAGCTCTACGCAACAAGGCAGCCCACTTAATGTGCGTGTTGCATAACACACACGGATTAGGCGTCCGGCCCTGGAGGTATTCACTCGTAAACTTATCGATTACCCAATCCCCAAATTCCTGGCGAATATCCACGATAAAGTGGGTAAAATCGTGCTTTAAGGCAATGGAACGGGCGTCGTTCATAGACTCGAGGGTGCAACAGCCCACCTCTTTTCCAGAACGCCCACCGCTGGACGTATAGTCCCAGGTCTTCATAGTAATGCCAATCACCTCGTATCCCTGCTCCCTCAAGAGAACAGCAGCTACCGAGGAATCAACCCCACCACTCATAGCAACAAGAACACGCCCTTTTTGGCTCATTGTTAGGCACCTTACGTAATTAGCGATTGCGAGGACCTTGAACGGCGGGGTGCCGAAGGACGTTCCGTCACTTTATAGTTCAAGGTTTAACGTTCAAAGTTTAACGTTGTATGACTGAAGGTGAGAAGTATGTCTAAAGGAACCGAAACCCCTCAATACAATTATTACCCCACGTTCAAGCACCCCAACATTGAACGTTAAACCTTGAACTTTAAACTGAACAAATGAAATTCCCTATCTTTTTCCTCACCCTTTTACTAGCAACCGCAACGATGGGATGTGCGCAAGACATTGCCTGGTCTTCTATTATTAATGACATCCGTTCGAAGTATTCGGATGTTGAGCATATATCGGCGGACTCCCTGGCTATGTGGTTGGAGTCCTCGGAAGAACAGGTACCCGTGTTGCTGGATGTGCGGGAGAAGAAGGAGTATGCGGTGAGCCACTTGCCGGGTGCCATTCAAATTGACCCGAACGCAAAGCGGTTCAAGAAACTGGCTGATCTGCCAAAGGACACTCCTATCGTAGCCTACTGCTCGGTCGGATATCGCTCTTCTGAGATGGCGCGGCGGTTACAAAAGGCAGGCTTTACGAATGTGTCTAACTTGGAAGGCTCGATCTTCACCTGGGCCAATGAAGCCCATCCGGTGTTTAGTGATTCAACCGAAGTCTACGGTGTTCATCCGTACAACGGAGTCTGGGGGAAACTGCTTCAGCCGAAGCTGAGGAAGTACGATCCCTAATCTTCTTGGCTCACTGTTTCTCTGTACGGGTCTCCAATCTGAATAATAGCAGCGCCAACCAGGATAAAGAGGCCTGCGATTATTTCTAACCATGTTGGGTTCGAACCCAATGCAATCCAGGCGATAAGGAGCGTTGCGGGAGGTACCAGGTTGCCGTACAGCACAACCCGGGTGGGGCCCAATACATTCAGCGCTCTCACCTTTGCCCACTGCCCCAATCCCACACCGATTGCTCCTCCTACTAGAATAGCTACCCAGGTCCAGGCACCGAGATCCGTCCAATTTTCGGTCATAAGTATGGGGGTGGCGATAAGCAAATAAACGGATCCACCAATGACCGTCCGCATCGCCACCATCGAGGTTGCTCCGTACTTTACGACGAGGGGCTTCATCAAGTGCAATTCCATCGCAATACAACAAATCGCCAGAAACAAATACACATCTCCTCGAAACACTGTATCTCCCAGCCCTAAGCCGTCTGCTGTCAGTCCGATTGTACCGAGGCCGGCAACCACGAGGCCCGTCATTCCCAGCCGACGAATCGCTTCGGTATGTAACACATAACCGATCCCTGCACTTAATACCGGGCACAAGGCCAGCCACAAGGACGCACGGCCGCCGGAGGTCAAATTTAGTCCCTCAATCCCTAACCAGGGTGCAAGAGTGGCCCCCAAGAGAGAAACGGCAAGTAACCGTGCCCAATCCTGCTTTTCTACGTGAGCAAATAATCGAAAAGGTTGGTTTGATTTGCGAGCGAGGTAGAATCCCTGCGCATAATAGATGCCAACCAATACAACACCGGCAACCATGAAACGGGATACACTAAAAGAGATGGGCGCCAACTCGCGCAAAGCCACTTCAGCCAATACAAAGTTACTGCCCCACAACAACGTAAACACGAGTAAAATACTGTGATGCGTTGCGGGTCGATCAGCAGAAGAACCAGAGCCGCCATACTCCAGTGGGGATTCTAATTCGGGAATCTCTGTTAACACATTGCAGGCAATCTAAAAGAAACGGGCATCAGAAGGGCTTTAGATGGTATTCCTAGGAATGTGTTTACTACGGTAGTAAAGGAGAATTGGTTCAGGGGAGTCCAGAGAATGCCTCTGGCGTGTCTACATCCCTCAACACATGATCGGTGCTCATATCCACAAAATGTACATGCTCGGGGTGCTGCTTCACGATGCCCCGGCACCCCATGATGCCCTGGTGGGACAACATAGCGGGACGGTAGATAGAGGATAAGGTAACTGGATTGCCTCGTTGACCTTCAAAACGGGGAACAGCGATCGCGTGTGGGCTTGCCTGATGGTGAGCAAGAAAGGCCTGGGCCAGGTGAGAATACTCATCGGCAGTGATGAGTGGCAGGTCGGACAGGCAGATCATGTACCCGGCAACGTCCTCCTCGGCATGGCGAACACCAGCTCGGATAGAGGTCCCCATCCCCTGCTCGTAATCGGGGTTTTCAACAAACGAAACGGAATACGATTGAAGTGCTTCCCGAACCCGTTCTTGTTCGTGTCCTACAACGACGTGCACCTGGCGAACATCTGAGGCTAAGATTGCCTCCACAACATGGGCAATCACGGCCTTACTCTTGTACGGGAGCAACAACTTGTTTTTTGCGCCCATCCTCCTGGATTCACCGGCAGCCAATACAACGGCTGAAAGGGATGAGGTTTTCGCTTCCTTCATTGCTAATTCGGCTGGACCAACACCTGATACCCTCGCTTCTCAATCGCTGCCACTATGTCTTCCCGCTTCACTTCTTCCGGGTTGTAGCTAATATCGGCGCTACCGATTAGTACTTCACCAACATGAACCCCATCGAGTTTATGCAACGTCTTCTCCACCGTACTCACACAATGCTGGCAACTCATCTCCTCAATCTTGAGTGTTTCCGCTAAATAACCGGTCTCGATGACCTGCTGTGTTTCGTTCTGATCAGCATCAGGCATTACTTCACGCTTTACCTGGATGACTTCCGCCAAAATGCTCACTGCGATTTCCTCAGGCAGACGGGCCTTTATATCCAGGCCGGCTGGGACGCGGATGGACTCAACTTTTCCAGTATCCAACCCTTCTTCTCGCAGCGTTCCCAGAACTACGCCGGCTTTCTTCCGGCTGGCCACAAATGCCAGGTAGGACCACTCCGTCTTTAAGGCTTCCCGCAATGCCGCCTCATCCCCCTCTCCCTGAGTCGCAACAACCACAAACGTATGAGGTGTTGCTTTAATCGAACTGAGGTCCCAGGACTCACTTAGGACCCTTGCGTCCAAATCCAGTGCATGATCGGCTTCGGGTGCACAAACCGTTACCCTGTAATGGATGGCGTGAGCCAACCGGCAAAGGGTTTGCGCAACTACCGAATGGCCCAAGATCACCATGTGAGGTTTAGGGTATACAGGCTCTATGAACACGTCAAGTTCACCTCCGCTATGGCACGTCATAGGATAAACCACCATTCCATTCTTTTTTATATTAGATGCAGCCGCAATGCGAATGAGACGAGGGTTGCCGTCTTGTAATGCAAGCTGGGCTTCTTTGATCACCACCGGCTGGGTGCACCCTCCTCCAATCCATCCTTCGATAGTGCCATCCGCTTTGATAATGGCTTTATCCCCAGGTTTGCCTGAACTGGGTGCTTCAAAACGAACAACCGTTGCCAGGGCAAAGGCCACTCCTTCTTCATGCAACTGCCCCGCCTTGTCAAAGAAAATATTATACATGTCTAAATGTTTTTTCCAGAGAGAGCAGGCTCTCTACATTGTGAGCGGAAGCAAAAACGTCGATGTAAGGAAGCGCGCTTTGCATACCTCTTGCCAGGGGTTCATACTCTTTCATACCCTTCAGAGGGTTTAACCATACAATGCGTTTCACCCGTTGCTGGATATGAGCTAACGCCGAGGCCAACTCGGCAGGCTCACCCGTATCGAGGCCGTCACTCAATACAAACACCAGCGCATCTCTGCGCAAGAGGCGCTTGCCGTATGTATCTATAAACGTGGTGAAGGTCTCTCCGATCCGGGTACCGCTGGACCAGGCATCGGTCAATTGACCGGCCACATCCATCGCTTCCTTGAATCGCTTCTTTTTGAGTGCCTCTGTGACACACGACAACCGCGTGCTGAATAAGAACGTATCTACCTGCTCAAAGTGCTTCTGCATCGCATAGATAAAGAGCAGCATGAAGTAGCTATAAGAATCCATCGACCCACTTACATCGATCAATGCAATCAGTCGGTTTTTCTTCTGTTGCCTTTTCTTGAATACCATACGCACCGGAGATCCGCCTTGCCCAAGACTCTTTCGAATCGTCCTCCTCAAATCGACATGCCCGTCCCTATGGGAATGCTTCATTCGTCGAGAGAGATTCAGTTGCATTTGCCTGAACAATCGCAACACAAGAGCCTCAAGGCGCGCTCTTTCAGGCTCTGGGATCTCTGAGAAATCCGTCTTCTTAAGCCGCTCGATAGCCTGTGCTCCGGTCGTCCGACTCCCCTCCTCCGTCAACTCTTTCTGTTCCGAAGACCCAATCATCAGCAAGGGGACCGCCCCCTTTTGCTTCGAGGCGAGGGCTTTTTTGGATTTTTTCTTCTTTACGGGAATGCCTCTCGTAAACCAGAACTCATCGAACAGATCATCAAATCGTACCCACTCATCCCTGCACGTGCACACCATCGACTGCAAACTCTGCTTAAACTGATTGTATTCCGTAATACCGGATAGGGAGACAACAAGGGCATCAATCGACTCCTGAACACCAACAAGATAGCCGTGTTGCCGAAGAAGCCGGCAAAACGTCAAGACACTGTCCCGCAGGGTACTGGAATCATGAGTTGGTGCCATACATTCAGGCGATCAGCGATTCAATGGTCTGTTCGTCCATCATCTGCAAGTCATTCTGTGTTTTAAGTACACACCCTAACGTTTGTCGAATGAGATCTGAATCCAGTGACGTTGCTCCCAGATGGTGGAGAGCTTCCAGCCAATCAATCGTCTCGGCAATCCCCGGCACTTTATCAAACTGGAGGCTGCGCAATCCCTGCACGGCATCAACAACTTGCTGGGCCAGTTGGGCATCGACTTCTGGCAGGTGCTTATCGACAATCTTTAATTCTTTCTCCCGGTCGGGATAATCCATCCAAAAGTACAGACACCGCCGGCGCAATGCATCGCTCAGTTCCCGCGTCCCATTCGAAGTCAAGATCACATACGGCGTATGCGTGGCCTTGATCGTACCGATCTCAGGAATACTGATTTGGAATGCCGATAACAGCTCCAACAGGAACGCTTCGAACTCTGTATCCGCGCGATCAATCTCGTCGATCAGCAAAACGGGAGCCTTGTCCTTCTTTGTGATCGCCTTTAGCAGGGGACGTTTTAATAAGAACTGATCGCTGAAGATATGTTCTTCTTTTTCCTCGATGGAAGCTTCCGATTGCTCTTGAAGCTTAATGCTCAAGAGTTGACGCTGATAATTCCACTCATAGATCGCAGCATGCACATCGAGGCCTTCATAACACTGAAGCCGAATGAGCTCTGTATCCAGATACCGGGAGAGGATCTGGGCCAACTCCGTTTTTCCAACCCCAGCACTACCCTCAATGAGCAACGGGCGTCTTAGCTTGATCATCAAGAAAGATACCGTAGCAAGGGATTCGTCCAGCACATACCCGTGCTGGTCGAACCCCTTTACTACCGACAGAATATCATCTGCATTTGTCTCAGGCATTCGTAACGCCCTTCTCCTTTAGAATCTTCCAGACCTTGAACGGGGTGATCGGAATGTCAATGTTCGTTACACCGAGGTGAGACAGGGCATCCACAATCGCATTGGCAATTGCAGGAGGCGCTCCTACCGTTGGAGACTCCCCTACCCCCTTAGCACCTATCGGATGGTGCGGGCATGGTGTTATCGTATGACCGGTTTCCCAATGAGGCGTCTCTACGGCAGTAGGTAGCAGATAATCCATAAATGTACCATTCAGGATATTGCCATCTTCATCATAGATGAGTTCCTCAAACATAGCCGGTGCGAGCCCTTGGGTAAGCCCACCATGGATCTGACCCTCAACAATCATTGGGTTAATGATATTTCCACAATCATCGATGGCAACAAAGCGACGAATCTTAGGTTCACCCGTTTGCTTATCGATGTCTACCACACAGATGTAAGACCCGAACGGGAAGGTCAAGTTTGGAGGATCATAATAATGCACCGCTTCCAAGCCAGCTTCCATTCCCTGTGGATGGTTTGTATAGGCAGCAAAGGCGATGTCCTGTATCGTAGTCGATTTATCTGGAGCGCCTTTTACAAAGAACTTCCCAGGCTCCCAGTCAAGATCTTCCTCACTTACCTCAAGAAGGTGAGCAGCAATTTTTCGCGCTTTATCTCGAATTTTACGAGCAGCTTTAGCCGCTGCTGCACCAGCTGTTGGGGTACTACGGCTGGCATACGTACCCAATCCGTAGGGTGCTGTATCGGTGTCTCCTTCTTCGACCTCGATATGCAAAGCGGGAATTCCTAGCTCCTCGGCAACAATCTGCGCATAGGTCGTCTCGTGACCCTGACCTTGAGATTTTGTACCAAAGCGGGCAATGGCTTTGCCGGTTGGATGAATCCTGATTTCCGCGCTGTCAAACATCTTGATTCCCAGAATATCAAAATCTTTTGACGGCCCAGCCCCCACTACTTCAGTAAAGCTACAAACACCTATTCCCATGAGTTCGCCACGGGCCCGTTTTTCTGCCTGCTCTTTACGCAGTTCATCATATCCGATCATATCCATCGCTTTCTGAAGCGCAGCCGGATAGTTACCACTATCGTATTCCCATCCTGTTGGAGAGTGATAGGGGAATTGATCAGGTTGGATGAAGTTTTGCATCCTGAGTTCAGCCGGATCTCGGCCAAGCTCCTGAGCAAGCACGTCTACCATCCGTTCGATGGCATGCACGGCCTCCGTTACACGGAAAGAACACCGATAGGCAACACCTCCTGGAGGTTTGTTGGTATATACGGCGTCCATTTCTGTAAAGGCGTTTTCGAATTGGTACGAACCGGTGCATATGGAGAACATCCCGGCTGGATATTTCGATGGGTTCGCAGCCGCATCGGTATAACCATGGTCCGCGAGTGTCTTGATCCGTAGTGCCTTCATCGTTCCGTCTTTGTCTGCAGCGATTTCACCAACCATGTGATAATCCCGCGCGAACGAATCTGCCTGGAGGTTCTCAGACCGATCCTCGATCCACTTAACCGGCTTCCCAATTACAACAGAGGCTGCAATGGCGATTACATAGCCTGGATAAACAGGTACCTTACCTCCAAATCCGCCTCCGATATCCGGAGAAATTACGCGGACTTTTTCTTCAGACAATCCTACGTGACCTGCAACAAGGGCAATCACCGTACGCACAGCGTGAGGCGCCTGGGTTGTAAGGTGAACGGTGAGTTTGCCAGTAGCCGGTCTAAAATCAGCTATACATCCACAGGTTTCGATGGACGCTACGTGGATGCGAGGTACATAGATATTCTCTTTAACAACAATATCTGCTTCTTCAAATAGCTTGTCTGTTCCCTCTCGATCACCCGACTCCCAGTGCCAGATGTGATTGTCTGTTTTTCCTTCCTTGTCTGTTCGAAGCACAGGCGCATCAGCATCGAGCGCTTTGTGAGGATTAACTACTGCCTTCATGGGTTCGTACTCTACCTCGACTGCTTCAATACCATCAGCCGCGGCATATCGATCTGTAGCGATGACCGCCGCCACTTCTTGCGCCTGGTACATCACCGTATCCGTAGGCAATACCATTTGAGTGTCCGACATCAAGGTCGGCATCCAATGGAGGTTATACTCCTTGAGTGTTTCACCCGTGATCACGGCCAACACACCCGGTATTTCCAGTGCTTTTTCGGTATTGATACTTTTTATCTTAGCGTACGCGTAAGGACTTCGGACGATATCCATAAACAGCATGCCGGGCAGCTTAATATCATCCACATAGGTACCCTGTCCATGTAAAAATCGAGCGTCTTCTTTCCTTTTCATTCTATGGCCCATGCCACAGATCTTTTTGGATGTTTTCGGTTCTATCATGAGATTCTATCTTTAAAGTCTTTGGGGTTGAGTAAAGAGGACATTATGCAGTTTCTGCTTCGGTACTCATCTTCTCAGCAGCGTATTGTATGGCTTTCACAATATTTTGGTAGCCTGTACAACGGCATAAATTCCCCGATATACCCCAGCGAATCTCTTCTTCGGTAGGGTTAGGGTTTTTCTCAAGGAGTTCAGCGGCTCGCATAATCATACCGGGGGTACAGAATCCGCACTGAAGCCCGTGCTCCTCATGAAATCCTTCTTGGATAGGATGGAATTGTGCTCCATTGGCCATGCCTTCGATCGTAGTCACTTGTTTGCCATCAGCCTGAACGGCAAGCACCGTGCAGGACTTGATAGACTTGCCATCCAGCAAAATGGTACATGCGCCGCAGTTACTCGTATCGCAGCCGATGTGGGTCCCCGTCATATCCAGATCATCTCTGATAAAGTGGACGAGCAAGAGGCGGGTAGATACTTCTTTTGTGTGCGGAGTCCCGTTGACATGGACGGTAATTTCTTTCGTTTTCATGCTTAACCTCTCGCTTGATTAGCCGCATCTCTGAGAGCACGACGGGTTAATTCTAGAACCATGGCTCGTTTGTACTCAACCGAACCGCGAAGATCATTGGATGGGTCACATTGTTCTGAAGCGATGCCGGCCGCTTTTTCAATCGCCTCTTTGTCGAGCTTCGAACCAACGAGTACGTCCTCTCCATCTGTGACTTTGAAGGGTATATAGTGGACATTTGTAAGGGCAAGTCCAGCGCTGGTGCAGGCGCCACTTCCATCCACCGTTACTTGTGCAGCTACCCCTGCAACCGCATAATCACCCACTTTCCGTTCGAGTTTCTTGTATGAACCTCCACTTCCCTGAGGCGGCACGGGTATCTGAATCTCTGTGAGAATTTCTTCCGGCTCCAGGGCTGTCATATAGAAGTCCTCAAAGAAATCATTGATATGAATACTTCGCTTTCCTTCTGGCCCCTGAGCCACAATGGTTGCTCCCAGGGCTAACATAACGGCTGGATGATCATTCCCTGGATCACCATGCGCCAGGTTACCCCCTATCGTTGCCAGGTTTCGAACCTGTGGATCAGCAATAAGTGGTAACACTTCGCTGACCAATGGAAGCCGAGCGTGTATAATGTCTGATTCTTCGAGAGCAACTTCCCGGGTTAGTCCACCTATATATATAACGCCGTTCTCTTCGCGGATATATTCCAGTTCCGTTAGGGCGTTTATATCAACGATATGTTCTGGCTGGGCCAATCGAAGCTTCATCATGGGGATTAAGCTGTGGCCACCTGACAAAATCTTCGCATCATCGCCATATTCGTCCAGCAATGAAAGCGCTTCTTCCAGCGTCTGAGGCGCATGGTAGTCGAAAGCAGGAGGGATCATATGATCATTATGATTTTAGGGTAGAACAGAGAAAAGGATGCTAATGGCCAGGTAGTTTAAGTAGAAATGCAATGTTGAATTAACTGGCATTCAACAGAAACCCAAAGGCCTGAAAGCGGTTTCGTATCATACGATATAAATTCACACTATTCAATAGTGTTACCCCTGCTGAGATAGAATGACCACCGAAGGGCATAGCTGCGTATGAAAGAGTTGCTCAATATTCTAGATCGAACAACTGAACTACATCAATCCAATCAACGATATGCACTGGC
>JAHQVL010000069.1 GCA_019634345.1 Rhodothermaceae bacterium
CTTTGAGGCCTTTGTCCAGGAAAGCGATGGTACTTCTCGAGCCTATGAAGGGGTCGGAATAGGTCTGTCCATTTCCAAAAAGCTCACCGAAATGATGGATGGCACATTAATAGCGAAGAGCGTCAAAGGGGAAGGCACCACTATGACACTCACATTTCCCAAAATAACGGCAGACACGCTCTCCTTTTCCGATCAATCGTAGGAGCAAGACGTTTTGCAAAAATCAAACGCCTAGCGCCTCTGATACATTTCGGATCATCTCTCGCTCCGTGTCTATAATGCCGTCATCAACCTGTGCGATTGCAACAAGATCGTCAATAAAGGCAACGCGTTGAATGATCGGTAGAGACTCTTTGATTGCTGTTAAGCAATTGGACAACATTTCAGAGCCTGGTTCCGCAGCGTACGCCTGAATAGCGTCCCCCAATACAGCACGGAGCTCTTCTTTGCTTAAATCAGGCTGCCAGGAATGAAGTCGTTCGAGTATTTTTTCAATTTCTGCAGGAGACAAATCATTGTCTGTGCTATGAGCAAGAACGACACAAATCAGTGTCATATCATGCAAAAGGCTCCAAGAAGGATGTTCATCGATGGTGGCGCTTGATTGCTCCAGCATGACAGTCCCTGTATCCTTAAGATCCCAGTTTTCTGCAAGCAAGGTAATCAAGCTACGTTCACTGCTTTGCAAGACGCCGTCTGCTTCGGCAATTTGCAAGACATCTTCAAGCGCCTTCTTGCGCTCATCTTTATTCAGTTGCTTATTCAACGAGCGGACAGTCCGTGTAAACTCAACGTGGGCATCATCCGTCATGTAAATCGCCAACGCCTCCAACACAACCTCTTTCACTTCCTCTACAGACAGCTTTTCATCCCATTTCTGCAGAGACTTAATTACAGTCGTTAAAATCGCATCTGTAATATTGGTGCCCCCGCCAAATACAAGGGCGATGTAGACAAGAGCTAAATCGTGGGTTCGAGTCCAGGTTTCGTTTGATTTTACCATCTATATTCGGTCTTATTTTCCTACTAAGGCTAACGCATGGGCCAATTCGGTTTCAACTTCACGCCACCCACCAGCTTCATACCATTCAACGGATTTCTGGGAGATAATATTGCCTGTCTCTCCAGA
Organism: Rhodothermaceae bacterium; assembly: GCA_019634345.1. Taxonomy (GTDB): domain Bacteria; phylum Bacteroidota; class Rhodothermia; order Rhodothermales; family JAHQVL01; genus JAHQVL01. Next base: position 1,130 of record JAHQVL010000069.1, read on the forward strand.
ATCTTTCAACTCAGCACGTAAAGCTTGAAGTGCAGCAGGCCGTGGCCCCCACTCAACCAATTCCTCACCGTCCATTGAAAAAATGATAAGCTTTGGAATACTACGCGCCTCATTCGTTAGATATTGATCCATTATATCCAAATTGGCATCGCGGGGTAATATACGAATATTAATCTTTGAATTCAGAGAAGCTGCCGCATAAATAATTGGAAGGGCATAAGCGGAATCTACGCACCAATCTTCGGTAAGAATCATCCACAATTGAGGCTCGTCGATGGATTCAACCCGTTCTTTCAACGAATCATTCATTGAATACGCATCCTTTACCCGCGCTGCTCTTTCATCATTGTACTTTGAATAAAAATGATACCGCCGCTCAACCCGCTCCATACCCTTTAATGGCCGATCTAGCTTATCCTTCCACTGTGAGATGTATGCCTCATAGGTGAGTCCATTATGAGGTCTTTGATCTTCAAAAAACGCCGGAACGCTGCCTGCCATCCTATCTATTTGCTGTGCCATGATTAATCGGTTTATTAAAGTACATATTCTTCTACCCAATTACCCCAAGCATCCCTTCTCACAATTCTTACGTAGCATTTACCGAGCCAATATTACAGAAATACTGCGCGCAACCGATTTTGGTTGATTCACGCGCGGATAGAGTGTATTTTTACAAAACCTACATATTGGTTTTTAATATCAATAACCCGCCGTTATACATAATGAATTACCCACACAAGCTGGCTTTCCGACCTTTTGGAGCCATGTTCTTTTCTATGCTGCTATCAGTGTGTCTCGCCCTTGGTTTTAGCGCATGCGAAGTTGAAGAAGGAAACGCCGAATCGACCACTCCAACTGCCTCAGTTGCAGAAACACCTCCAAACACACTAACAGATGCAGAGCGTGCTGAAGGTTGGGTATTACTGTTTGACGGTGAATCGTTCGATGGTTGGAGAGGCTACCGAAAAGACGCCGTACCCACGGATCACTGGAAAATAGAAGATGGATCAATCCACAAAATTGCCAGCGGGGACGTCCCCTTAATGGCAGACGGCCAACCCCAGCAAGGGGGTGACATTATCACTCTTAAGAAGTACGAAAATTTCGAATTGTCTTTTGAATGGAAAGTCGCCCAAGCTGCCAACAGTGGCATTAAATACAACGTAATCGAGGAAATGTCTGACCAAAATCCTCTCGGATTTGAATACCAGGTATTGGACGATGAAAACCACCCTGATGCCAAGATGGGCAACGGTACAAATCGAACGGCGTCGGGCCTTTATGATTTGATCAGTCCGAAAAATAACATGGTCAAGCCTGTTGGTCAATGGAATCACGGCCGCATCATATTTAATGAAATGCACGGAGAACACTGGCTAAATGGCCAAAAAGTGCTGGAGTATGATCTCAACACTCCCCGAATGGATTCTCTATTGGCTGCAAGTAAATATGCACCCATTGAAGGATTCGGCGACAAGAAAGTTGGGCACGTAGTCCTGCAGGATCACAATGATGACGTGTGGTACCGTAACATAAAGATCCGAGAGCTATAGTCTATGAATTCTCCGTTCTCTCGAAGAGGCTTTCTTAAAACGGCCGCAATAGGAAGCGCTGCCACCATAACCGGACTACCCACGTTTTCTGCACTGGGCAAGCAAGCAAACGCTAAAATGCCTTTTAAACTGGGCGTTGCCAGCTACTCACTGCGCAAGTTTGATCGTAAAGAAACGATCAAGATGACTCGGCGACTAGGCACTGATTATATCAATATCAAATCCTTCCATCTTCCCCATGAATATTCTAAAGATGAACTCCATGCAGGAAGAGAAGAAATTGAATCCGCCGGTCTTACCATCGTTGGCGGCGGTACAATTCCGATGCGTAAGGATTCAGATGACGAAATCCGTCCCCTCTTCGAATATGCCAAGCAGTGCGGTATGCCCTTGATGGTCATTGCGCCCACCCCCAAAGTGATGCCTCGTGTCGAGAAATTCGTCAAAGAATACGACATCAAGGTAGCTATCCACAATCATGGCCCCGAAGACAAATTCTTCCCAGGCCCCAAAGACGGCCTGGAAGTCATCAAAGGTATGGACCCTCGTGTAGGGCTCTGTATCGATGTTGGCCACACAACACGCACGGGTGTGGATGTCATCGAATCCATTGCTGAAACAGGAGATCGCCTTCTCGACATGCACATGAAAGACCTGACAGACCTGATGAAAAAAGACACACAGGTTGCTGTAGGACAAGGCGCCATGCCCGTTGCTGGAATATTCAAACAACTCGCTAAAATGAATTACACAGGGTTCGTCAACCTGGAATACGAAATCTTCCCCGACGACCCACTCCCCGGAATGCAACAATCCTTCGCCTACATGCGCGGGGTTATTGATGGGCTTGCGATGTAATCGCAAGCCTGTTTCTGGTTTCTTGTTTCTGGTTAGAAGTACCTGGAGCAAACCAGAAACGACAAACACCAAACTACAAACGACAAACTAGAAACAATCATGTCTACCCGCCGAGATTTTTTACGCCTTGCTGCTACTTCATCATTAGCAGCTGGAGCGGCCACGTCGATTATCACGTCTAAAACCCATGCCCTCGCCAGAAGGCAACCTTTGAAACCCATTTCTCCCAACGACAAGATTCGCATTGCTACAATTGGAATGGGCGGAATGGGATTTGGAGATACTCGTACTGCCCTACAAGTCGACGGCATTGAGTTCGTTGCTGCGGCAGACTGTTATGATGGCCGGCTTAAACGTGCCCAAGAAATTTGGGGCAAGGACCTGTTCGTGACGCGAGACTACCGGGAGATTATTGCCCGTGATGATATTGACGCTGTTATCATTGCCACCCCAGATCACTGGCATGCACAGCAAACCAAGGATGCGCTAAAAGCAGGCAAAGCCGTTTACTGCGAGAAACCAATGGTCCAAAGAATCGAGGAAGGGCATGACGTACTAAAAACGGCAGATGAAACAGGCAATCTGTTGATTGTGGGTAGCCAACGAGTCAGCTCGATTATCTACGAAAAGGCCAAGTCGCTGTATGAATCCGGCGCAATTGGAACACTCAATATGGTCGAGGCTCGCCTGAATAGAAATTCCGCGATAGGAGCCTGGCAATACAGCATTCCTCCAGACGCCTCCCCTGAGACTGTTGACTGGGATCGCTTTGTGGGCCATGCACAGAAACGAGAATTTGACGCCAAACGATTCTTCCGCTGGAGAAACTATCAGGACTACGGCACCGGCATTCCCGGCGACTTGTTTGTCCACTTATTCTCAGGCATCCACCTGGTCCTCGACTCAAATGGACCAGAACGCGTTATGGCTTCCGGTGGCTTGCGTTACTGGATCGACGGTCGAGATGTGCCGGACATTATTCTTGGTCTCTACGAGTACCCTGAAACAGAATCCCATCCAGCCTTCACGATGTCATTGCAGGTAAACTTCGCTGATGGCGGCGGAGGCGGGACTCAATTCCGTTTCATTGGTAATGAAGGGGTGATAACGATCAACTCGCGTGATACAACCCTCACTCGTCTAGCACCCAGGTCTGAGCCTGGCTACACGGTCGGCACCTTTGCGCAGGATATGCAAGAGGCCTACATCAGCGAATATCGAGATGAGTATCCAGCCCCTGAGCGCGCTCAGCTTCGTGGTGCGACCGAAGAAGTATTTACCGCTCCAGGTGGGTACAACGACCGCCTGGATCACTTCACAAACTTCTTTACAGCCCTACGCACCGATGGTACGGTTGTAGAAGATGGCGCATATGGATTTAGAGCAGCAGCCCCCGCCCTCCTGACAAATGTCAGCTACGAATCCCGGCAAATAATTAACTGGGATCCCAACGCCATGAAAATCCTCGATCCGGCAACTATGAGCAGTGAAGAGTAAGACTCTTCACTGGTTTCGGGGTGGTTTCGTGTTTCGGGTTATTGACCGCAAACACGAAACCACCCCGAAACACAAAACCCGAAACACGAAACTGATTTCCTCATGACTACCAGAAGAAAGTTTATTAAGACTACTGCGGCGAGTGCTGCGGGGGTGAGCCTGGCAGCCGGAATGCCGGCGGCCAGCTATGCGCGTATAATGGGCGCGAACGATCGTGTTCGTGTTGGGGTTGTTGGATATTCTAGCCGTGCTCGAGGCTCTTTAATCCCCTCGTTTTTAAAACACACGGAGAAGAAGAACTTCCAACTGGTTGGTGTATCAGACATCTGGAATCAACGCCGGGCAGAGGGAGTCGCGGCACTCTCTGAGGAATGCGGCCACGCAATCAAGGAATACCGAAACAATGAGGAGTTGTACGATTCTGGAGATTGTGACGCCGTCATCATCTCAACGGCTGATTTTCAACACGCACTCCATACCGTTGAAGCTGTTGAAGCAGGATGTGATGCCTATGTAGAGAAACCTTTCGCAAATACGATGGCTGATGCTCGAATGGCCCTTAAATCTGTAGAGAGCAGTGATCGGGTTATTGCGATAGGCACCCAGCGCCGAAGTGCTCGAAATTATCATCTGGCCAATGCATTCCTTAATTCTGGTGATTTTGGAGATATATGCATGGTTGAAATGAGTTGGAATGTAAATCAACCGGGTAGATGGCGAAGAATAAACGAATGGAAAGACCTTGCCGAGAATGACGTCGACTGGAAACGATTCTTGATGAATCGCCCATGGGAGCCGTTTGATGCTCGTAAATTCCGGGAGTACCGCCTCTTCTGGCCCTACTCCTCCGGCATTCCTGACCAATGGATGGTTCACCAGATTGATACCATACACTGGTTTACGGGCCTTCCTCGTCCGCGAAGCGTAGTCGCAAACGGTGGCATTTATATGTGGAATGACGGCCGCGAGAATTTTGACACCATGACAGCCGTTTTTGATTATGGTCCGCTAGACGATATGACCAAAGGGTTTCAGGTTGTCTATTCTTCCAGGCAGACAAACTCAGCCGGGGGCACCAAAGAGATCTATTATTCGAACGGCGGCACCTTGGACCTCTCCACAAACCAGGTTAGCGCAGATGGAGGGCTCACTGAACGAAGAGCAAGCGCCATGGGCATGAAACCGTTCTTGCTCGATGAGCAACAACTCATGGAAGCCGTTCAGGTTGAAACAGGTGCAGATACCGGTGTAGACAATGCTACTGAAGCCAATATGGTTAACTGGATGAACTGTGTTCGTGACCGAACTCGTCCTAATGCAGACATCATGGCCGGCTATAGCCACTCTGTAGCCCTATGCATGACCGTCGCTGCATTACATACAGGCAAACGCATCACCTTCGATGACAAAAAGCAAGAAGTTGTTGTAGGATAACTCTCTCCCTTAATACTACCCACCAAACTCACGATGAAAGCCTTAATCCCCTCTATCATTTTGATCGTTTTTGCGGTGATAGCTTTTGCGTACGCTTCTACCCCTCCCTCTGATAATAATGGAGGCGTTCAGGTGGTTCACCGTGAAGACAAAAAACGCGTTGATGTGTTTATAGACGACACACTATTTACCTCTTACTTGTTTTCAGAAGAAGGGAGTAGTTTAAAGAAACCGGTGTTGTATCCCCTTCGAACGGCCAGCGGTATCGACATCACTCGCGGGTATCCCTACGAACGACGAGCAGGAGAACGAGTCGACCATCCCCATCATGTCGGCCATTGGCTAAACTATGGAGACGTCAATGGGCTTGATTTCTGGAACCACTCTGAATCCACTCCTGAAGAACGAAAACCCACTAGAGGTACCATCGTCCACCGAAAGGTTTTAAAAGCTGAAAGTGGAGAGAATCGAGGGGTTCTCGAAGTTGAAATGGACTGGTTAAAACCTGATGGTTCAGTCATTCTAACTGAAACTACGCAGTTCACTTTCAAAAAAAGCGACAACAAGCGCATGGTGGATAGAATCACCACGCTAACTGCTCCACAAGAAGAAGTGAACTTCACGGATAACAAAGAGGGCATGCTTGCTATTCGAGTAACTCGTGCTCTTGAGCACCCATCCGATGAAGCGTTACTGCTCACCAATGAAATGGGTAAGCCCATGGAAGAAGAGGTGTTGGATAATGTAGGGGTATCTGGTCAATACCTGAGTAGTGAAGGGCTCTCAGGCACTGGCGTTTGGGGCACTCGAGCCAATTGGATGATTCTGTCTGGCATCGTTCAGGATGAAAATGTAACTGTAGCCATCATTGACCATCCGTCGAACCCAGGCTACCCAACCTATTGGCATGCGCGTGGTTACGGACTGTTTGCTGCTAATCCACTTGGACAAAAAGTATTCAGCAAAGGAGCCGAAGAACTTAATTTCAGCCTCAAAAAAGGCGAATCCACTACCTTCCAATACCGAATCGTCATCCTCTCCAACGACGCCGACCCCACTCATACCATTGAACTGTTGTCTAAGGCATTTTCTGAAGTCTGATACTTTAAGTTCAAGGTTCAAAGTTCAAGGTTCAAGGTTTTTACTTCTACGGATCAGCAACTTTGACCCTTGAACTTTGAACCTTGAACTTAAAAAACCATGGTCTCACGTTATAAGTACCCCTTATTGTTTTGCCTCCTCCTCACCGCCTC
>JAHQVL010000070.1 GCA_019634345.1 Rhodothermaceae bacterium
CTGCACGTTTGTTCACTAGCATGGATGCAAAAAAACAAGCGGTGCTGGCTCCTGTACCTATTAGCATTTGCAATTCATAACGCGTGACCTCTAATCCCAGCACGGATAGATTAATATCCAGGAATAATGCGTTGAATGAGTTAGCCGGTAACCCCTGTGTAAGATTCATAATCAGGCTAACACTCACAATTGACACAACACCCACTACGAACGAAAGCATTCCTGACCACCAGGGAGTACGCGTAAATACCAGGCCAAGGAGAACCGGGATAAACATTGGAGCGCTGTATAACGATGTTGCTTTTGTGTGGACATCAAACACACCTCCCAGCTTCTCCATATTCAAAGCAATCAGAATGGATATAATGCCCATCAGCGCAACGCATAGCCGGCCAACCCGAAGTTGTGTCTTCTCAGAAGGCATGCCCCACCCTGCTCGCTGACTTAAAGGGACATACGCATCCTTAGTGATCACAGCAGAAAGCCAGTTGAGCAACGTATCCGCAGAACTCATCGTAGCAGCAAACATGGCTGCAACAATAACTCCGATCATACCATGCGGCAACACATCCAAGGCCAGCGTTACAAATGCAGCTTCAGTGGGTTCAGCAAGGCCGGGCCACATCGATGCTAAATCCGGATACAAAACTTTTGAAGCCAGAACAGGCAAGATCCAGAACAAGGGAAGCACTACACTTAACCCTGCACACCAGAGCGCCATTTTACGCGTGTCTCTTTCATCAGGTACGCTGTAATAACGCTGGGCGATATGCCAGTTGACATTATATCCAAGAATGGTGTTGATCAAATACGCTACCCAAAAAAGGGACGGTCGATCTTGCAAGTTAAACCCGAGAAACCCTTCAGGCGCTTCGTTTAGAAGTCGAGAAACGCCCTCACTTGCACTGCCGTCCCCCAAGAAGAAGTAGGCGACAGGCACGATGACCAGTGTTGCTACAAAGAGAACGATAAACTGCAGTGCATCGGTAACCATCACGGCCCATAACCCGCCGAGGAGCGTGTAAATGACCAACACTACACCGGTAACAAGCATACAGGCCTGAATGCCTGAAAGCTCGGCTATCCCTATATCCACCGTAATCGCATGAAACCCAAACGCCGTAGCAATAAACAGGCATAACGTATAGATATAAATACCGAGTACCAGCACATTGGGGACAACAGAGAAAATCGTATAGAGATAGGTCGTGCCGGCAGAAAACCGACGTGTTAGAAATTCCAGGGGGGTATCGATGCGCGTTCGGCGCCAAAGCCGGCCGTACACAAAAAAGCCAAGTAGGTAGGCAGGCGCAGCAAGGCTGAATAGAATGATCGCCGAGGTCCCATTACGGTACGTGAACCCTGCTGCCCCGACAAACATAAACGCAGAGAAGCCGGAGATGAACAGAGACACCGCAGACAAACCCCACGGGATGCGCCCGCCGCCTTTGAAATAATCGTCGGTCTTTTCGTTGAATCGCGATACAATCCAGCCGGCTCCAATTACCAGCAGTCCATAAAAAAGGACCACGAGGTAATCGAGATAATTCAACGAGTCTATTCCAGACATTCTTACCGAATCATACCCTGTTTACCCAGAATTTCTCTAAGCTCTTGCTCTACGTTCTCACCCACTGTTTGCTTCTGAATTTGATCGGTCATGTCCTCGTAGAGCGACGGGTTCACCTGGCGAAGTTCTTCGATTTCACGAGTAAGAATTTGAACGATTCGTTCGTTTTTATCGCGCCGCTCATTGGACTTCTTGTTTCTTCGTCGGAAGTACCAGATAAGACCGATCAAGCCGGCGACTACCGCACCAAAGGCAAAGATGATCCCCTGAATATTGCGCCGCAACCAACTGAGGACCCCCTTCGTTTCCATCGCCGTGTATTCGATGTCTTCTCGAATAAGCGGCCTGAGGGTATCCGCATAACTCTTGCTGGCTTCGTATACAAACGTTCTGGCCAATGAAGCCAATCGGGCTTCAGTTTCGGGTCCGGTTAACTCATCTCGAATGCCCATGAGATTTGCCCGCAATGCTTCCCCCAACAGCTCGTCTCTTATAGCGCCTAACTCCCTGCGCGTGCGATCCCCGATTAATTCCTCCATGATCTCGTTAACCATGAGTGTCAGTTGAGCACGGGTCCGATCTCCGAAGAGGGTGTCACGAATACCAGCAACACGTTGCGCGGTTGCATCCCCAAACATTTCCTCCCGAACAATGCCTACGCCTACTCCCAACGAATCATTCAAGCGGCTCACTAAAGAATCGATCAATAAATCAAACTCCGCATTGTCGATACCCGTTTTCACGCCATTGATGGCCCCCTCTCCCATCGTTTCAATGTAGGGCGTCAGGCCCTTACCGAATCCATCACCGGCATTTTCACCAATCTGGCTAAACATAGAACAGGAAGAAAGCAGAACAGCAAATAAATAAACAAAGAGGACTTTCTTAGTTGTTTGAGAAAGAGTATTCAAGGCACCAGGTAGGATTGTGATGAGGATCGTGTAGAGTAATTAGCGTCATACAACATGTAACTCCGCCATAAAGTACGTAAAACTACATAAAAGGAAAGCATCCAATCACGAATGTGCGCCCGAAGGACCTAAAAGACGCACAGCATTCCCAGTAGTAATTTGCGCTTTGATCGGATCAGCGACCCTTGACTGCGTCACCTTTAAAATGCCTGCCTGAGTGTACAAAAAAGGCGAATGAGTACCCAAGTAGATATTTTCTGGTGGAAGCACATCCAACATACATTCCATTGTAAAGAACCATTCGCAAAAGGCGGTATCGAACCCGATCCGATTGCTTTGTGCAGCTATACGCCTGACTTCAGGCAGATAGGCATTCAAACAAACGATCTGTAACCTGGGAAATCGAACATGCAACGCAAGGATATCCTCAATATCCACGGCTTCAACTCGAGCCAAAGGGTGTTGCATGCGTTCATCTTCAAGGCGCATCTGAATAAAGAGCACGAGACCTCGCTCCAATACATACTCAACCAGTGTATCCATTACTGGGTCATTCAGCAAATAGCCGTGATAAGAGGGGTATAGGCGGACACCAGGAAAGGCCTCTGACTTGTGGTAGTCATTAAACGGTGCCGGCCAAGCCGGATTTAAGATAGGAATTGGAATCAGTCCTGGTCTATCCGAGCATGCGTTGATCACGGCCTGATTATATCCATCTACATCCGGATTCCACACGGCACCGATATGAGATACCAGGGCCGTGTTAATACCGCACGTTTTCAGATGATCTTCCAACTCGGATAGGTGTTGAAAACCCGTTGAATGAAACGGCCAGGTGCCATATGATACATTGATATCAATCATGGGCTTTCGCTGTTGATCCCCAGTATGTGTGCGGTATTAGAGTATAAGATCTGCTGTTTCTCTGAATCTGAAATAGAAGCACTCAGCACGCGTCCAATTTGAACGGGCAAATCCCGAATAACCAAATCTGATCCGTACAGCACCCGATGAGCCCCTAGATGATGCACTGCATATTCCACCATTCCAGCCACTGGTTGATAGGAAGAGGTATCTACCCAAATATTCTCTACATCGACTATCTCCCTGACCCCGCGGTATCCACAGGCGGTTAGATGGGCCATAATGATAGTCACATCCGGGTATTGGCGTCCGAGCCAGGCTGTATCTGCCGGGTCTGTATGAAATTCCCGCTCCTGAATAATGGTCTGATCCGCTGAGTGCTGCAGAACAGGCACATCCAATGCTGTGGCTTGAGTCATGACAGGCTCCATGCAGTCATCCCTCGCATTATTGCAGATTTCGAGCTTTATCCCAGCAAAGCCATTGTCCTTGATGCATCGTTCTGTTTCTTCTTGAACAAAGGACTCACCAAGGAGAGGGTTCAAAAAGCAAAAGCCGATAAAATAGTCGGGGTACCAATTCAGAAGCTCAGCTGTTTTGTTGTTAATTTCCTGAACCTGGCTTGCATCGGGTAATCGGCCATATAGAAGGACGTCGCCCAATACCACCATTCGCTCTACCCCCAGCGACTTCCCATATTCAACGATTTCATCTATCTCCTGCTTCTCCGTATTCTTCCCTTCGAAGGTTGGATGGGTGTGGACATCTATTATTGGGAAGATGGGTGGTTTACCCTGTATCTTCATGGGAGGAAACAACGTCTCATTCATCGAATTCAGATTCACTCAAAAGGCCTACTTCTATATGACTTCGCTCGACCAGGTATTTAAGCAGGTAAACCGCATCTCTTTTCCACAAGATTATCAAGAAGTAGAAAAAAATGCGGCGGAAGCGTTGAGCCATATTCTTGAGGTTGAAACAGCAAAACCAGCATCCCGTCCTGGGAAAGGATTGTTTGTAAGCCTGGCCTCATCCGCTAAAGGCCACCTTCCAGCCTATCACGATGTTAGCCGGCCCTGGACGTACATCAAAATAAGCAAAGATGGGGATGGAATTCTAGCATCATCAGAACCCGCGTTACTTTATGCCCTGATTCATTCACCAGACTGCTTTCAAGAAGAACACCTCCAACAGATAGAAGAAGGATTCTTTCTGCAGTCTGGATTCGCATGGAATCGCCCGCTTTTTGATTCGTGCCTGAACCAGGTTGCTCGTAGAGCAAGGTACTTTAACGATGAAACGTACATCGAGCAGTTGGCCCGAAACGGATTCACACACCTAGAGATCAATGGGTTGGCAACGCACCTCGCGTATGAACCACGAGTCGCCGGGGAATACTATAGCCAGTTTTACTCGTATGGAGCAGGGTTTATGCAATTTGTGGACTCAACCTTGACGCAGGGCCTATATGATCCTTCCCTTCTCCAGGCTAATCTTCAACGCATGAAACGAATTGCGGCCATCGGCCGCAGCTATGGATTAAAGCCGGGCATGTTTTGCTTCGAACCCAGAACCCTTCCCGAACGATTTTTCCAGCAGTATCCCACTCTCCGGGGTGCCCGTGTTGATCATCCCTTGCGGTCCCATATGCCGAGGTATACACTGGCTCAGGATCACCCTGTCGTTCGCGATCACTATCGAGAGCTTATGCAAAACATAATGAAGGAAGTGCCAGATCTTGCCTATCTCTCAATCTGGACAAACGACAGCGGGTCTGGTTTTGAGCATACATCGTCCCTGTATGCAGGCCGTAACGGCGGCCCCTATATCATTCGAGAGTGGCGAACCCATGAACAAATTGCACAAGCTGCTGGCGAAAGCGCCATACGATGGCTTCGTCATTTACATGATACGGCGGCTGAGACCAACCCTGATTTCCAGGTAAGCTTGCGTATTGAATCTTTTAGGACCGAGCATGACACGATCCTCCAGGGCATGGGCAACGGCCTGACCGTCGAAACGCCTTCTCTTCTGGTTTATGGATATGACTTACCCTATGCCCATCCAAACCTCCCCGAAAACAAAGGCATTGCAGGCACCATGTTTCATCTGAACATGGATGAACAAGAAAAAGAACAGCTTGATTCCTATCAGGCAAGAGGTATAGATCCCAGCCTACATTACGCCCCCAGTTCTACGTTCAACATGGAGCCTCTCTTAGGCATTCCGTATCCTCGAATGCTCTATTCAAAACTCCATGCGCTGCATCAAACGGGTGTGCGGCGTATTAATGCAATTGGAGGGCTTCTTCATGTTGACAAAACACCGTATTGGCCAAACCCGGAAGTCATACGCGCCTTTCAAATCAATCCCTCGCTAGATCTTGACACCTATCTACCTAAGCTGGCATCTAAATGGGTAGGTCCAACTGCGGCAGACCAACTTGTGCAAGCCTGGCAGAAGACCGAAGCAGCTCTCTCCTATATGCCTTATGTGCCGCTGTTCAGTAACTTCGGATTTGTGTGGTATAGACTGTGGATTCGGCCCTTCGTGCCAGACATTGAAGCCATTCCTGCTAAAGAGAGGGCCTACTATGAACGCTTTATGGTTACGATGGCCAATAATCCAAACATGAATGATCTTGGAAAAGATGTTCTTTTTGAATTGGTCACTGAATCAACAGGCGCATATATGGCTGCTGCAATTGATAAATACGTAGAGCCAAAATTTGAAGAAGCACTCCAGTTTGTACAGTCTTCCGTTCAAGACGCCAAAGAACCCGCCAAAGATGTATTTTTGGATTTGGAGATTCGAATTCGCGCTGCTAAAATATGGTCCATAACGTTACGCAATCTCTGTAGTTGGGTTAAAAATGTGCATGGCTTTTTGCGCTCAAACAATGATGAAGAAAAAGCTGCATTTAAACAAGAGCTACAGGCTACGATAGATAAAGACATCGAAAATACAAAAGCCCTGCAAAAACTCTGGACAGAAAGCCCTATTGAATTCATGCTTATCGCAGAGCCCGGAGAAACCAGTTATATTTACGGCGACAATTTTGGAGAACTGCTGAAAACGAAGATCGAGCTATCAGAATCGTATAGGCATCATGATCCCTATATTGACCCCGATATAATCTGGCGTATACCTACCAACATTGCTGCGTTTAATCGCGAATAACGTATAACTATCCGGCTGCAAGCTATGCGTATTTACGCACTGACATTTTTCTACCTATTGCTACAATGCGCATCCGTTCTCCTCCCTCGGTACGCCTTATATCCGGGAGAAGGATTTGTGCCAGCCGCCGAAGCCGCCCTCATTTTTTTGGGATTTCAACTTTTAGCCGGCATCCTTGCCGTTGGTCAGTTTTTGTATACGTATAGGACGCGCCATAAGCTCACCCGACCACAGGTTATAACCGGTATGCTGCCACTAGGAATAACTATACTGGGTAGCATTATTTTTATAGCGATATTGAGATACCGATAAGCCCTGGTCAGAATTCTTCTATTCTCAGTCTAGAGTCTTGGAATAATCGCTCCAGAACCTGTCAAGATTCCTCGGCCATTCTGTCGTGGAAAAGCATCGTAACGAATCCATAAAGTACTATGTAGATTACCCCTTGTTACTGTAAGTCCCGATACCTTCCGTAACTCGTTTTGCTAGTACCTTGCTTGAAATTCGTTCTTGCATCTACCCCTTACGTTCGCCCCTCTTCAACTATTCGGATTGGCTTGTAAAACTTCTCAGAGTTGGTCAACCCACTTAAAACACTCACATAGTTTTTATCGCTATCATGAAGAAGAAGTTCGATTTTTATTGGACACAACGCGTAATTGATCTGCTCATGAAGCTTGCTGGCGTCGTCGTTACGTCCGCTGCAACCATCGAAGTTGCAGACGAGGCGTTCAGCAACATTGAACAACCCTGGTTAACCGTCATCAAAGTCGGAGCGCTCATTCTTGTGGAGGGAGCCTTTATCGCATCCTGGCTCGCCATAGACACGCAGCATAGCGCTCCTATGCAAATGAAGTTGGCCTGGTCCATTACATTGCTGGTTATCTACTTTGCTCTTCTCGTTCTTGCCCTAAATCATGGTGAAGGAGCAGCAGGATGGGCCTTCCGCGCCGTACTGTTCGTCATGATCTGTAGGAGTATCTATGAGGCTGGGGTGTATGAGGTCTTGAAGAATCAGCGCAAGGCTGAACGAGATATTCGCAGTAGTTTTGCCGTGCGTCGTGTAGGCCGTCAGCTCGCCAAGAAAGACGCTATTAAGGCGCTTAACATGGAAAGCGCACAGGCTAACTATGCGCGTGAACTTGGAACCGAAGTAGCCCGAGCCAAAATAGAAGCCGAGCACGAAGCAGCCCTTATCGAAGTAAAATTAATGCGTGAGCGTCTGCTCGCAAGTGTGCACGCTAAGGACAACCTTGCTCGCAAGAAATTCCAGGCCCAAATGGCACTGGAATCAAAACAAACACAGTTCCAGCTTAACGCATCGAAGAACGGTGCGCTTCCAGCCAAAAATGGTCAGCACGCAAAGAATGGAAGCGGCGAAACCAGTTCCCTAAACGGAACGCTTGCCAGTGACCGTCCGCAAACGTCGCTGTCTGACAAGAAAGAACGCCTCAAAGAAATGCTGCTCTGGGCGCTGATGGAAAATCCAAACCATTCAAAGCAAGCGCTCAGTGCACACGTAGGTGCGTCTCCGGGTACAATCCGGAAGTACCTTGAAGAGTTAAAATCTGAAGGCAGAGTTAAAGGAACGAACAAGACTCGCTCCGGCTACGCCGTGGTTGAAGGAAGCGGGACGATGATGAACTAGACGTTCAACATTCAAAGTTCAAAGTTCAAAGTTCAAAAGGTTGAAGTTAATTAACCGTTTTGAGCTTTGAACTTTTTTCATTCTATCTACTGGCCCAGGGACAACACATTCGCAAAAATCCTGTAGGGGCCGGGTACAGCGTATGGTGTTTGCCGATGTATGGCGAGCGCAAAGTAGGTAAAACGACCTTCTCCGACGGCAGCTGTCAGCCAGGCTCCTTTCTGAGGAGGTTGACCTGTATCATGCATCTCAACCAGAGGTGTATAATTGCTATCCCAGGTGGAGAAAAACTTCGATCCTCTCTGTTCTACCCACCCGTCGAAGTCGCTCTCTGTAATTGTATTGGGAGCATGGAATACCGGGTTGTCTGGCTCAAGTACAGTAACTGGAGAATCCTGCTCAGAGACTTCCTCCGCATTGCGAGGCAAGGATGCGGTGTATGGAGCCATATGTTCGGGTTGATACTCCGGAGTCTGATACAGAACGACCACATGCCCTCCATTTCGAGCATAATCCATTAACCGATTGTTGTAGTTCAACAAGTCATCTCGGACAGCATACCCGCGCGTACCGACCACTATGACGTCGTAAGAAGATAACTCGGCTCGCGCCAGATCTTGTTCATCCAGTAGCTCGACCGTAGCCCCCAATTGTTGAATGCCAGATGGGACTTCATCGCCCACTCCCATAATATAGCCTACGTTTAGATTTTCTGCGATATCAACATCTACTCCCCTCACTTGAATCATGGCTGACTCATACAGATACTGGGTCTCGAATTCGTTACGCTCAATCTTTTCGTATCCTTCAGAATAGGCTACATCGTCGATTACACAGGCGACGTGAATATCGTATACCCGTTCTGCCAAATCGCCCGCTTCGACTTCGAACACAAAGATGTCCCGTTCGCCAGAAGAGGCAAATTGAACCAAATGAACATCTGGATAAGAACGCCACCCTTCAGGTAGTTGCAGAGAGAGTACACCATCTGTTCCAGAATCATCATTATTTACCACTTCTACTTCTACCTCAAAGCGACCTCCCTTTTGAACTGGTATCATCCGAGTAGCTGGCGAGGCGTTAACGGATACTCTGGGCAAAATTCTTAGAGGTTCAGACTTATATCCGTAAGGCAAATTAGAGCGGCGCATGCGTACCGTACGTTCAACGTTCACTTCCACTCCGTTAACCTCATACGTGGCGTGGGCCTTCAAGGACGCAGGGCTATGAGGGAGGAATACCGGCGCGTCGCCAGCCGTTGAATACTGGTTCTGAATGATAGAAGGCCGGTAAAAATACGGGCGGTCGGGACGTGCTGTAGCGTTGACGTGAACAGGGATCCTAAAACTCAACGCATCGACAACTTCTTTTGTCTTATTTAGGTCTATGGTTTTATCCAATTCGTCTGTACTAACCTTCAATGCAGATTGACCCACAAATTGAAGAGACGTTAGATATACAGGGACCTCTGC
>JAHQVL010000071.1 GCA_019634345.1 Rhodothermaceae bacterium
CCGTAGAGAAAAAGTCCGTCTGCTGAAGGGTAAGGCTGGTAAATCCAGAAGTAAATGTAATCCAGGGTTCAATATCCGTGGCTTCGAGCGATGTAGGCCTCGTTACACCCAACACGATATTGCCTTCCGCCTCCAACACACGCTCATGCAGCCACGTGTCGTTCCTCATGTTATCCGATGAGGTAAACAATCCTCTATCGAGGAGCGAAAAGCCCGTTAATCCAATCTGATCCCCTTCATCGATATCCGTCTGATCAAAATCAGGTTCTCGTGGAGAAGGGATGCCGTCTGCCTCGCCGGTATCGGGTCCGGGATAATCCAGATCATTTGGACCCAACCCATCAATACCGAGGTCGTCATTAATTAATTCATCCGGATCAAACAGGCCATTTTCATTTTCATCCAGGAAGGATTCCCAATCCAGGTTTTCATCGCCTGTCCACCACCTGCCCACGTTAAACGCGGGGCGGCTCTCGAGGGGACCATTAAAGTTTTCGAAGGCTTGAATGTTATAGTTGGCTTCGACGTATGCCCTGATGTTATCCTGCCCTTCAACCAGGATTCCTGGCCCAGAAAACCGCCCTTCGTCAGCAACTCCATCCTCGTCATTGTCCAACCCATCATCACGGCGCACAGGGCTTTCCAGATAAGCGATACCCGTATAGCCGAGTTGATATCGTCCCCCAGTTGCAGTGGTACCAATGCCATCCTGGTCATAGCCCCAGGCAACGTCGAGCACGGGGTCAAACGCAGCATTTTCATCACCCTCTTCCCAACCGAGCCCATAATCTACCATTTGCGCAAAATACAGCGTATCCAACTCGGTGGTACCCACGTTGGTCACACGATGCAGGATAAACATGGCATCTTCAGCCAACACGTTGCCCCAGGACATAATGCGCATGGACATTTGAAGCCCGAGCCCACCAACGGTCAAGTCGTTGGCATCTGGATAGAATACACCAAAGGGGCTGTTCGGCCGGCCCGTTCCAGGGTCGATACGGTATTCAAAGTCAGAGTGGTCGTCAACGACGAAGTAGCCTTCCTGGTCGGCATTAAACACGTTCTTCCCAAAGAACCCATTCCAGGATCCCGGCCAGCCTGGATCATCGGGATTGGTGAGCCGATCCGGCCAGAACTCCGGCCAGGACGTAGGATCATCACTGATCGCCGGGGTAGGCCCGCGCAAGCCAGTAATGGGGTCGCGGCGCAACTCATTAAAGAAACCCGGCAACGGCAGCCATCCCCACGTGGTATCATCAACCACTTTTCGCCCAAAGTCTTTGATATTTACGATAACAGGATGCAGAAAAGTATCTGGCGCTCCACCAAAAAACTCTGGAAACTCCGCCCTTCGCCCTTGTACACTTCCTATCGCAAGAGGCACGATACCATCAATATGCCTGTTTCCGACACCACGGGGCCAGTTACTCCAGGGCGTATCCCCTACACGGGCCACTTCTCCCTGGTTTCTGAAATTCGACTCAATCAAGTTCCCCGTCAACAACCCCCTCGCCAACGATGCATCCTCACCCCGAAAATCCTTCGGAATCGCCGACCCTTCCTGCCCCAACACGGCATAGACTGGGAAAAAGAGAAGTAGTAAAAAAATGTATAAAACCTTTACTCTCATAATAATCTAGATGGGCAAACCCGGAACACGAAACGCTCTCAGAATCATATTCTGAGTGCTTAAAAGTCAAACTGAAGCCCCAGGGTAATACGGCGGGGGGCTGTAAAATTAAAGTAGTTGTAGAAGAACTCGTCCAGGCTATTTACGCCGCCTACTTGAGTACCGCTTCTCCTAAACTGTTCGAGAGATACCGATTCATCGCCGCGGCCCGTATCGGTAAATACGTTCACGTGAGCAGAGGTATCAAACAGGTTGTCTACCTGAATAAATATCTCAGGGCTAAACTTCAGGAACTGCGGCTTATAGAACATGCGCACGTCCGTCGTAAAGCTGGTAGGCTTAATCCCGTTGTTGTCGATATAAGATCGGATGAAGTTTCGCACCGTGGTGTAAGGGGTACCTGTCTGGAAACGATTAATGAGTGCGATAGAAAGCCCCTCTTGCGGCACCACCGAAATGCTGTTCGTCAGCACATGCCGGCGATCCCAATTTAACCGTACAAGGCCAAGCACTTCTTCCAAGCCGGCGGAGAAGCGGAGAAACGCCTCGTTAGGATCGGAGGAGGTCCCCTCGGCAAACTGAAGGGTATAATCAAGATCCCAACTAAGAATACCGATCGGGCGTTGAAAAACGGACAGGGTCGCACCACGGATCGTCCCCACATCACGATTAATCAAACGGACCGAGAAATTGGTTGTCTCAACATCTCTGTTTACCTGTTGCCCCACCAGGTTGCGGACGTCCTTGGAGAACATGGTAACTTCAACACCCAGAGCCTCAGTGATCCCTTGCTGTAGTCCAATTTCAAACGTAAGCGTACGTTCAGGATTAATGCCTGCGTTGCCAAACGAGTTAGACGTAGACGCAGGGTTCACTTCGTATTCGGGGTTCAGGTAGAGGCGTTGGAAGGGGGGAATCTGGAAAAAGAGGCCGGCAGAAAAACGGATCACTCCATTCGTTGAAATGGGGAAAGCAATACCCAATCGCGGGCTCACCTGCCACCGTATGTCTGCATCGGTTCTATTAGAGAGCAAGGCGCCTGGATTATCCAGATCGGGAATCAGCTCTTCCCCTGCCTGCGTCCAGTCGATGGGAATGAGAAACTTCGGATCGAAGTAGTCCAGCCGAACACCCGCATTCACAATCAGGTTGCCAAACTCCATTTTGTCCTGCACATAGGCAGCAAACTCAACGGGTTTAGTCTGCAGGGTATCACGCCCAAAACGATCGGGAGAAGGCACTGGCTCGAACCCAGTCCTAGAAGAGACCTCAATGCCATACGAGCCGTTATCGATATCATGCAAGCGGGCCGACACACCGGCTTTCACTTGATGAGCTCGATTTATCTGCGACGTAAAATCAAGCACAACGCTTTGCGTGGTCGTCAACAGGTTGTTGGAGAACAAGTCGTTTCCTCCTGTAGGGAATCCGTTTGTCCCCGCCAGCGACCCCAGTTGGGGCGATACATATCGCTGATCCAGAACGCCCGTCTCATCGAAATTGTCGGGCACGTCGTACAATCGGCTTTCGCTCCTGTCGTGCAAATAGCTGTACGACAAGGTGGCAAAGCTGTTGTTCGTGATCGTCCATCGCAAGCCCGCAATATGCGTGGCGCTTAATCCGTAGTTCCAGTTATTTCCATCGGGGACATACTTTCGTCCCTGGTTGAATCCTCTGCCTCTTGATTGTTGGAAGAACAGGTTATAGTCAAGCTGGAGTTTGGGGAAGATCTTGTAAACAAGGCTTGTATTAAAGGAATATCGCCAGTTTCTTGAAGGCACAAACGATTGGTCGCCCGTGGATTGCAGGATCCAGGTTGACGGGTCTCGCCCGCTGTTCAGGTTCTGGGAGGAGTCTGCCGGAGAAAAGAGCCGGCGGCCGATGGCATCGCCTTCATTGTAAAAGAACCGGCCTGTTAGACGGATACCAAGCTTGTCTTTGATTAAGGGTCCGCCCAAATTCAACTGGGCATCCTGGCGCCCTATCAGGCTGGCTGCTTCCGTATAGGGTACAAAGGTGGACGCAAAGGCATCAGAGGAAAGCCCAGCTCCTCCCGGTTGAATTCGCTCTACAAATTCCAATTCCCTATTGCTCACAATGCTTCCCGTATATCCCAGCAATGAACCCGTCCATTTCGACGGCACATCCTTGGTGACGATATTAACAACGCCAGATAAAGCCTGCCCGTATTCTGCATTAAACACCCCGCTGATCACTTCCAAACTCTCTATCATATTCTGCTCAACGGTAAAGGCAGCGGTATTGGAAAACGCGTTATTAATCGGTACACCATTCACCATGTAGGACACCTCTCCGATGCGTCCACCGCGAAAGTGGCCATCCACTACACCTGCTTGCAGGTTAATCACCTCTTCGATACCAACTACTGGCAATGCCTCAAGCTGTTCAGAATCAACAACGGAGGTCGTTGTGGTTCTGTCAAATTCAATCAGAGGCCTCTCAGCTGTAACGATCACCTCTTCTCCTTCAATCACGGCCTCCGCCAGTTGAACATCGATTGTCGTCGTTCTATCTACAATGACCTTTACATTCTCCGTCCGTTGCGTTTGATACCCGATGTACGAGAAAATAACCTGGTAGGTACCCGGCTTGATCTTGATCATCGAATAATAACCATCGCTATCTGTGACGGTACCCGTGATCGTATCGCTTCCATCCGAACTCAATATCACGTTGACACCGATAAGTGCTTCTCCAGTCACAGCATCGACAACACGGCCTGCAATTTTTCCGGTATCTCCTAAATGAAGGGCATCATCTGCATAAACGGGCGAAACAATAAGCAAACAAACAATGAGGTAGAATTGATATATTCTCAATGGGTCTTGCCGTCTTTTTACAACTTGATAGGAGTGAAACATAAGCAGTGAATGAAAAATTTTTTCACCACAAAAGCAAATGGATTCTTTGTTGGTGCCACCTTGTTTGCCTGATCTCGTTGTTTAATGCGGTAAACGCACAAAACACAGCGTACAAACAAGAGGTTAGAGGGGTTTGGATAACGAATGTGGACAGTGACATACTGAATAGCAAGTTCAGTATCGCAGAAGCGATGGATTACCTGGCATCGCGTGGGTTTAATGTAGTTTATCCGGTCGTATGGAATAAAGGCTATACCCTGTACCCCAGCGCTACTATGGATTCTCTTTTTGGCCTGCCCCAAGACCCTTTCTTTGCCAATCAGAATCGAGACCCCCTTGCGGAACTGATCGTTGAAGCCCACCGAAACGGCATGGAAGTTATTCCCTGGTTTGAGTACGGCTTTGCGACCTCCTTCTCCCAAAACGGAGGCCATATCCTCAGTGCTAAACCGGAGTGGGCCGCCATCGACAATGAAGGGAAGCTGGTGGTACGTAACGGATTCGATTGGATGAACCCTCTGCACCCCGAGGTGCAGGATTTTATGCTGAGCCTGTTTAGAGAAGTGATCGAAACCTACGACGTAGACGGCGTTCAGGGGGATGATCGATTACCAGCCATGCCTGTCGAAGGCGGATACAGCGAAGTTACCAAGGCCCTCTACCGCGATGAAAACGGGCGCGATCCAACACCCATCAACATCGACCCCACCTGGATCCAATGGCGCTCCAACAAACTGACGAACTTCGGCGGCAAGCTGTACCGGATGATCAAAGAGCACGCCCCCAACCTGACGGTCTCCATGTCCCCTTCCGTCTGGCCATGGAGCAGGCAGAACTACTTGCAGGACTGGCCGGCATGGGTCGACTCCGGCTACGTAGATATCGTGCACCCTCAGGTATACCGGTGGGATCTCACCTCTTACCAAAACGAAATCCGCCGGCTTTGGGGGAGTGAATCGGGTACAACAACGGGTTATGTGGATCCGTCTCAAGAAATTCTCATCTCCCCAGGACTGATTGTCAAAGCCGGCAGCCGGTTTAACCCGCCTGGACAAATAGCCGACATGATGCGGTTCAATCGAAATTATGATGGAGGAGGAGAAGTGTTCTTCTTTTATGAAGGCCTGAGAGAGCAAAACAGCTTTCTTGGGGACTCCCTCCTCGCTGAGTTTTACACCGAGCCGGCGATCATGCCTACACGAGACCAACTGTGGCGCCCGGATCCCCTTATCGTATTACCCGATGACCCAGCTATTTCATTGTCAGGTGACTGGCAGCCGGACACAACTAGTGCCGGCTACCGGACTTCTCCTCAGGTTGCGGCACCAGGTGCTCAGAGCCGGTTTGAGCTTGAGGTGCTCGCTCCGTTTAGCGCTACCTATAATGTATTCACGTACATTCCCCCGGAGGCGGTAGGTACAACGGCCGACACCTTATACTTTTCCTACAACACGCCTCGCATCGTTCGAGATGGCGCCTATTCATTAAGCAGACCAAACAGTACGGGGTGGGTTCAGCTCGGGTCGGTATACATGGATGCGGGTGATCGCTTCGATATGATCTACTTTACGAGCGAACAAAGCACTGAACCCACTTATATAGACGCAACCATGCTTATGGTCGACCGAGCAGAGTCTCCGGACCTGTCTATTGAGGTCTCCTTTACCTCTACAGATCAAGAGCTTCCCTTCACCGAAGAGCACACCTTACAACGCAATTACCCCAATCCCTTCAGCCAATCCACATCGATTCCCTTTAACCTCGCCCAACCAGCTACCGTTTCAATAACCGTCTACGATCTTCTCGGGCGAGAAATTGAACGCCTCGTTGATCATGTCGTATACGAGGCCGGAGATCATGTCGTTACCTTTGACGGGAATCTGCTATCTCCTGGCATCTATTTCTATCGGTTACAAACCGATCGCTTTTCATCTGCTCACTCCATGGTACTTATTCGATGACCCGCATTTGGCTTCTACTCGTTGTATTGATTACGTGTATTCCTCAATATGCGTACGCTCAAATCGAACTCGGTGGCGACGCCCGGGTAAATCCTGAGGACTTTGACATTACAGTATTTGCAGATGGCCTCAACTATCCGCTCGGCATGGCTGAGTTGGAGGACGGATCTATCCTGGCAGCTGTCAGCAATGGCACTACATTCTTCGGAAGCGCCAATGGTGAACTTATTCGTCTTGCTGACACGAATGGAGATGGGATTGCAGATGAGGAAACCGTCCTGGTAGAATCCGTCCCTGGTGGAGCGCTCACCACTGTTCGCACTGCGGGAGAACTGGTCTTTACTACGGGCCAAGGAAAGCCGATTTCCATCTACAGGTTCGCCGATTCGCCGACCTCCTCTCTTGACTATCTGGGGGATATCACCATTACGTACGCTGGAGGCTGGCTACACCCCCACTCTACATTGGCAGCTCAGCCTACTCCGGGTATAGAAAACAGTATTGACCTGTACTTCCAGTTGGGCTCGTCTGAAAACTTTGCTATCACCACTCGTACACTGGAATTGACGAGTTCGATTGGCGTCTCAGCCACTCTTGTCGGCGATGCCATCCATCGCATACGAATTGCAGACGATGGCACGACGATTTCTGCCTCGGAGGTTGAATTGATCGCCACCGGCCTCCGAAATGCCACAGGCCTGATTTTTCATCCTGATACAGGCGATATGTATATAGCAGAAAATGGGATTGACGGTTTGATGGATCCCAACGAACCCCACAGTGCTGATGAGCTTAATCTGCTTGTCGCAACTGACATTGGAAGTTCTATTCAGGATTTTGGGTTTCCGTCCACGTTTGAAGCGTATAGAACCCAGGAGCAGGTAGGGTCAGCAGGTATATTTCCACTCGTTTCGTTTCAACCTCTACCCGACCCCATGACAGGATCGGAAAGTGAGGGACCTAACGACATTGCCCTTGCCCCCTCCTCGTTTCCAGCCGGACTCAACAATGGGGTCTTTGTGACGTTTCACGGGAAATTTTTCCTAGGTGGGATTGAAAACGAGGAGAATCCGCTTGTGTATGTGGATCTTGAAACCTTCGAATACTTCCATATCATCAGCAATGAACTCCCCGATGTGGGTCATCTAGATGGATTGCTCGCAACAGAAGATGCGTTGTATATATCTGACATCTCTCCCCAGGGCGGCTTTGGCAATGGGACAGCCAATACCGGCGTCATTTATAGAGTAGCTCCCGTTCAGGTTGACAATACGAATACTGAATCACCAGAAACTCCTGTAACGTCACTTCTTACGAACGCATCGGTCTATCCCAATCCTTCTCGTGGAAGGATCACTATTGAGTTTGATACACAACCAGGAATTCCATCTGAAGTGACCATTATCGATATGCTCGGCCGCACAATAAAGACATTCAGTACACTACCTAACACACAAGAGCAGCACTTAACCTGGGATGGAAACAACGAGAATGGCCTTCCAGTAGGAAGCGGCACATATCTTTTGTCAATTAGACAAGCACATCAATCTTCTACAACTCTTTTTTCAATTCTGAATTAGTTGCCAGAGTGGTGATTCAGGACAGTCAAGCAAGAAAGGTCCGTAATGACTTGTATTTGTTATCAAATTGTTATAGCATTCTGACTTGTAATGACAATTTTCCGCCTGTTTCTGTCTAAGCGGAAAATTACATCCCTGAAAACCACCCGGTTTCACATCAATAAAACACCAGAAAACCTTATGAAACTTGCTAACTCGCTCTTGGCATTATTGGTCATGCTAGTGCTAGTGAACGTCGCTTACGCACAAACCACATCCAATATGTATGTAATTACACTCAATGGTCAGGAAGTGACTATTGATGGTGATGCAAGCGACTGGACGGACGCCCAGTTTATCTTCATGAGTCAGGACATGCCACACGGCCTGTACATTGACACTGACGGCGAAAATGAAGAATTCTTATCCGGCCCTGATGACTTCAGCGGATACATTGCCATGAAAATGGACATGGACAACATGTATTTTGCCGCTAAAATCAGAGACGATCTCCCTCTTATCTATGATCGTCCGGACTCTTTATCCAGCAATCTCTTCAATACAGAGCATATGGGCTTCTACCTAGGCCTTTATGACATTGGCGATCTGAATGAGTCTCCACACTCTGAAACGATCAACATCATTGACTCAGCAACAGGTGATACGCTAGGCGGTGGCCGTACATATCGTGTTGGGCCTGGAACTGATGATTCAGAATCTACACTCGGTGCTGATTACCAGATTGGTGTCCATCTCCAAACCTATGGTACAGAACTTGACAACGGCGCGTTCTATGCAGAAGGTGACGACGTTGTTAACCATAACTATGGCTATCTCGGTGTAGATATCGCAAATACAGAAGTTGCAATCTTGCTTGACGAAGATGGCACTACTTACTTTGCTGAGTGGAAAGTACCTTTTGCCTCACTTGCAGGGCAACTGGTTACCGACACAACCAATACACTTTCTCGCGTTGAATGGCCATTGTATACGCCAACAGACGGCGACGTTATTCCTTTCGATATCGACCTTACTGATGACGACCGTATCAGCAAAGATCTCGGAACAGGTGGCAATGACTTCCTTCGTTATGGTACAGAAGGTGCACTCTGGTTAAACTCCTTCCGTATGTCAGGACGCGGTCACGTTCGTGATGCAGCTACTATCGGACGAGCTAACTACATGTTCGGCCTCTACTCACCAAATGGGGCGGATGACATCGAGATTGATGGTGACCTCAGTGACTGGAGAGAAGCACACTTTGTTGGTGTCAGCCAGGATACTCCTGCTGGTATTTACATCGACACCGATGCAAACAATGACGAGTTCCTCTCAGGCCCCGATGACTTTAGTGGATTTGTCTCCATCCGAATGGACAATGACAACATGTACGTTGCGGCTAAAGTAAGAGATGACCTCCCAGTACTCTATGAGCTTCCAGATTCATCTTCTAGCGTCGTATTTAACACAGAGCACTTGGCTCTATACTTAGGTCTCTATGACATCATGGACCTTCCAGCGTCTCCGCATAATGGCACGATCAATATCATTGACCCTGCAACAGGTGACACGTTAGGCGGAGGCCGCCACTACCGTGTTCGTCCAGGATGGGATGATATCTCTGCTGATTCAGCAAACGCTACATTGGGTCCTGATTACCAGATCGGTGTTCATGTTCAGGCCTATGGTACAACATTGGATAATGGAGCGTTCTATGCTTCGGGTGATGAAGTTGTTAACCATAACTATGGATACCTCGGCGTAGATATTCCTGACAACGAAGTAGCTATCCTTTTCTCTGAAGAAGGTGATACGTACAATATTGAATGGAAAGTACCTTTCTCTTCCCTCGCTGGGCAACTGGTAGCGGATACGTCCAATACACTTTCTATGGTAGAATGGCCACTCTTCACACCATCTGAAGGCGCTGTCATTCCTTTCGATGTTGACATGACAGACGATGACCGGATCAGTAAAGACCCAACAGAAGGTGGAAATGACTTCCTTCGCTTTGGTACGGCTGGTGATCTTTGGTTCAATACCTCTAACATGGGCTGGCGCCTGGAAGTTACCGAAGGTCCAGTAATCAACCGTGTAAGCATTGAGGAAATCGTAGCTGAAGATGGAGAACTGCCACAGTCATTCTCCCTGGATCAAAACTATCCAAACCCATTCAACCCAACAACGACAATCGAATTTGACGTTTCGGTAGCCACTACAGCCACTCTGAAGGTATACAACCTTCTCGGGCAGGAAGTAGCTACACTGGTTGATGGCAACCTACAGCCTTCTCGCTACCAGGTTACCTTTGATGCCTCTGGTATGACGAGCGGTATCTACTTCTACCGTCTCGAAGCAGGCGATCAGTTTGAAGTCCGCAAAATGGTTCTCCTTAAGTAATAGCGATTGCTTAATGGATTGTATTTAAAAAGGCTGGCACCTTATCTTGGGTGCCAGCCTTTTAAATATAACCAAATAAACCCGACGGTTTATTTGGTTGGTTCCGGGTTTCGAGTTTCGGGTTGGTTACTAGTTTAAACCCACAACTCGAAACCGATCACATCAATTCTCTAGAATTTATTTGATCGTATTTAATAAGAATGACAATGCCTCTGTCTACCACAAGAATCACCCATCTCCCCCTTTTTTGCCTGCTGTTCCTGTCATTCTCCCTATCGTCGTTCGCTCAATCAATCCAGTTCAGTGATGCGACTGATGAAGCCGGCATTGCGTTTACCCACCAAAGCGGTACTGATTGGACAGGCATGGGCGTGGGTACAGGTGCTGCCTGGTTTGACTTTGACAAAGACAACGACCTGGATCTCTACATTTCTCAAGGACTAGGCGCTAATCAGCTGTATCGTAACGATGGATCTGGCTTTTTCTATGAGGTTGCAGGCCCATTTAATGCCCAGGACTCTACCCATATTGGAGCCGCCGTGGCTATTGCAGATTACGACAATGACGGATGGACGGATATCTACCTGGCTAATTCGGACGATGACGTCTTGCTCAAAAACAACCAGGGCAACGGCTTTGTCGATGTAACAGAGCACGTTGGACTCAAAGGCAAAATGACCGCACGAGGTACATCTGCTTCTTGGGGAGACTATAATAACGATGGGTATTTAGACCTTTATGTCTCCCATCATAATAACATTCACACCGGGCAATCGGACAAAAAGGACAAACTCTTTTACAACAACGAAGGGAAAGAATTTATCGATGTCTCCTACCTGTTGACTGACCGCCTTATCGACGGTTTTGGATTTATCGGCGCCTGGAGTGACTTTGACAACGATGGCGACCTGGACATCCTTCTTGTCAACGATTGTGGCTTCCAAAACAACAGCTCAAACTTTAGGCTTTTCCAAAACGGTGGGGGTACGGACCCACTCAACTGGACCTTCAAAGAATTAGGTTTTCCAAGACGATTTAGCGCATGCATCAACGGGATGGGCATCGCCATTGGCGACTATAACCGGGATGGATGGATGGATTATTACGTCTCCAACATCGGCGAAAAAACTATCCTCTTCCGCAATGATCATGCATACTTTGACAATGTAGCTGAGGAAGCTGGCGTCCTTGCTGTAGATCCTGATGGCGTCGACCTTTGGTCCTGGGGAACGAGCTTCCTGGATGCCGACCTTGATGGATGGCAGGACATCTACCTGGCAGCTGGGGTTGTGTTTGTACATCAAGATACTGAAGTGCACCCGCAACGCAATCTATTCTTCCATAATAACGGAGACGGTACATTCTCTGATCAATCCAGCGAAAGTGGCCTGGACAGTCCTTTGCGCAGCCGCACGTTTGTCACCGGAGATTACGACCAGGATGGTGATCCGGACCTTCTATTGGTCAATAACAATGAAAAGGTCTACCTCTACCGTAACGAGCAGCAAACGGACAATAACTGGCTCATCGTAGATCTCGAAGGAGCTGGCCCACCCTACAGCAATAAGTCAGCCATTGGCGCACGCCTCACGCTCACTAGCGAATCAGGCACCCAATACTGGGAAACACGAAGTGGATCCAACCTGGGCGGTAGTGATGACCTTGCCGCTTATTTCGGCCTTGGTCAGGATGAGGCTATTTCCTCTCTTGAAATCCGCTGGCCATCAGGGCAAACACAAACCCTGACAGATATTGGTATCAACCAACGGCTCTCAATCGTTGAACCTGCAGAGTCAACCACCTTATTCTCAGATGTAACCGAACAAGTTGGACTTACCCAAAGGCATCGCCTGGCCGAAGGATGGGCCGGCATGGTCATCGGCACCGGGGCTGCCTGGATCGATTACGACAAAAACGGCTACCTCGACCTTA
>JAHQVL010000006.1 GCA_019634345.1 Rhodothermaceae bacterium
CCTGCTGGATGAGTCCGTATCCGCCGACTGAGAAGTTCAGTAATTCATACTGCGTCACGTTGGACGTATCAACTTTCTCATTCAGCCGCTCTTCGATGATAGACTCAAAGGTCTCGTTGTTTTCGACGCCGGCACCCATCACATATGATGCCCCTAATACAGCGACGCGGTACGTTCCTTCTGGTTTGGTAAGGGCGTAATCTTGATCCCGCATGCCCCAGCGATTGGTGCGGAGGCGGGCGTTTTTGAACATGATGTCTACGTCGGGCAATAGCTCCCATAACCGTTCATCATCGCGCAGCTTCACTGCATCGGTTTCGTAGATGCCCACCCATCCCGCGGGCTTCTGTGTGTCCTTGCCGAACAGGCCGCTGGTGACACTGTTGTTGGCTAGCAAGTTCTCGTAGTATCCACGCTCAAGCTGTGCCTGGTCCCGGGCATTCAGCCTGGTTTCTTGCAATGAGGCTAGAAGTTCTCCCCGTTCAGGCCCGAAGTAGTTCTGGATTTGAGGAGTACCAAGGGCGATCACTACAACAGCCATCATGGTTGTGCGGCTTACGACTTCCTGGAATTTCAGCTTGGTTTCGTCAAAGAAGATGTGGATGCCCCGTGCCTCTAGCCATTCCTTTGCTACCAGCACGATGTACAATGCGCCTAAACCAGCACCAAGCCAGAGCCATGAGGTAATGCTGCTGTCTGCTGCAGCGCTCATCACGATCCACCACTCATTGACACTTTCGCTGGACCAGAACGACCACATGATGCTCAGGAATATGAAAGTCGCAACAACTTTGAAGGTCAATCCAAGCGATGTACCCCAGTTCCACTTCTTCGTGAGCTGCTTTTTCTTGCCGGCCTTGGTTTCCCATACAGAGTTGATCGCAACAAAGACACCGAGCACACCCCAATAGACGCCGTCTACCGTCGTCAGCGGGAAGTCTCCTTGCAGCCAGAACCACTGATACGAGTGCAGTAGCCAGGTGAAGGCGAATACTATCAACGTGCTGAATACCAGTGCGTTAACAGGGCCCCAGTTTCGGGTGCGCATATACACCGGGTAGAAGAAGAGCTTCATCATGAAGTCCTTCCAATAGATATTGATTCGGCGCCAATAGTCGTTAAAGCTCGATGCGAGGAAGTAGTGTTTGTGCGTCTCGGGAAGATTGAATCCGAAGAGGCACATGATGCCGATAATCAGGTGGAATAGGCCGCTCACTCTCAGGTACAACATGTACGCTGAGATGATAAACAGAATTACCCCTTCAAGGCCTTGGACCTCTTCAACAGCGGGTGTATAGTAGTAATAAACAACCCGGTACAAAATCAGGTGAATGGCGCCGCGCAGCATCCATAACACGCCCTTTTGGTAGATCGTGATCGCGTCCTTGTTGTAATAAGAGCGCCTGAAAATGATGTAATCAACGATCGGGTAAAACGGGAAGACCGTGTTTGGCAGCATGAAGAAATAAGCGAGCCGCTCCCAGAGCGAGGCCTTTTTCTTTTCATTGTCCATGTCGTAGAGATACAGGGCGAGCCTGAACATGAACATCGAGCCTAGAATAGCAATGATCGCTGGCGACCAGGACGTTTCGATCCAGGCTGCTCTGAACGCAATCAGAACCGCTGATGCCACTACGATGAAGGAGACCCGAATCCATTTAGGAATAGGCAAGTGGCATATTCCTATAAGGGCAAGGCCAATGGCTATCAGCCAACTCCCCGCAATCCATCCGAATAGAATCCAAATAGCGGCCAGTGTAAGGCCGACAAAAAAGGGCAAACGCCATTTCATGGGTAGCCATGAATGGACGAGGAAGCCTCCGAAAATAAGAGGTAGGATAGTCTGAAAACCAAACCCATCCTCCAATGCATAGATGCGTATGGCGTACATGACCAACGCAAGCTGGACCGCAACAACAAGGAAGCGAAAGCCTTCTTCTCTGATGCGATCTAGAAATGTAGGCGGATTTATGGAGTCGTCAGTAGTAGTCATCGACCTTGAAAATTTCGCAGGGGGGTACTAGCCTTAAACAACAGGCTGTATTTTCGAACAGGTTGAAGTATAGCGACAGGATGGGGGGAATCACTGTATATATCGGCACAACTTGTGCGTCAGTAAATGGCGCAAGGCAATTAAGCATTTCGCTTACTGCGAAATGCTTTTAGTTCAAGGTTCAACGTTCAAGGTTCAACGTTGATGGTTGAGAAACCTTGAACTTTGAACCTTGAACCTTGAACTTGTCAAAGCCCCAGGGCTTTGACAATAGCTCTCCGCTGCGCTTGCGCACCACCGCCCAGGAAATTGCTTTCCAATGCGTCCTGGAGAGTGGCGTTTAGCTGGAATTCTTTTAGAATGCTGTAATCGCCAAAAACGTGTACGGCATCCAGCGCGCTTTGCAGCACAGATTCGCTTGCAAAAAGTTTAGAGATGGGGGCACTTGCATCGTCGGCCTGTTCTTGTGAGAGGCTCCATGCCGCCTTTCGGCTAAGCAGACGAGAAACTTCCAGGTTAATCTTCATGTCGGTAACTTTATGGGAAACCGACTGGTGTTTTCCGATGGGCAGTTTGCCTTGTTTTCGGGTTCTGGCTTCTTTAATACACATCTCTACCAGGTTGTCGAGCCAGCCCACATACACCGATCCCAGCATGCCTCGCTCCCACGTAGCAGCCCATTCAAAAACCTTCTTGCCTTCATCTACGCCACCCAGAATGGCGCTTTCAGGGACGCGTACCTCGTTGAGATGCACACGTCCAACCGGTGTGTCCGAAGCGCCCATTGATTTCTCAAGGGGTACGACGTCTAAGCCAGAAGCGTCCTTTGGGACGATGAAGCAGGTTATACCGTTGCCTACTCCACCCGAATTTGTTTTGGCATATACCAGGAAAAGATCTGCTTCAGGGGCATTAATCGAAAAGGATTTTTGTCCCGTTAAAACGAAAGAGTCTCCGTCTTTTTCAGCTACAGTAGCCAGGTCATCGGACCAGGTGCCTGTTTTGTCTTCCGTCATTGCACTTGCTCCCATGCGGGTTCCATCCGCGAGCGAGGTCAAGTACGCATTCTTCTGGGCATCGCTGCCGAAATGCAGAAGAGGTGAAACTACGGAAAACAAATGTGCGGAAAGGCTCGTGATCATGCCTCCACCTGCACCTCCAGCTCCAAGCCCTTCAAGGGCCAGGCCGGTGTCGGTAGAATCATAACCCAGGCCACCATGTGTATCTGGCACATGAAGCCCTGTGATTTTCAACTCACCGCACTTTTTCCAGACATCTCTCGAAAAAGCAACACTTCCGTTTCCATTCTCAGAGGCGTCAAACAGGTGTTCTTTGGCAAAGCAAAGTACATCCTTGCGCAACCGTTTTTGCTCTCTGGTAAGTTTAAATTCCATCAGTCGATTGTTTTGAGTGCCTGGTAATTAATCTTGTCCGTCGATGTTTTAGGGAGAGCTGGTTGGAACGAGAAATTATCCGGTACCATATAGAGAGGCAGGTTCTCCGAGCAGAACTTTTTCATAGCAATCAAGGATTTGGATCCTCCTTCTGCTATGCTCAAGAACGCTTTAACCAAAATGCCTTTCTCTTCGTGAGGAATCGCGATAACAGCGGCCTCTTTGACATCAGGATGGCGGTATAAAGCCGCTTCAATTTCACCCAATTCAACGCGGTATCCACGGCGTTTCACCATGCGGTCCCGCCGGCCAACGAAGATAAAGCCGTCTTCTGGAGATTCTTTGACTACATCTCCAGTGCGGTACCACTTTACACCTTCATCGTCGACAAAATACGCTTCTGCTGACCGCTCTGGAAGATTCCAGTATCCGTGCATGACCGACCCACCGGTGATCAACAATTCGCCTTCTTCGCCTTTTTCGACCGCTGTGGAGTCGCCGTTCAGGACCAGGGCCTTGTCGTTTTCGCAAACAGGACCAATTGGGAACGGATCAACCTGCGAATCTGGAATTTCCGATGGTAACTCGTAATACGTACAAACGTTGGTCTCCGTTGGCCCGTACAGATTCAAATACCGTGGATGCGGCCACTTTTCTTTGAGCGCGCGCAAGTGCTTGATTGGGAACACTTCGCCGGCAAAGAAGACGACCCGCACCTGAGAGTAATCGTGGTTGTCCAATTCGCCATACTCAACTAAAAGCCGGAGTATAGAAGGCGTTGAGTACCACACGGTGATTTCATGCTCAGCAATGACGGGTGCAAGGCGTGCTGGCTGTTTACCCAGGCTCTCTCCGATCAGCACAAGCGTTGAGCCGTGCTTGATGGGCACGTAAATATCCAGAATCGACAGGTCGAAATGGAAGGGTGCGTGCGAAGAAAACGTGTCTTTCTCAGAGAAACCGACCGTTTCAGCGCACCAATTTACAAAGCTCAATCCGCTCTCATGGGTGTGCATAACCCCCTTCGGCTTTCCGGTTGAGCCTGAGGTATACAGGATATACGCCAGGTTTTCTACCGGCGGATTCTGCACGTCCCCATTATTCAAGGTCACTTTGACCATCGAAAGCTCGATGCCATAAGAATCTGCGAATTCAAGCCGGGATGCTTCCAGCGTATATGTATCGTCAAATTCAGCTTGAATGCCATCTAACAACGTGGAATCGACAATGAAGCATCGAACTGTACAATCCTGGAAGATAAATGCATTCCGGCTGGCTGGAGCCGTTGGATCTACCGGGATATATGCAGCATCCGCTTTGAGAATACCAAAGATCGCTGATATGGAGCCAATCGATTTAGGGACATAGACACCCACGCGATCGCCAGAAACAACACCTGCGTCACGGAGGTGTTCTTGTATCTGCGTCGTTAGTGCGTCAAAGTCAGCATACGATATATGTTTATTCCGCTCCGGATCTACTACAGCGGTCTGATCCGGCAATCTATGAGCGGACTCTACAAGAAGTTGATGTAGGGTCGGTGTAGGATCTGCCATTTAGAAATGTGGATGTAGCCTCCTTGGAGACAGGCTTATTGTTTTGAAATTACAAACGTGGTGATTTCTGAGAGAGTATCCAGGTTGTCAGCATTCATCTCATTCGCTTGAACCTTGATATCAAACTCTTCTTCGAGGTACGTCACCAACTTTAACGTAGAAATAGAATCGATAATGCCACCAGAAATCAGCGGTGTATCATATTCCAAAGCGCTTGGGTCTTCTCCAGGAAGGAAAGTCTCCAGGATAAATTCTTTTACTGGTTCTGTGATTTCTGTGATTTGAGCCTGATCCAGGCCGTTTACATCTGCCATAGTAGTAGTTGATTTTATTTTATTTAGGGGATACCCTCGCAAACGACGCCGTCACTAGGCGATATAATCGTGCGTACAAAGTGCAAAGATTATATCGCTAAAAACCATACCTTAGTAAGCGTATTGCATGCCTTGTATCGGCTGTTTGCATCCGTATTTTTAGAACGATAAAAGGTTACCTTGGTGTGATCTGTACTTGAGCTCGACGTATGGGCAAAGTTAGTACCATTCAAGAGCCAAGTGCATCTTTATTGGATGATTATTTAAGGACTCTTTGGCTCAGTAAGTGCTATCTTTTGACCTACGCAATGAATGAAACTCGGCCCGTGTGTTCATGTACATCACTCGAGTTGTGTTCATGCCATAAATCAGCGAAGTCTGAAACACAGAGCAAATAAACACGGTTTTGAAACGAAATATTGACAAACCCAGGAGGCGTACCTTATGACAACACCCACGAGTGTAGACCAACAGGCTGTCTGTGCTCTACTAAGAGATTGGATTAACCCTTTTCTGAATGATAAAGCACGAAATTGGGTTGATGAGAAGGGTCAAGCAATCAAGAATGGGAGTGAAGAGTGGGTATTTTTTACTTCTTTTAGCGCCGTCCCCAGATATACCGGCAAGGCAGAATTAAACCTGGACGCCAGGGCCCTGGAGGCCGCAGATGCGTTACGTCCAGGATGGAAAGCCGGCCACTGGAGTGTGGACCAGGCAGCGCGCGCGATGATGGCTCTTTCGGTTCCTTCTGGCGACGAAGCGGCCTACTTCGCTACAATGACAAAAGTATTCAACGCTGCTGATATCGGTGAATCGGTTGCCCTCTACCAATGCCTTCCACTTTTTCCGCATCCGGAAGGTTTTATCGAACGGGCACAGGAGGGATTACGAAGCAACTTGACGTCTGTTTTTCAGGCGGTTGCCCAGAGGAATCCGTTCCCGATGGAGTACTTTGGCGAGAATGCGTTTAACCAGATGGTGCTCAAGAGCTGCTTTGTAAATAGCTCACTGCATGATATCATGGGGTTGGATCAACGTACCAATGCTACCCTGGCTCATATGCTGGTCGACTATGCCCACGAACGATGGGCTGCATCCCGCGTTGTTACTCCAGAACTCTGGCGTCCCGTAGGTCCATTTTTAGGAGGGGACTATATGGATGACATCGAGCGCGTTCTGAACGACCAGGACCCGGCTCACCAGGAAGCAGCCGCCCTTGCTTTATCGATGAGCTCTCATACCGAAGCCGTCAAACTCCTAAACACCCGGCAAGACTTAAAAGAGAAGATTGATAATAACCTTTTAACCTGGGCGTAAAGTGCAAAGTGCAAAGTGCAAGGTGCAATGTATGTTGTGCACCAAGACCACTTTGCACCTTGCACCTTGCACCTTGCACTAATAAAATGGACATATTTATAGATCCCCATATCCACGCAGTATCCCGAACAACGGATGATTATGAGGCCATGCGCGCTGCGGGTGTGGTTGCGATTATTGAACCCGCATTTTGGCTGGGCCAGCCCCGAACGAACGTGTCCTCATTTCAGGACTACTTTAGCATGCTCGTAGGATGGGAACGCTTTAGAGCAGCCCAGTTTGGAATTCGCCACTACTGCTGCATTGGGTTAAACTCCAAAGAAGCCAACCAGGAGCGCCTGGCCGACGAAGTGATGGAACTCATCCCGCTCTATGCCTGCAAAGAAGGTGTCGTAGCGATTGGCGAAATCGGGTACGATGACATGTCTGACCTCGAAGATCGCTATTTCCGGAAACAACTGGATATGGCCCGAGAGTGGGACATGCTGGTGATGATCCATACGCCGCATCGTAACAAGAAACAAGGTACGAGCCAGAGCATGGATCGCTGCATCGAGCACGGCCTGGAGCCAAGCCGTGTGATTGTTGATCACAACAACGAGGAAACCGTCAAGGAAGTCCTGGATCGAGGCTTTTGGGCCGCATTTACCTTGTACCCCGGTACAAAGATGGGCAACGAGCGGATGGTGGAACTGGTGAAAGAGTACGGCCCAGAGCGAATCATTGTAGACAGTGCTGCCGACTGGGGAAAAAGCGATCCGCTTGCCGTCCCCAAAACAGCCCGGCTTATGGCGGAGCGCGGCATTCCAAAAGAAACCATTCGAAAGGTATGTTACGATAACGCCCTCGAAGCCTACAGCCAGAGCGGCCAAATGAAAGAAGCAGACTGGCTGACGCCAAATCCTGTCGACCAACGCGAACTCTTCTACGGCAATTCCGTCCTCCGTGGCGGCCAGGTCCCGACGGTTGATGATCTTGCGAAGGAGAAAGAAAGTTTGATCATAAAGTGATCGACTTTTTGTTTCTGGTTTCTGGTTTCTGGTTTCTCGTTTGTTTCGAGTTTATGTATGAGTGAGACTAAGAAAAATAAGGCAGTTTCAGGGGTGACTAATGGCAACCAGTTTGCCGAAGGCCAACCAGAAACCAGAAACCAGAAACCAGAAACCGTGCTAATCGCGCTTGCGCAATTAGCGCGCCCCGCC
>JAHQVL010000007.1 GCA_019634345.1 Rhodothermaceae bacterium
CCGTGTGGGTATAAACGCGCATCAAACTCCTCCTGAAACGCTCGCAGATACCACCGCTTATACTGCCCAGGCCTCCAACTCCGAGCAAGGTGACTCTTCCAGGACGCATCCGAGACGATCCGTTCTATCTGCCCGTCTTGGTGCGTGATTTCGAGGTAGAAGATAAAGCCGGCTTTGCCGATCGGCCATGTACCGTCCCCCTGCCCGAAGTACAGCACTTCTGCCCCAATCGTATTGGTGCCATCCATCAAGTGATCAGTCAGATCAATAGGGTCTGCTTCAGCAAACCGAGGATCCGACGGTGCCGGCCCCCACTGTACCCTGCCCCCATTCACATGCAACCGATACCGGCTGTCGCCCAAAATCCATCCCCTGGCGGAAGCAGGTTTGGCACTCAGGTAGAACCGTTTTCGAAACAACACCACTGTATTCTGCAATACACGTTCAGAGGGATACCAGATCCATCGTGCCGGGCTCAGATCCAATTCCCTGTCCGCAAGCGGTAGCGGTTTACTGTAGGGAATGGATTGTTGACCAGGGTCAGCTATGTTGGAATTACTAGAAGCATCCTCATCGAAAGGATGCACGACAAACATAGAGGCTCCGAGCGAAGACTTCTTCAAGAAGTCCCGGCGGCCTTTCACATCTTTTATGGGCATGTGTCAGTGTTTACTGACCGGTCACGAGGGCTGTAGCAAACCGTTCGGTAGAGACATAACGCGTATGATAACGCGTCCAGTCATCCGGGTGCTTTTTATAGACCGGGTCGTTCCAGAGGGTTGTGGGAGGGGTTGTATAAGAAGGCTGATCGTGCGAAGGCAAAGGAATGACGGTTTTCGAGAACGTTGTGTTGTAATCGCCATCCTTCACCCATCCATCACCGACCAATACAAAGTCGCGCCGGAAGCCTTCCTTGACGGGAGGCAACGCTTCAAACATAAATCGCATCTCATCGCCGGCATTCATAATCACGTACCGGTCGTCCACCGTTTCCAATAACTCCGATACATCTCCAAAGCGGGTATAGTACCCGACAAGGTCTCGCCATCGAGGCATCGTCCCGGCTAACTCCTGGTAATCAGGAAGCTCAGGCGAAGAGGCATTAGCCGCCGTCACACGCGAGAACCCTCGGTATTGCAAGTCCACAGAAGCTAACGGCACAGGCTGAATCAGAAAATCATCCTCAGGTTGGGGTGCCACCCATCCTATCTGGTCCCAGTAAATTTCCAGGTTTGTGCGTAACCGTACTCGGTCTACTGTGCGCTCTTGAAGTACGGGCGTTAAGTCTATCAGGATCGTTTTCGTTTTACCGGCAGGAAACCCTACGTTCGGCAAAGCTACTTCCCATCCCCCTTGCCCATCGGGCACTTCGACAACCAGGGCCTGCGGCGGTGCATGTGCCCCTTGAGAGATGGCCACATTAATCGAGCTATCCGTAGGACGCACCCAACCCGCACCGACAAGGGTGCCTTCCTTAGTCTCTATCATGCGCTCGTCCAACTCAACTTCGATATAGTGATCACGTGTAATGCCCTGGTATCCTCCACGCCCGAAGAAGTCGAGATACGCTTCGTCTTTTAAACGCACCGTCTCGGTTACGTCAACGCCTTGATCGGTTAATACCCTGGGTACAGGAAGAAGACCAGATACGTGATGAACTTTTAGCTCAGGCGGAGGAAAGGCGAATCGCTCATCCACAAAAATCTCTGTTTCCTCTGGATGATCAACAGCCATAAGGGAGACGTGATCAAAGAAATGGGTTTCCCATAGCTCAGCAGTGATGCGCACATCATAGTATCCATCTTTCGGTACCAGGGCCTCTCCTGGAATTTTAACCCAATCCTCTGTGGTCATGATACCAGCCGTCTCCTGGGCGTTAATACGCAATCCGAGTGGAGACCGCCAGATAAAGTCCGTCACAAACTGCATCTTCTCCCCGTCAAAGGTAAACAGCCAGGGGCACGATCCTTTAAGCCGTTGAGGCGTGAAGATGGATTGGTCCGCCTCCAGATCAAACTCAGACTGGATATCTCCATTCGGCCAGATCAACCGGGCTACATCCGTTTTCTCTCGCTCCCCAAGGCCCAGGTGCACAACCGGGGATAGAATAGGTTGCTTTTGATACAGAAGGCCCGATCGAATTTCGACCTCCCCTCCTATCGTAAATGAGTTTATCCGTTGGTCGCCCAATGCCTGGCCAGCCCGCGGACGCAGCACCTGCCAGTGATAGGGTTTTGTACCAGCACCTTCCCACTCCATAAGCCCTCCATCAGCTGTGAGGCCTATCAAATCGAGTAACCCATCTCCCCCGTCCTCGGTCGATTTTCTTGCAACAGACAATACCTGTCCATCAATGCCAGTCGATAGAGGCTGGTACGCACCATTTTCGTCACTAAGCCACACTCGGCTTTCCTGTTCGGTGCTCACAAGAATGTCAATACTTCCGTTGATGTCGAAGTCGCCCGTGAACACCTGGTTATCAGCACTATTGAGCGACTCAATCCCTTCCCAGTTAAACAGTTCATTGACGATCCATCCTCCTTCAGGGTCGTCCGAAATGCGATACACGCCTCCTGTCATAGATAGGCACACCAGATCCATCCGGCCGTCACTGTTTATATCTCCGACTGCGAGCGCCGTAACTCCACCGAATACAGGCGGCACTACCCTACGCGTAAACTGGCCCAATCGCTCGTTTGCGTATTGATACAATTCGCCAGAAGCACTGAGTAAAGAAGGGTCCGGATCCCCATCGCCGTCGAAGTCCGCCCAGGCAAAATCTACCACGTCAGGCACTTCGCTAAACACATCCATCTGTTCAAATCGACTATCCCCGGTATTCCGCAATGCCACTGTTCCTAACTCAGGAGAAGATAACAGGAGGTCAAGATCTCCTTCAGAATCTAGATCGGCTGTCCAAACATGCGTATAGGGTGCATTTGCCCACTGCGCATCCATCATAGAGGAAGCTACCTTTTCGAAAAAGACCCCATTGGTATCCTGCTCGATGATCATCAGGCCATCTGCATTCGCATGGACGATATCGACCCGAAAATCATAGTTGTAATCCAGCAAGGCAACATCAAACGAACCGTTCCCTGCATCTTCACGGGTAAACAGGTCATCTTCCGATACGCTGACGAACTGACTTCCTGCCGTCAACAACGTGGACGGTTCTTCACCATCAAGAAGTGCCCTTGATGCCCAAGAGATTGGTCCAGGAAGCGATGAATTTGTACGTTGAGCGGCCAACTCCATCCCACTGTAGGACAGCCCTTCGTCTGGCGGAGAAGGCTTTGCCGATGGTGAAGGCAGCCGAAGAAACTCAACCATCAAATCCCCCACTTCCTCGGTCGGCGTTTGTACCTCTACCAGGTCCTGCCGATAGGCATACGTACTCAACAGCATATTCCGTAAAAATCCAGCCTGTACCAGGGCCTGCCCCCCATCCTGATTCGATACAGCTTCTTGCAACGCCGTGAAGGGCGCGGCAACCGCTTCCTCCCATTCATCCGACAATGGCTCGATCGCCTCAACCGCAGGTGCTAATGCAGCAAAGTCACCCTGCTGCGCAGATAGCCGTGATAGCTCAACCAGAACAACAAGGTTTTCTGGCAACACGTCCTGCAATTGATTATAGATCCCAAGCGCTTCCTGGATATCCGCCGGCTCCCCCGTTCGCCCCAGTTCTTGCGCAAGGGCAAAGGAAGCCTTGATATCAGTTGCATCCAGTTCGACCGCTTTCCGTAGAGCCGCGATGCCCTGATCCATATTCCCCTTTGCCAACTCCATCGCCCCAATCAACCGCTGAATCTCACCATTCTCAGGAGCCAACAACGCCGCTTGAGTCAACCGCTCTTCCCCTTGCTCAAAGTCATTCTGCCGCAATGCAATCAACCCCAGGTTATACCACGCCGCCGGCTCTCCCGGCGCCTGATTTACCACCTTCAACAAATTATCCTGCGCCCCTGCATCTTCACCGGATTGGATCGAAGCTACGCTTGAATAGAAGGCAGTTATGACCTCCTGGTACGTGCTGGAATTGGTGTCCGGTAAGTCCGGGATAGAGCATGAAGTAAACAGGGTTACCAGAGCTAACAATAGAAAACGTGATCTCATTCTTGGACCTCCCCAAAATCACACAACTTCTCAACGTACCGGGCAGAACCATCACGGAGCCAACCGTCTAGCTGAGCGGGCTCCTTGAGTTGCTGGCCACGTTCGACGGGGACAGCGATAAAACCGCAGTTTAATTCCGGCAGGGCCGTCATGTCTCCCCAGAGCTTTTCGTATTGCATCACGGGGAAGATATCTTCTTGCCCTTTACCCCAACGCTTTTTCACTTCTTTTAGCGTGACGTACGTCGGGATGCGCGAGCCGATGTCCTTAACGGCTGCTTCTACTTTCTCAGGCTGATGCAGTTCATTCCGAGTCAAAGCCATTAACCAGAGCAATCGATCGATGTCGATCCAGGTGGTACTCGAATTGTAGTAGGACAGGTTGTACTCTACATCTTCTCGCGGCAGAGCAAGCCCTTCTATCAGGCGTAATTGCCCATCTACACGAGCCAACCCGCCACCTCGATCCTCCAACCGGCGATTGGTTACTTCCGTCGTCAGTGTAGAGGCCGAATCAATGTGGATACCCAGCATCCCAGGATCGACATTAACGCCTAAGGTGTCGACGTTGTGGATCATGAGGTACTTGAGTTGGGGACGCTCTTCGAGCAAAAACGCCAACGACCCGTTTCTAAACAGGTTCATGACGTCGTACCAGTGCCCTACGGGATTTAAGCACTGCAAGGGAAGATTGTCTGTGTAGTCGGTTGCCTCACCCACCTGCTTCACCCAATTGATAAGTGCAGCCTGTGCGCTCTCTTTCACTTTTTGGGCCTGTTCATCAAGCACTTGTTGCGCAGTCTCCTCCCAGGCAAACCGCAAGTCACGCTCGGACGGGATGAGACGGAGCCCAACCATTTTACCCGGCGACAATAACAGAGGCGCTGGATAATTGTAGCGATTGACGTACTCCAGGTGTTTCTCAACCGGACCGTTTGTGAGGTAGCTTGTCGTTATAAAGTGAGGGATCGGCGAATTATACTGATTGCCGATATACCGGCTTTTTGCCAGATGAATCTCAATAAAATTCCGATGTACGCCCCCCATTTTACAGAACGGATTGAGGGCCTTAACCACACCCGCTCCTTTCGTCCATCGACTACCAACACCACCCGCTAAGGTAACTACAGCTACTTCCCCATTGCGAATCGCCTCCTCCCCAATTTTGGTAAAGGACTCAGCGACATAATTTCTGGCGTCGTGCACATCTTCCGGGCTCACGTCTTCAATACGCGTCTGTCCTGGAAGCCGGTTTTGCGCAAGTCCGATACGCCCGCTTCGTAAGTCAGAACGGACCTGCTCGTGGTATTCCCTGTCGAAGCCGTACGTATCCAACAAGGCATTGAGGCTCTGATCTTTCTCGTCGCTGTGCTCCTTGGGAGGCAACAGCCGGTCGAACAGGCGCGCTACCATACCGGCAAGCTCCGGCTGGGTCCGGCATGCCATCCCAAACTGATCAAGCTCTGCCCGGCGGACTCTAGACAGCGAACGGGTACCTACACGCAATAGGCCCGGTACAGCAAGGGTATAGTACCTCGCGGGCATCAAGGCTTCATCGCCCTTTAGGCTCCGAGCCATCGTGCCGTGCTCATTGATCGTGAAATCATACACAACCGGCTCCATCGCAAACGGAACGGCGTTTTCCAGGCGCTTTTTCGTTTCGCTCATGATTTGCGGCAAGCGCTCCAGGGCTTCGGGCTTTTTCTTCGGGTTAAACAGAAAGCCCATACCGCCGCCAGCCATACCGCCCAACATCCAGAATCCCCAGAAATCATCTTCGAATTCTTCTTTAACCTGCGCGATTAATGACTCCGTGTAATGGTTGCTTGCCCAGGGGATGATCGTCTGAATCGGCCAGTCAAAGTTGCGTTGGGTATTCGCTCCGATTGCTTTGATATCGCCCTCCTGGAGGCTGCGCACCAGGTCATCCAACAGCTTGATGGCTGCTTGCCGCCACCGCCATTCTTTCTCGGATCGAAGCAAATATTTTTCAGTCACCATCTCAAGGATCGGCCCAACGTCCTGAGCCATGCCGCCGTGCACAAGGATAAGACTATCCTGCAGTTTTTCCCGGGTCTCTTCAGTTACCTCGCTCTGTTCCAGGATCATGTGGTGCGGTAATAATCGGCCGCGGCTGATCCCAAATTCTGGGTCTCCGTCTACAGCGTTTACCCCTTCGATCAACTTCATACCGGGCCAGATTCCACCAGAGTCCTGCCATCCTCCACCGGATCCTCCCAGCCATTCCCCAAGGATAGCACGTGCAGCCACTACGCGGCGC
This sequence comes from Rhodothermaceae bacterium, assembly GCA_019634345.1. GTDB lineage: Bacteria > Bacteroidota > Rhodothermia > Rhodothermales > JAHQVL01 > JAHQVL01. Next base: position 6,400 of record JAHQVL010000007.1, read on the forward strand.
TCTTCCTCTGTTAGCGGACCGGTTAACGACTTCGTTTGCCCCGTAGCCCGCATACACACCGTGATGATGGACCCGAGCAAGTTGGTAGATACCGCAAGGCGGGATCCCTTAGGGATGTCGTTTACCTGGGTTACCAGTTCAATCCCATGCCCCGGCTTCACCATGCGGCTCAGCAATGCCGACAGAGGCTGGTTCGCCCCTTCCATCCCAGGAGGAATAATGCCTGAAGCGATAATCCCTGCCTTCAGCAGGCCCAGGTAATCACGCGCATAATCAAAGACCTCCTCTAACGAAGTAATCTCGGCAACGGCCTGGAGGTCTACACTCACCAGGCGAAGGACCGGTTCATCAATTACGCGAAAATAAGTTTCAACAGGTGGTTTGGGTTCAGGGCTTTCCTCTTCACTGTTAGACCTCACAGAGAGGTCTATCGAGATATTCAGGACCCGAGCGCCTTCCGGGAAATCCATGCCCAGGAAGAAAATGTCGCTCCACCCGCTATGGGTGAGGTCCATCCGAACCGGCGTTTGCTCCTGGATAATGGGAAACAGGGCGTCTTCAGTATCCCGCCTGTAGAGTTCAGAGCGCACGCGAAGCGGTTGATCATCCGGGTGGCCGACCCGAAACATCCATTGATTTCCTTTTACCGATCGCACGCTTCGGCGGACCTGGTCCGCCAGGGTTTGGAAGGCCAATCGGTGATAACCCACTGCTAACGCACTAGACAATGCATTGCTGGGGCCTTGTAAGGCTTGCTGGGCCAGGAAGATCTCAAGGGCTTCCTCAAAGCGCCGCTTCAACATATGGGATACACCTTCCCAGGGAATATACCCGGAGGTGTATGTTTCAAAAAGCTTGGGTAAGTGAAACCGGTGGATCGCATACAAAAAGAACAGCGCGCGCACCCGCTCGTAGAGGTTGTCGCTTTCCCGGCGAAATTTATCCAGTGCCATGCATTCGCCGAACAGCGCGTGCATAGAGGCATCCCGGCAGAACGCATCAAGAGGTTGATTGCGTACCTCAGGATCCTCTGACGTAATGATTCGAACTAATTCGCTCATACTCCATCTCCCTGAGGAACCGCCCCCAGCTCACGCTCTGCGAGCAACTCGAGTAAGCTAGATAACACCTGGTCCCGATCCGTTCCACTCATGGCGAGTGCCAACTGGGCATGCATCAATCCGTATTTGATGCCCACATCATACCGCCAGTCCTCCGTTTCCAGCGCAAGGTACTGCTCGCGATGCGCGAGGATAGCCAGCGCGTCTGAAAGCGACACTTTTTGCTCTCCTTCCTTATCCATAATTAATTGACCCAAAATGTCCATCACCGTTGGCGTCAGCACATGCATCCCAAAGAAGCACAGATAGTAGCCTGCGCGAAGACCCGGGACCACCAGTTGCTGCTCCGCATACGTCGGCGTGGGCTTCTCCACCACCTCCTCTACCCGAAACAAATTTCTCCGTCCTGATAAACGATGCACCCCGACCGTCCCGAAGTATGGCAAGAGGTTTTCACGGGTTGCATGAACGGCAGATACCGAGCACGATTCTCGAGCGGCCACTTCGATGAGTTGAGCCGCGCAGCCTCTTGATTCCCGGCTGATGTACAAGTGATCCCCAACAAGGTGAAGAAAGGGGTCGCTTCCGGTGAACTCCCTGGCACAGTATACGGCATGCCCGTATCCGAGAGGCGTTTCCTGGTGCACAAAATGAAGCCGGCCGGCATGATCTCCCGCTACATCAGCATACGCATGCTCATCCCCCGGGCGAACCACAATACACACATCTTCAATCCCCCCCCGCAGCGCTTCCTCAATAATGATTTGCAATACCGATTTCTCGGTTCCATCCCTATCTATTACGGACTGGAGAGGCAATGTACGCTGGCCCTTGCCAGCTGCCGTAATAACCGCTTTGTTTATGTTCATTCTTCTTCAATAATAAGCTTGCTGATTGCATTTCCATGAGTAATTAGCTACCGTCATGGAATCAAATATTTCTGTTTCTAGTTTCTGGTTTCTCGTTTCTCGTTTGTTTCTTGCTAGCACCTGTGATTACTTAAAACAAACAAGAAACCAGAAACAAGAAACCAGAAACACAATCAATAGGCCCCCCTATTGATTGCGGTAAGATAACTAATTGATTTGCTTAATTCATATGGCCATCTCTTCTAATATTGAATCTACTTCGCACCTGGCGTCTTATGTAGAGCGTGTTGTTAATTTAATGGATCCATCGGCCAACGTATTGCTCAATATGAGCATCCA
>JAHQVL010000072.1 GCA_019634345.1 Rhodothermaceae bacterium
GCTTATTCCGATAATGGTACCTTCGATATTCCCAGTACCCTTTCCTATAACGAGACGGCACAGCGATACGAGCCAGGGACGAGGGACGCTTCCACTGTGGTAGGGATGGTCGCAGCCGTGGAATTCTTGCAACTCATCGGAATGGACGAGGTCGAGAAATACGGGCAATCCCTGGCTCGGTATCTACAACAACACCTTCGCGAATTGCCGGGAGTGCATGTCCTTACGCCCTCAGGCCCAATGCTTTCTGCAGGCATCACAACCTTCAAGATCGATGCGATGCCCTTTGACGAGCTGTACCGGTTTTTAAGCATTGACCACAAAATACGATGTCGGATTGTAACAGAGCGAGGGATTGATGCAGTACGCATTTCTACGCATATCTTTAACAACAAAGCCGAGTGTGATCAGGTAGTACAAGGTGTGCGGGAGGCGATCGGTTAACATGGGGCAGGCCAGGCACATAGCGGGACGTACAGTACTCCACGGCATACTGATTTTTGGTGCCCTTTTGATGGTAGGTCCGGTCATATGGATGGTGCTGACTTCATTAAAAACTCAGGCCGAAGCCGAAGCGTTTTTTAATACCCCTCATACGTTTGGGGCCATCCTAAAGGGACTTTTTCCTGGTTCTCTATATCTGGAAAACTACAAAGACGTCTTTGTGGAGCGCCCGATGGGTTTCTATTTTCTCAACAGTGCGCTGTACACATTGATGAAGATGATCCCTGGGTTGTTCTTTTGCTCCCTGGCCGGCTTTTTGTTCGCAAAAAAAGAATTCCCCTATAGGGACTGGATATTTGGAGGAATCATTGTAACCATGATGATCCCATTTCAAATCAAGATGCTCACTCTGTACGAGATGATGGTAGATGTAGGATGGGTTGACACCTACTGGGCTATTGTAATGATCGGGTTGATGGAGCCCTTCGGTATTTTTTTATTCCGGCAGAGTATCTTGGGCATCCCTGATGAACTTATTGAGGCCGCCCGTATCGATGGCGCAAATACGCTGCGAACGTATTTTCAGGTGATTCTCCCGTTGATCAAACCCACGCTTGCTGCGTATAGCATTTTTCTCTTTATGTGGTCATGGAGTGATTTCTTGTGGCCGCTGATTATAGTCAATACAGAAACGCTCAAACCACTGGAAGTAGGCATTTTGAGCTTTTCAGACATCAATAACCCCGAATACGTAAAAATGATGGCCGCCTCCACCGTAGCTGTAGCGCCTGTCATCCTGTTTTTCTTAGTAATGCAGCGCCAGTTTATTAAAGGGGTAGCCTTGACGGGGCTGAAGGGGTGAGAAAGTTCAAGGTTCAACGTTCAATGTTCAACGTTGGTGAGCTTCAATTGGAACCTAGAGCATTGAATCTGAACACCTAACCCCCTAAAACTTTAAACCTGAACCCATTAAACATTAAACATTAAACTTTGAACCTTGAACCTTGAACCTTAAACTCAAACCCAACATCGGCATCGTCACCGACGAAGTCTCTCGAAACCTGGACGAAGCCCTGGAGATCTGCAACGACTGGGGTATCACTCATTTCGAACTCCGAGAAGGGTCAACGGGGAGGGCGCCTGCGTTTACTGCGGACGAGTTAAAACGTCTTGATCGTCTTGTAGAACATGAAGGAACGGTTACAGCCATTTCTCCGGGGATCTTTAAGGGGCATATTGAAGATGTCTCGGCATGGAGGCATGAAGCGGAGGATGTGTTTCCTCGAGCCATAGAAATGGCGCAGCGGTTATCCTGCAACACGATGATTGCCTTCGGATTCGAGGAATGTGATAATCGTCGTGAAAATCGATTGCTCGTACTCAAAGCATTTGAATCGATCGCGGAGCAGGCCGCAGAGGCAGAAATACGCATTGCCTTTGAGAATGAGCCTGGGTTTTGGGTAGATCGCCCCCAGGAGACGATTGCGTTGCTGGAGGAGATTGGCCATCCAGCCCTCAAGTTAAATTGGGATGCAGCCAATCTGCACTGGGGAGGCATGGAGCCCGATGATGAAGCAGTAGATCAACTCAAAGGGTATATCGTAAATCTGCACGTGAAAGATTTTAGCCCCAAAGATCCCGAAAATCCGTGGACACCACTGGGTGAGGGCATTGTGCCTTGGAGAGACTTGCTGCCTGAAATACTGACAAACATCCCGCTATCTCATGTAACACTTGAAACCCATTGCGAGCCCCTTATTGAAAATAGCCGCAAAAGTTTAGATTATTTACTAAACTTAATCGGTTGATTAAGTTTAGGGTTCAGTGTTCGTCGTTTAGTGTTCGGGGTTACTGATCCCACTCAAAGGCCACTAAACGACATACTACAAACCCCGAACACCAAACCAAAAAGATGGATTCATCCATCTTTGAAGCCTATGAAAGACCCCATCCGCGTAGCGTTAGTAGGATTAGGCGGACATGGTAAAACCATTCAGGATGCTTGTAGCGAAGCACCTAACATTTCCGTAACCGGTATATATGATACTGATGAAGCAGAGGCCGAGCAGGCTGCTGCCCGTTTTGATTGTCCCATAGCACCCAGTTACGACGCCCTTATTCGTGCTGAATCTATTGATGCCGTAGTACTGGTGACTCCCAATCATTTACACAAAGCGCAAGTAGAATCTGCGCTTGATGTTGGGCTGAATGTATTTGTAGAAAAGCCGATCGCGAATACCGTCAATGACGGCTTGGTTATGATCGAAACGGCCGAGGCGAAAGGACTTGTGCTTATGGTAGGGCACAATATGCGGTTCTCCAATGCGGCAACAAAAGCAAAGAGCTATATCGAGGAGGGCCGGCTTGGAGAGATTGTCTCAACAGAAATCCATTTCTCTTCGGATTCTATCCGCCATTTAGACGACGAGTCCTGGCGAAACCAGCCGGAACTGTGCCCCCTCTTACCGGTCATGCAACTGGCCGTACACGGATTTGAACTCATTCATTACTTAGCTGGGCGGATCGAGGAGGTGACTACGATGTCAAGGTCCTTCTTGTCCAAGCCAGGGGTTATCGACTCGGTAGCAGCCTGCTACCAACTAGAAAATGGTGCCTTAGGCACAATGGTAAGCAATTACTGTACACCCGTGTTGTTTGAGTATCGGATTGCCGGAACAGAAGGGATCATGCGCTGCACCTTTGATTCCTTTGGGTACCGTTCTCGGGATGGAGAAGTCGCTGAATACGAAGACTTTTCCGACAAGACGTTTGATAGTTATGTCCAACAAATGGTTGCATTCGGAGAAGCCGTACAGGAAGCATCTGTCCCTGTGATCGACGGATGGGCCGGTTTACAGGCCCTGGCAGTGGTTGAAGCGATGCAGCATTCATCTCTAACTGGGCAACCTAGGAAGGTCCCTATATTTCAAGAGCAGTTGTAATTATGATCAAAACCACTGTAGTCGGAAGTTATCCGATGTTTGATTGGCTTGCCGCCCTTCCCAGCGACCAGGCCTTGAGTGATGCCACTGCGGTGGTTTTAAAGACACAAGAACTGGCGGGACTGGATGTTATTGCAGACGGGGAGTTGTACCGCTTCGACGTCAATCACCCGGAAACGAACGGCATGATCGAGTACTTTGTCCGCCAGATAGGAGGTATTCGGACTGAACTAGGGAGGGCGGACGTCGCAGCGTTCAGAAAACTGGCTGGTATGGGTTTCCGGCGTAAGCCGGCTGGCGTCATTGAGCAGGCTCTCTCTGAGGGGACTTTGGACCTGGTGAGTGATTACCAGCGTGTTCGTTCTCTGACAAAAGCACCCCTGAAATTCACGATCACAGGGCCTCACATGCTCAGCAAAACCCTGCACGATACGCATTATTCTGAATTGCCTGAGCGCACTCTAAGGCTGGCCAAAGTACTTGCTGAGCAGATCAAAGAGATTGATGCAGATGTTGTTCAACTCGACGAAGCCAATCTGCCGGGGCATCCCCAAGAAGCAGGCTGGGCCGCCGAGGCCATAAATGTCATGCTGGATGCTATCCCAAACACTCCTGCCGTTCATCTATGCTTCGGCAACTATGGAGGGCAATCCATTCAGAAAGGGGAGTGGAAGGCCCTGTTGGCATATATGAACGCGTTGCACACAGATCACCTGGTCCTTGAGTTTGCTCGCCGCGGATACGACGAGATGGAGTACTTGAAAGACGTACGTCCCGATATTGGGCTTGGAATCGGGGTAGTAGACGTCAAAACGACGATGATCGAGTCAGCCGAGCTCATCGCCCGGCGGATCGAGCAAGCAGCACAGCATGTTGGGATAGAGCGAATCAAGTACATTCACCCTGATTGCGGATTTTGGATGCTGCCCCGATCTGTGGCCGATGGAAAGATGCAGGCGCTCGTGGCCGGGAGGGACCTTTTTGAGGGGAAATAAGGTCAATCGTTTTGTTCTAATAAAAATCTTAGTATACTCGTCCTGATGTTCAGATTTCTCTTTGCCGTATTCCTTCTAGTGCTCACCACATCAACAAGCAGCGCACAGGTCTGTGATTCTATGGACGACTTCGAGTGGATGGAAGGGGAGTGGGTAGCTGAGAGTGAAAAGTATAGGACGTATGAAAATTGGACGCGGGTAAGCACCAAAACCTATGAAGGAGAGGGGCGTGTTGTGGCAGTTGCTACAGGAGAAGAGCGAAGTACGGAGTCTATAAGATTGGTCGAAATGTCCGGTGAAATCTTTATGCTTCCTAAGGCCGCACACAATACATTTCCGACCCCGTTTAAACTTGAACAGTGTGGTGAGGGAGAGGCACTTTTCGAAAACAAAACGCATGACTTCCCCACACAGTTAAAATACGTGCATGTTGGAAGCGATAGCATGCATGTCCATGTACGAGGAAGCGACTCAAAAGGGTTTGTAGTGCGTTTTGGGCGGCAGTCGAACCATTAACTTCTTTGTGCCCGTTCATCAAGGTCGAATTATTTCGGCCCTTTATTCTCGATACAGTGGTGTAGCACCTTTACGAGCTCGTCCATTCGCACGGGCTTGGAGATGTATGCATCCATGCCGGCATCCAGGCACTCCTTTCGATCACTTTCCATTGCACTCGCCGTTAATGCTATGATATAAGGCTGATATCGTTTGGATTTACTTCTGAGCTTCCTGGTAGCCTCAATACCATCCATCTCTGGCATGATGACATCCATTAGAATAACGTCATATTTGACGTGTTGGATTGCATTGAGAACTTCCATTCCATTTGCCGCAACATCCACACGGCATTCAAGACGCTCCAGCATTTTTAACGCCACCTTTTGATTGATCACGTTATCTTCCGCTAAGAGAATGCGTAAAGCAGAAAGATCCTTCTTGTTTTCCTCTGTAACGTTAGCGTGGTGAGAAGGGAACGGGGTGTGTCGAGTTCCGAAAAGAGAGGCAAGTGTTCGATATAAGTCAATAGACTTTACCGGCTTTATAAGCCAGTGCGAGATAAGATCTGAAGATCCTGCCTGCCGGTCACCAATTGAGCTCAACATGATGAGAGGTAAGGTGCCGGCGTCCTTGTATTGAGGGAGAGATTCTGCGAGGGTTAACCCGTCCATTTCAGGCATTTTGTAGTCGAATAGCGCGGCATCAAAAGGCTCACCTCCCTCAATCAGTTCAAGGGCCTCTTGCCCTGAAGATACAGGTATAGGCTCCATTTCCCAGGACTGTAATGTAGAAGAGAGAATCTTTAGGTTGGTCTTATTGTCATCTACAATCAGGATACGTTTTCCACTTAACGCCTCGCGATCAATGGAGAGAGAAGATTCTGAAGCATGTACTACGATCGTGAATGAAAAAGTCGACCCTTTGCCTAACTCGCTTTCAACGTACAATCCACCGCCCAGAAGGCGTGCTAACTGGTTGCATATTGCCAGGCCCAGGCCCGTGCCCCCATATTTCCGTGTTGTGGATGCATCAACCTGGCTGAATGCATCAAAGAGACTATCTAGCCGATCTGTGGGAATACCAATGCCGGTATCTTTCACTGCAAATTGATAGCAGTATAGATTATTTTCAAGTTTTTCTCCGCTTACTGTAATTAAGATTTCTCCAGTTTCAGTGAACTTGACCGCGTTGGAAAGTAAATTGACCAGAATCTGCCGGAGTCGTGTGATGTCGCTCTGAATGCATAGGGGCAGCCCCTGTTCAATTTCGTAGAGGAGTTCCAGGTTTTTAGCCGAGGCGGCAGGAGCTACCAGGTTCATCGCTTCCGAAATACATGTATCTAAGTCGAAAGGGTGCTCCTCTAATTCCAGTTTACCTGCTTCTATTTTGGAAAAATCGAGGATGTCGTTGATGATCGTTAGAAGGGATTCTCCGCTGGTACGAATAATCTCCACGAAGCTTCTCTGCTCATCTGTTAGTGGCGTATCAAACAATATGGAGGTCATGCCGATGACTCCATTCATTGGAGTTCGAATTTCATGACTCATGTTGGCGAGAAACTGGCTCTTTGTTTGGCTGGCTTGTACCAGTTGTTTATTACTGACTTCAAGCTCTTTGATCACCTTCGTCAGCTTCATCCGGAATCGCTGTAACTCGTCTGCCTGATCCTTGTGTTGGGTGATATCTTCGAACGTACCCAGGATGCCTATGATGTTGCCGTCATCGTCAAGGAGGGGAATTTTGTTGGTAATCAACCAGGCTTCTCGGCCATCCGCTTGTTTTTGAGATTCAATGATCTCGTATTCGGGCTTGCCTGAATCCATGACCCTGCGGTCATGCTCGCGGTAAAACTCAGCCTCTTCACGCGTCCATGGCAGATCAAAATCGGTTTTTCCAATGATTTGCGCGGGAGAAGACAGTCCGGCTACGTCCGCGAAGTTTTTGTTGCAACCCCAATAAACCGAATTCCTGTCTTTCCAAAATATGAAATGCGGCAACTTTGACACTACCTGTTCAAGGTGGCTCATCGCATTTATAATATGCCCGGCTTGGGGAGCGGGTGACATCATTGTATAGGCTCGAAGATAATTTTGGAATAGGCCCCTTGGGGGAATTATCGACGAGAATGGGGTAAAGTTTACTTGTGCGAGGAGGAGAAGGGATGAGTTTACGAGAGCTGCAATGTGCCGATATCACATTCGAGACACTTTTTTTGATGTTATGATCTATACACTTGTTTACATCAGCTTTGCCGCTGGAGGGTTACGAGAAAAAGAACTATCGGAGATCCTTGAGGCGTCGCGAAGGAATAACCAGAAAAGAGGTATTACTGGGCTCCTCCTTTATGCAGAAGGCAATATTATTCAGGTCCTTGAGGGTAACCAGGAAGAAGTAGAAGCGCTTTATGAGAAGATCGGCCTGGATGAAAGGCATGAGCGTATTACCCGCCTTTTTGCCGGGCATTCAGAAACCAGGCTGTTTTCTGAATGGAGCATGGCATATAAACGTATGTCTCTCAGTACGATCAAGGAGATACTCCCACGGATGGATGAAATGCTTGCGGGAGACATCTCACCAAAGGAAGCCAAGATCAAGAAAAGAATCGACTTACTGATTTCTTCCTATTTGAAAACAGTAAATGTATAATTCTTTTTCTAGTGATGATTCATGGGCTCCCTGGCGACCATCATGCCTTCTTCCCAGTCGCTTTGCCCGATGATACGGCCGTTGCGGGTCCACTGAGTCCAGACTCCCCATTTTTGTCCTTTTTTGTGGTAGGTTGCCCAGCGTTTTTGTCCATTGTTGTACCACCAAATGGCTGGGCCATCGAGTTGCCCCGCTGTATAAAAGGACGAGTACAACACGTTTCCTTCCTGATCCCAGAGAGTGCGCTTGCCATGGCGCTGTCCTTGAAAGAACTCTGTTTCAGATTGAGGAGTGCCTGATGGATACCAGGCGCTAACCATACCGTCCAGGCGTCCCTTCGAATAAGTGCCTTTAAATCTCATGGTTCCATTTGGGAAATACATCGCGTGGTA
>JAHQVL010000073.1 GCA_019634345.1 Rhodothermaceae bacterium
CATTAATAGCTCAGGGCAAAGCTTTCCTAAGCTATACAGTTGGTGGACGGATCAGAATACGAGAAACAGGCATGTGTGGCCAGGGACAGCCATATACCGTATTGATTCCCATGGCTGGCGAGAAAAGGAAATTCTAGATCAAATCCGATTGACCCGAGGAGAAGAAGAGAGTTCAGGCAATATTCTATTCAGCATGCGCATTCTGAGCCAGACATCGCATAACCTTGCCGAGCATCTTACTTCTTCGGTATATGCAGAACCTGCCCTTGTCCCCGAATCTTCCTGGTTGTTTTACCCAAGCCCTGGAAAGCCGTCTCTTGATATTGTTAACGCATCAAAACAAGGCGTCACATTACAAATCGATACCTATACTCCAGAACGGGTGCGCAAATGGGTAGTACGTGCTCGCTACGGTCGCGAATGGAAAATGGCCATTGTGCCTGGAAATCAGCTGAGCTATCAACTTCCGGCATCAGTTGGCCGGGTACCTATCGTTGAGATTGCCGTCTCCGCAGTAGGTAGAATAGGCCAAGAAAGCGCCATTTCTCGTATCGCTTTAGAAGACAATGTCGCCGAAATGATGAAGGCATGGTGACAGGACGATGTGGGTAATTATGATGATGTATGAGGTAGAAAAGAAACGGAGTGGAGCCGGATTCACATATTGTTGACGATGATTTAATGACTTGTTTGTATTTATGTAGTAGAATAGATAAGAATATTATCCCGTTTTACGTGTGGAACTCCCCGGCATTTAAGTTGCTATCTGAAACCTTAATGGTATTTAAGCGATCATTAATATTCTACACGTATGCATCCCACCAATAAAGAATCTATGCTGCTTACTGTTCAACAGGAAGATCCTGATTCGTCTGACAACGATTCGGTGAATTCCAGTGATGTTTCTGAGGACGAGCTAGATATGATTCTGGCGACCATGGGGACGACGTCACTCAAGGATTCTGAAATGGCTATTTTGCAGAATGATGCGTCTTCAGAAGAGCCGGTTGAAGAAATTACAAGTGTTGAAGAAGTTGATACGCCTGAAGAGCTTATCGCTCCACTAGAAGCATCCGTTCCTGTGGTAGCAGAGGATACCCATAAAGAGCCTGCTGCACCCGAAGAAACATCCCCTACACCAGAACCTGCGACCGTAGAAGAACCTGTCGCAGCTGAACCCCCGATTGTTATCGAAGAGCCCGTACCCGTTGAGGAAAAGGCTGCTCCAGTCGAGGTACACGTACCATCTGCTCTTGAAGAACCGAAACCCGCTCCTCGGATGACTGCACGCCGTGTAGTTCAGAACTTCTTCAAAAAGCTCCGTAGAATAAAATAATACGCATGACATTGTTCTATCGTGTAGTCGTGCTTACTCTTTTGTTAGTAAGTATATCTGCTTCATCCAGTGCTGCCTGGAGCCGAACTGGGCACATGGTAATTGCCGGCATTGCCTTTCGATCGCTCTCACCAGATCTCCAGCTTCAATACACCGAGTTATTATCTCATCACCCGGATTACACATCGTGGAAAAGCGACTTTGATTCGCTGAACGTTGACATTGAATTGGGTGAATACCTGTTCATGAGAGCCAGCTACTGGCCGGATGTGATTCGCCGGCAAGGCAGCAGCGAATACGATCACCCTACCTGGCATTACACGAATTACCCACTAACAATGGCTGCCCTCACTGGTGCTGATTCCACAATAGGTGCTTCGCTCACACCTGAAAACGATGTCAGATTTGGGTTTGATGAGAGTTTACGCGTTCTCTTTGATGAATCGGCAACCATGGAAAATAGAGCGGCCCATTTAAGTTGGGTCATCCACCTTGTTGGTGATGTTCATCAACCTATGCATGCGGTCGCTTCGGTGTCTGAAATGTATCCAGAAGGGGACCGGGGAGGTAATTTGTTTTTTGTACGTCCCACCGAACGTTCACCCGGTATGAACTTGCACGCCTACTGGGATAGTTTGTTAGGCAGAAGTGACGACGTACGCACCGCCAGAAATGAAACCACCCGGATACTTGCTTTAGTTTCACCAGATCATAAACCGGCAGAGAGCGATAACACCCGCGTTAACGACTGGGCCTTGGAAAGCCGTAGCTATGCAATCGAATACGTATACCTGAGAGGGGAGCTGACGGCGACGGATAGTGAAAACAGGATTCGAGCTGCAATATTGCCCTCTGACTATGCACAAAATGCAAAGCAAGTGGCAGAGAAAAGAGCGGTGAAATCGGGCTTCAGGTTAGCACGCGTTATATCAGAAAAGGGATGAAAGAAAAAAAATTAGACCCCGTGGCAAAAAAATAATTCTAGGTAGAAAGTATTAGTGCAAACGGGGTAGAACGTTGTCTCAGCGCTACTTGAGGCAGCGTCTAGGCCGCACCTGAGAGGGTGCGGCCATTTTTTTGATCTATATATAAATCTGTTGGGCTCGTTGAAGAAGAACCATGAGGTCCGTTTTAACAAACGGTTTGGGAAGATAATCGTCAAAGCCCTCTGTAATAAATCGATTTCGATCCGATGGCAGCGCATACGCCGTGAAGGCTACGCCATAAAATGGATTGCGTCGAGGAATTGATCGAAGCTTCTTGACGAGATCTGACCCTGAACGATCTTCGCCAAGATTGATGTCGATCATACAGACATCGAAAATCGAACTGGTAAAGGCCTGGACGGCATCATCATAGGTATGAACGATCGTAACCTGGCACATCGGTTTTAAAAGCCGGCTCACGAGCATTTGAGTCTCTTTGTTGTCTTCTACCACCAGCACCCTGAACCGCGGTATCATTGCTATGGACTCTGGAGTGATTGGCGCAGGGGGATGAGGCAAAAGCTCGTCTATTTCTTCAGACAACAAGGGAAACCGGACGCTAAAACAACTCCCTTTCTTGGGCTGGCTCTCGACAGTGATTTCGCCGTTCATTAAGTCGACCAGCCTTTTAGTAATAGTAAGTCCGAGTCCAACCCCTTCATAGGGCCGGTCATCGCCCATGTGCTCTTGCCGAAAAGGCTCAAAAATATGAGGGATGAACGCGTCATCAATCCCTATTCCTGTATCTTTTACCTGGATTTCAAAGTAACTTTCCTCGGATACAATTCGAACGTGTACGGCTCCTCGTTTTGTATACTTGATCGCATTTCCTATCAGGTTATTCAGGACTCTCTCGAGGGAGTTATCATCTAAGAGGGCATACAGGTGGTCTTGCTCGCATTCAAAATCGAGCTTTAAGTTTTTCTGAACAGCAAGAGAAGAAAGCAATTTACATTGCCGGCTTACACGTTCGATTACATTAATCGGAGTAAGAAGCAATTTTTGGTCATGGGCACGTAACCTGGCAAAATCTAGGACCGAGTTTAGTGTGTGTAATAACCTATTGCCCCCACTTGAGATAAGCTGTGCAATTTCTCGGTACTCCATCGGAAGCTCTTCCTCCAAGACTTCCGCAAACCCTATCACACCCGCAAGCGGAGTACGAATTTCGTGACTCATATTAGCGAGGAACTCATTCATGAATCGCACTGCTTTCAGCGCTTTTTCCCGTTCTGAAATAAGCTCTTCTTCCATTTGCCTGCGCACAGAAATATCTACCATTGCAGACTGGATAAGCACCATCTCTTCTTTGTGCTCTTCGGCTGGTTCTGTTTTGATGGGTACACTTTGAAGCTCTACGAAGATGAGGCCGTCCTCGTATTCGAGGCATATATCACAGGCTTGCCGTTCACCACTTTCAATGACATGCATCAGGTGTTGCTGGAATTGATGATGGTCATCAGGCCGCAAAAACGTAAGGAAAGACTTGTGCAAAACATGCCTTCGAGCCTTTTTTAGCATACTGATACCGGTAAGATTTGCATCCTGAACAATGCCTTCGTCATCAAATACGAAGTACCCAATAGGGGCAAGCTCAAAGAGCGTCCGGTACTCTGAACGAGATTGTTCAAGCTCAGTCTGGTAGTTACGTAACGCTTTGTTTTGGCGTTCTAATTCGTGAAACGGTTTCCTGCCTTCGTGTAAATCGTTGACATGAACCAGGTGTTCTGAGGGAGCGTTTTTAGAAATGGAAGAAATGCGATTCGAGTATTCATTGCCTTTCTTAAAAGGCTTTGAGGTGCGTACCATATTGCTAATGTCCTGTGCGAGTTGACAGTTTTAAAAGATAGGATTTCAGTAGCTACATCAAGAAATGATCTAGCAATAGAAAGGGCTTAATCAGAATTGGAATGTGTAATGTACGAAATAAGGAAGATTTTTGGCAACGAAGGAAAGAATTATCGTGCACTTTTTCTCGTTGGCCTTAATGGTCGTGCAAATTGAAACAATTTGGCCGATCTAAAGACATGGAATAGCTTCTGCATTAAGGGGAATCATTGCTACCGATGCCTTATTCTTGATTTATCACTCGGGTACGTAGTCAATGAGTGATATGAACCTGGCCCCGTAAGGCCAGGTTCTTTTTTTATTTGGACGTAAGCATTCTGGCTCCTATTTTCGAGCCTAAAAATATGTTAGAATGTCACGCGTCAGTACGAACAGGTTTACAATCCGCCATCTTTCCACCTACGAAGAATACCGCCTGGTAGGTGGCATTCAGAAAGAAACGTGGGGGGAAGATCCTGTCGAGTATTTGTCACCTACATTGCTTGCAGTGACCAGTAAAATTGGCGGAATAATAGCAGCTGCATTTTCGGATGAAGGGGAAGCCATTGGCTTTGTGTATGGATTACCAGGTATACGGGAAGGCGTAGATATCCATTGGTCTCACATGCTTGCCGTTATTCCTTCCTGGCGCGGTCACGGGATTGGGCGAGCACTCAAAAATTTTCAAAAAGATTTTGTGCGAAACCAGGGGATCCGGCGCATTAACTGGACGTACGATCCGCTCGAAGCCGTAAATGCTAATTTAAATGTTGCACGTCTTGGTGCCATCCCTGTTGAATATGCCTGTGATCTGTATGGGGACGGTACCTTTAGCAAATTATCCAGATTAATTGGGACCGATCGGCTTATTGTTACATGGTTTTTGCATGATCAAGACAGGCAAGCTTTTTTGAGTAGATATCACCAGCCGCCTCCGGTAAAAAACATCAAACAGGTCATTTCCAAGGATCTTTCTTTCCGAAACGAGGTGACTGAGGCTCCAGCAATTCGAATTCGTGTTCCAGCCAACATTCAACAAATGAAAGCTCAAGATCCCGATGCCGCAGTAGCCTGGAGAGCAGCAACTCGACTTGCATTTCAACATTACTTCGAGCTAGACTATACCGTGTACGACATCCGCTTAGATAGCTATACAAAAGAAGTCGATTACATTTTGACAGCACCAATTCTTTGAACGCATGATACGATTAAAAGAGGTCACTCTCCGGGAAATACATCTTCCTTTGGTTGAGCCGTTTACTATTTCGTCCGGGTCTGAAAACATGAGGCGTATTTTGCTTCTAGAAGTTGAAGACGTAGACGGGGTTGTCGGCTGGGGGGAATGTGTTGCGATGGCCATGCCCAATTATAACCCCGAGAGTATAGATACAGCCTGGCTGGCGCTAACCGAGTGGATCATCCCGATGGCCGTCGGCCCTACGTTTCCAGATCCCGGCTACATTTATCCCTTACTGCAAAAACGCATTCGAGGCCATGAAATGGCCAGAGCCAGCCTGGAAATGGCAACCTGGGATGTTTGGGCTCGCCGGAAGGAAGTTTCGTTATCGACCATTCTGGGGGGGACTCGCGAAAAGGTGGGGACGGGTATCTCTATCGGTATCCAGCAAAGCCCCGCACATCTTGTTGAGAAGATTAAAGGGTATACCAAGGAAGGGTACCAGCGAATTAAAGTGAAAATTAAGCCGGGCTTCGATCTCCCGTTTGTTAAGGCTGTGCGCGAAGAATTTGGCCCTGATCTTTCTTTAATGGTAGATGCGAACAATGCCTATACCCTCGACGATATTCCTCTCTTTCAAGAACTGGATCGCTTCTCGTTAATGATGATCGAGCAGCCCCTTGATTGTACTGATATCGTCAGGCATGCCACTTTGCAACGCAAATTAAAAACACCCATTTGCCTGGATGAATCCATTACGAAAGTTGAACAGGCAGAGGACATGATCAGCCTGGGTAGTGGAAAGATCATCAATATTAAGCCAGGACGAGTGGGAGGGCACGCCTCTGCAAAAGCCATTCACGATGTAGCGATGAGCCACAAAATACCCGTATGGTGTGGTGGAATGCTTGAATCGGGAATTGGTCGCGCACACAATGTGGCATTGGCGTCCTTAGAGAACTTCTCGCTACCGGGAGATATTTCGCCCAGCACAAGGTACTGGGAGCAAGATATCGTAACGCCCGAGTGGACCATGGACGAAAATGGATTTATTTCGGTGCCCGTAAATAAACCCGGAATTGGCGTTGAAGTGAATGTAGATCGAATCGAAGACCTGACTGTCCGCCGGTTTCATTCAGATTCGAAGCAACTAAAATTGGTATAAGGTAGAAAGCCCGGCTCCAATGAGCCGGGCTTTCCACATCACCCCAAGGAGGACTACATCACCCATCACCCACAGAAGGTGTGAGATGTAGGCTGAGTACTGTTTCGGCCTTATCGTTGAAAAACTTAAGCCTACGGTGGAAAAAAGATTAACCACCCTCAATCATTGACACCAAATGGGGCTTGTACGCCTCAGCAGGGAATATACCGATGGTTCGTTGCTTAATGGTACCTTCTTTGTCGATAACAAACGTTGTTGGCAATGAAAATACCCCACCAAATTCATCAGCAATCTCACCTTCATCGATTGCTATGGGGTAATTGATTTCCATGCTCTCTACAAATTCCTGAACGATGGATGCTTCTATCATATCCATAGAGAGACCAACCACCGCGAATTCTTCAGTACCCAACTCTTCTTGTAGCTTTATAAGATCCGGGATTTCTGCTATACATGGCCCGCACCACGTGGCCCAAAAGTTCAGGAGCACCGTTTTGCCCCTCAAGTCTGAGAGGTTCAGAGGATCTCCTTCCAGGGTAGTCACCTTGAAATCAGGCGCCTCAACGGGCTGATTCATCGCAGAGGATTGGGGAAACGCATTTGGGAGATCAGGGACCTCTGCGAATTCTGGTTCTTGTTGGCTACCCTTTTGACAGCCAGTAACAAACAAGAAAAGCGAAAGTACCCCGATAAAGATAGTAATAGTTCTCATGAGATTAATGCGGTTGCTGATGCATCCCGAACGGAGCCCGGCGTGATACCACTGTGGGAGGTATTATATACGGAGGCTCCTTTATAAATGATGATGACTTGAGGGCTCTCGTGCTGAATGCTAAAATGGTGTGCAATCGCATTCGAGAGGGCACGTGTTTTTTGGACCTCAAGTTTATAAATAGGTGGGTCCTCTTCTTCATGCAATTGTGTCAGGCGTCGATGCGCCATGGCACTAATGCCACAGGTCAGGCTATGCTTAAATAAGACTACCGGTTCTCTTTCAGAATGATCAAGGAGCTTGTCAAAGGCTTCCTGTGAGTCCAAAGGCTGAAAAATAGGCGCTTGAGTGTCTGGTTTCATGGTTTTGATCGCGTTCGATAAGGAACGTTTGATTTCTCTGAAGAAAAACATGCCTGGGACGAAGATAGGTATATGCTTATTGCCTGGAAAGAGGTTGTACCCATTTTATGACGCTGGGTTTACTTTACCAAATCGTTATCAAAACGTGTAGAACCTGTTAGGTAATTGGTGTTATTTCTATGTTAGTGCGCCAACTCCCATGATCATTACGCAAGCACAACTATATGGGTGTTCTGGAGTGCTCAATTTAAGAAATAGTAGAAACGAGATGATAATTTATCTTGGGTCGCACTGAGTACGTTTCAGGCCCCCAACAAAGCGTTTTACCCTAATTCATTTTTTTTAATTCTAGAATCGAATAATATCGGTACCGAATCAAAACAAAAATGACGTAGGAGAATACGTACTTCCGGTACATGCTTTGTCCTGGTAAAGAGATGCTGATGTGAGAACCGAAAAGATGCTGAAGCAGGTATATAGTTGATGCTATTTTATTCATTTGGTATAAATCACCACCAGGCTCATGTAGAGCTTCGGGATTTATTTGCGTTTAGAGAGCAGACGTGTAGAGACTTATACAGATCAATTACTCTTTCTAGAGGAGCTGAGTATATCTTACTCTCCACTTGTAATCGATTAGAATGTTATCTATACGGATCCGAAGAGGATGTGTTAACCCTTCAAAATGCCCTTTCTAGTAGTGCTGGGGCGAGTTGGCCAACGGATAGCGCCTTTCTGTATAAAGACGAAAAGGCCGTGATGCACATCCTTGAGGTTGCCGGTGGGCTGGATTCGATGGTGATCGGAGACGCACAAATTTTAGGTCAGATCAAGGACGCCTACCGGGTAGCTGTTGAGGAGGACTCTGTAAGTTCTGTGCTTCATCGCCTGATGCATACTGCGTTTGGTGCAGCGAAACGGATCCTTAATGAGACGCACCTGGCTGCGGGCCCTTCGTCTGTCGCTGGAACGGCTGCAGCAGTTGCAACCCGGCAACTCAGGCAGCGGTCCGTGAAAGGCAACAACATCCTGGTGTTGGGCGCTGGTGAAATGGGCCGGCTCGTGGTTGACGCGTTAAATCGGGTGCCATGCCTCAATCTGGTTGTATCCAATAGGTCCCAGAACCGACTGGATGCCCTGTTAAAGGAATATTCCAACGTAAATACGCATCCCTGGAGCGATCGCTATGAGGCGATCCGAAATGCAGATGTGACCATTGTAACCACCTCCGCTGATCGCTATGTGATAGAGAAAGAAGAACTCCTTGCTGAGTCCGATTCTCCACAGCATGTGATCATTGATGTCTGTATGCCGAGGAATGTAGACCCCGGCCTTGATGATGTCAAAGGATTCGAGGTGTTTAACCTGGATGATTTACAGAACCAAATAGAAAAAATCATCGTTCTCCGCCAGTCTGATCTGCCGCCGGCACGTACGATTTGCGAAGAGATGCTTTCGGATTTTGTGTCCTGGGTGTTTCATCACCAGGCCATGCAACCCGCTATTCATGCAATCCAGCAAACCTTCGAAACGATTCGGTTACAGGAAATTGAACGTAACCAACATCGATTTTCTGAGTCAGACGCACAAGAATTAGATCGGCTGACGAAGTCGATCATGCAAAAGGTCCTTGCCGTACCTGTTGTCCGCCTCAAAAATGTAGGCCCTCATCATATCGATTATGTAAACGGCATCAAGTTATTACAGACCCTCTTCGCAAAAGACGCGTGTGAGGAAGACTTCACTTCTGATTATGACCTCTCAAAAAGTATTATGGACGTGTTAGAAAGTACTGAGGAAGTGCGATTGTCCGGCCTTGAAGCGTGCCCTTTTAATGAGCAAGCTTCTACTACTAATAGGGCCCCTCATATCAAAACATCCAAAAACAAGAATCATGTTATAACGCTGGGCACTCGTGGAAGTGCGCTGGCCTTATGGCAAGCACATCATGTGCAGCATCAATTGCAGACGGCCGGTTTTACTGTCGAATTAGAGCGGATTACAACCAAGGGAGATCGAATCTTGGATCGCCCTTTCTCTCAAATTGAAGGGAAAGCCTTATTTACAAAAGAATTGGATGTTGCGCTCCTGGATGGCCGCATCGACTTCGCCGTTCACTCCTTGAAGGATTTGCCAACGGAATTACCCGAAGGCCTGGTAATGGCTGCGATTTCTCGGCGAGAAAATCCAATGGACGCCTTCGTTTCGCATCCTTCGTTTTCTCAAAGCCTGGATGACATTCCTTTAGGTGCAAAAGTAGGGACATCGTCGCTTCGTAGAACGGCTCAGCTGACCGCCTGGCGGCCTGATCTGGAGATCGTCCCTTTGCGCGGCAATGTGGACACGCGAATCAAGAAGCTGGACGAGAGCGACTGGCATGGTATTATCCTGGCAGCAGCAGGATTAATCAGGCTGGAATTGGATAGCCGTATCCATACCGTGTTCGAACCCGATGTAATGGTACCCGCGCCTGGGCAAGGTGCTCTGGGCATCGTGTGTGCTGAATCCAATACCACACTGAGGGCGTACCTTCACGAATGCATGCATGATCAGGATACAGCCATTGCTGTTCAAAGCGAACGAGCGCTCCTGAAGGCATTGGACGGTGGATGCCACGTACCCGTAGGCGGCTTAACCCGGAAGGAGGGAAGCGCCTATACCCTTCATGGATTTGTTGGTACGCTGGACGGCGCAAACGTGATCAGAGATTCCATACAGGTGGATCCAGAAACTCCTGAATTGGCCGGCCTCGAACTGGCCCAGCGTATGCTTGATCAAGGAGCCGGAGCCATTCTTGAAAAGGAACGAGCTCATACAAAAACGACCTCATAGGACGAGCAACATACACCCTTGCCTCGAATCTACTTCTTCAAAAACCCCGTTGACAACGATCCCTATGAAGCACTCTTTAGGGAGATGGGGTGGGTTACACACTCGATTCCAATCTTAGCATTCGAGTTTGTAAATAAGAAGGAGCTCGAAGAGCAGTTAAAAAATGCTGATGCATACAGCGGCCTGATATGGACGAGTATGCGGGGTGTACAGGCGGTACAGGAGCATGCATTGGATCCTGAGTTGTTGGCCTGGTGGAGGGGTAAGCCCATCTATGTCGTTGGCCCTGCAACAAAACGCGCCGTGGAATTGCTTGGTCTTTCCCCTGTTGGTGAAGATACCGGCAATGCAGAAGCACTCGCCCATTTCATCGTGCAGCACCACACAGATAAAGAGAAGCCCCTCTTATTCATCTGCGGAAGCAGCCGGCGCGATGAGTTACCCTCCATTCTACACACAACTCCGATAGGCCTCAAAGAATGCGTCGTTTATCACACACATGCTACGGCACCTACGAACCTAGAGCAATTGGAAGCCCCCGATGTGGTCGTGTTCTTCAGTCCTTCTGGAGTTCATGCCCTGGAGGGATCATGGCCAAGTCGATGGGGGGGAGCAGACATCGTGTCGATTGGCCCCCGGACTACGGAGGCTCTGAACGATGCTGGTAGGGAGGTGTTATCCACCTCAATCCATCCTACACCGGAGAGTCTGCTGGAGGCGGTTCTACACCCCTGCAAGCCCTTAAGTATTTCCCCTTCCAGGGGAGATGTCCCGTAGGGACAGAGGGGGTCACACCACCCGATCAATCTCATTCCTGAACCGCTCCGTCTCCGCCTGCGGATCGTCCGCCGTGGTAATCGCTGTCATTACAGCAATCCCGTAGG
>JAHQVL010000074.1 GCA_019634345.1 Rhodothermaceae bacterium
ATGTATAGAAGAGATCCCTGAGCTAGAGCTTATTGCCCCTGCTGATTTATCTATTCTGGCTTTTGCGCTGAGGCTAAATGGGAGTAGTCTCCAAGAGAGAAATAGAAGAACGCGGGCATTGTTGCAAGCGATAAATAAAAAGAACCGGGTCCATCTTACCGGAACTACCGTTAAAGGTCTCTTTGTCATCCGAGTGGCGATAGGTGTGTTTCGAACGCATAAACGGCAGATTGAGGTGTTATTGGAAGACGTCAAAAGTGCCATTCATACCCTTCATGAAGAAGTGTTATGAGTGGGTTTACGCATTCATGAGGTAGCGGACAAGCACAAGTACCAGGAATGAAGTGGTCATTAGAATAACAGAAAGTGCAATGGCTACATCCAGGTTCATTTCAAACCCCAGGTAAATAGCGAGTGGCATGGTTTGAGTCCGTCCAGGGAAGTTGCCGGCAAAGATGATGGTAGCGCCAAATTCACCCAGTGCCCGAGCCCAGGTCAGCACTGCGCCTCCAATAAAAGCGGGTCTAGCAATGGGTAGTGCGACGAATCTCAACGTTTGCCATGTCGTTGCTCCGTCTAACAAGGCAGATTCAATCAACTCATCACGCACTTTTGAAATACCTACGATAGCTGAGCGAATAAACAAAGGTGCTGCTACAAACACCTGGGCCATAACGACGGCTGCTTGAGTAAATGGAATCTGGAGGCCGAAATATTCTCCGATAAAACCGTTCCTCCCAAAGGCAATCAACAAAGCAACTCCAGCAACAGCAGGAGGGAGGACCATCGGCAAGTCGATTAGGGTTTCGATGGTTCTTCGAAGAGGGAAATCACGCCGTGCGAGGACCAGTGCGAGCGGCGTACCAAGAATTACAGTAAGTGTAACAGTGATTAAGCTTGTTTTTAGGCTTAATGCTATTGCGCGAGATGCAGTTGGGGTAGCAAGGTTGGCTACGATTTCGCCGGGCCGGCTTTGGAGAAGAATAGCTGCCAGTGGAAGGATCAAAAAAGTGAGCAACGGCAAGCTCATGAGCCACCAGGAAGGACCGATGCGAAGAGCTGTGCGGCGGGACATATCAGGCAGGATCCTCGGAGATAAAGCCATGTTTTGCAAGAATGCGTTGGCCCTCGTGTGAGCGTACGTACACGGTAAATGCCTGGGCAATCTCTGGGTAGCTGCTATCGGATAGGGTCGCTATGGGGTATACCGTATTGAGGTTCAGCGGATCAGGAATGTTTACCGGAAGCACTGAAGGGTTACCTGTAAGGTCGCTGGTATAGACAATTCCTGCGTCAGCTTCTCCGAGCGATACCTTGGTAAGCACAGCTTGCACATTTTGCTCATATGAGGCGACATTCGCCAGTACATTTTCTTTATAAGAATCTTCAATCAACAGAGCAGCTCTATCAAGGAAGGAATGGGTATAGTGACCAATTGGCACTCCTATATCTGCTAGGACGATCAACAACCCTGGTTTGGCTAAATCCTCTATAGTATGTAGATTCGCGGGATTGCTGGGTGGAATTATGGCCGATAGCTTATTATGGGCAAAAGCATGAGGGGTACCCCCTTTGATTCGACCCGATTCAATTGCTGTCTGCATTTGCAGCCGATTCGCGCTTGCAAACACATCCGCGGGAGCTCCGAGCTTGATTTGTTGAGCCAACTGCTGCGAGCCCGCAAAATGAAGTATTACTTGAACACTGGGGTTGGTCGTTTCAAAGGCGTCAGCAATTTCTGTAAACGCATTCGTTAATGAAGCTGCAGCAAATACAGTCAGTTTAGCCTGATTATCAGGAGTGGGTGGAGTAGCGCTTTTGCGGAAATCACATCCTGCCAGCAGGCCACAA
Organism: Rhodothermaceae bacterium; assembly: GCA_019634345.1. GTDB lineage: Bacteria > Bacteroidota > Rhodothermia > Rhodothermales > JAHQVL01 > JAHQVL01. The sequence continues at coordinate 1,852 of JAHQVL010000074.1, forward strand.
ACGATAAGAATCCAGATGGAAGAGCGCATAGAAGTATATTCAGAGCCTGAGTAAGCCGAATCTACGCCCATTACCTCTAAGAATCAAACTGGTTTCGGTGGTTAGTCTTCATCTCCCATTGTATCTTTTGCGGTGTAATTTGCGATGTTTGAGTACCAATAACGTTTTCCTAAATTATGGACCCCGATTCTCTTCAAGAAGTAGCGTCTAAAGTACAACAAATGGGAGCAGTCTGCGCATTGCTTGGAGGCTTACCCTTTTCAGCTGCTATTTCGCTATTGGCGAGTGGGGCAGTCAGAATCATTTTCATATTTGTCAATTAGTCTGATGAGAGATCGCATCTATACGAATACTGAAGTTTCGGATTATCTTGCAGAGCGGTTGAGGGCTATGCCAAAAATCGAATTGCACGTTCACTTGGAAGGGGCTACAGATGCAGAAACAGTCTGGGCAATGGCAAAGAAAAATAACGTCTCTTTGCCAGCAACCAGCCTGGATGAGTGGAAAGCAATGTATGCATTTCGAGACTTTAATCACTTTGTTGAAATTTACATCCAGGCAGCAGAGTGTATGAAAACCCCAGAAGATTTTACCTTCATGACGGAGCGTTTTTTGAAGCACCAATCCTCTCAGAATGTGCGGTATTGCGAAGTTTTTTTAAGCGCTTCTTTGTTGATCCAAAAATTTCCTTTTGATGAAATTATCGATGCGCTTCAGGAAGGGGCTGAGAGGGGAGAGAAAGAGACCGGGGTACAAATCCGATTCATCCCTGATATCGCAAGGCATGTTCCTGAGACAAGCCAGGGCGTTCTAGACTTTGTTCTTGCAGGTCAAAAGAAAGGACTGTTTTTAGGATTGGGCTTAGGCGGGCCGGAAGTAGGTTTTCCACCCGAGTTATTCACTGAAGTGTATGAGGAAGCACGGAAGAGTGGTTTGAGAGTAGTTGCTCATGCAGGAGAAACTGTAGGGCCAGAAAGTGTGTGGGGAGCTATACATGCCTTAAAGTCAGAGCGTATTGGACATGGCGTCAGATCAGTGGAGGATCCTGAACTGATGGATTATTTGGCCGAGGTCCAGATTCCTTTGGAAGTGAACCCAGTGAGTAACTATCGTCTTAAAGTAGTGCCTTTGGATCAACCTCATCCAATCCGTGAACTGGTAGATCATGGAGTGTTTGTAACTGTAAATAGCGATGATCCACCCATGTTCTCTACCGATCTTAACAGAGAATATCTTTTGCTGGCACAACAAGGGTTTACCTGGGAGGAGTTGTGGCAACTCAATAAGAACGCCATAGAAGCGAGCTTTCTAGGCGAAGAAGAAAAACAAGCCTATCGATCTGAATGGAATCAATCGTATTAAATTATGCCAGACACAGTCCCTACAGAGTTAGATAAAGCCTTGATGCTCGTTCAGGAAAATCCCGACGAGGTCCATGTATTTTACAACACCTTTCTAAATAGTGTGCTATATCTGCCTACTCATGATGCACCTGAATCTAATAGAGAAGGAGTAGCTTCTTCCGGGAAAGAATTACGGCCTATTTTCACCCAGAGTGGCGATACCATTTTTCTAATGCTATTTGACTCCTTAGACCGATTAAGCGCCTGGGCGGAGAAAGATATGGGGTATGTGGGACTAGAAGGGCATGCATTATTGGACATAATGGATCCAAAATTTCATTGGTATTTGAACTATGGGACTGAATACGGACATGAATTTGGGTCAGATGAGATTCGATGGTTAAAATCAGCTGTACAGCGTGCTGCTACCCATAAGACCCATACGCTGGAAGAGGATACAGAAGTCTTAACGGGTAAACCTAAAGAAGTGCCTGACGGCTTGATTGAAGCGCTAGAACAAGTTGCTGAACACTATGCGGCAATCGAATTGGCTTCTCTAGGACAGATGTTTATCGTTGGGAAAATGAATCATCCTGAACTTGCCCTTGCAATCAGGTATGATGAGATTACAGATGAGATGCGTGAGAAGATATTATCTGACTTTACCACTGCTGCTCGCAGCATTATTGATGACGCTGAGGAGTTCTGGATATTAAGTTCTGGTGAGTCCAGTCATGCAGACAGTTTGTTAAACGGTGTCGCGCCTTTTTATAAACGATAGGGTGAAATTCTCTTTCATGCATCACGAAATCAACTTCTACATTGGTAGTAGGCCGTCACGCTTCCTATTGGTCCTATATCACAAGTGATCATGGACCGTCACACTTCCTATTGGTCCTATATCACACGTGATCATGGACCGTCACACTTCCTATTGGTCTTACTTCACAAGTGATTATAGAGCGTCACACCAAATAGTCCACAACTTCCAGTACGCATCTGAGTACAAAGCGGGATTATTTTTTTAATACTTTCTTGAGGTTGGATGTCTTCACGATTTGAGTTGATCGCGTTTGATGCGGATGATACGCTTTGGCATAATGAAATCGTTTTTCAGTCAACGCATAAACGTTTCGTTTCCTTGCTTGAAAAATATCACGAGCCTGAATGGATATTAGAGCGGTTATTTGCGACAGAAATTCAAAATTTGAAGCATTTCGGGTACGGGATAAAAGGGTTTACATTGTCGATGATTGAAACGGCGGTTGAGTTAACAGAGGGCCGTGTTTCTGGGAAGGAGATTCAATATATCGTTGAAATGGGCCGTGATATGCTGGCGCATCCCGTGGAGTTACTCGAAGGAGCTAAAGAAGTAGTTGAAGAAATAGCGGGCTCCCATCCGATTATGCTGTTAACGAAAGGTGACTTGTTAGATCAGGAGACAAAACTTGCTCGTTCTGGCCTGGGAGACTTGTTTTCTGATATAGAAATCGTGTCAGAGAAAAATGTGGATACCTATGCTGCAGTGCTTGAGCGTCAGAAGGTCCATCCTGAAAAGTTCTTAATGGTTGGTAATTCAATTAAATCAGATATCATCCCTGTTCTGGAAGCCGGTGGGGAAGCTGTCTATATCCCTTATAAGACCACCTGGGCGCACGAGCAAGTCCCTGAAAAGGAAGTGAAACAGCATCAGTTTACCCGTTTGGGAAGCATTCAGGAATTACCGCCCTGGCTAGGAGGATGACATGCAAGAATCATTTGAACATATCGAAAAACAGACCCTCGATGTGTACAGAAGAAATGCCGCCGCATTTGATCAGCAACGTCATAAAGGGCTGCACGAACGGGGGTGGCTAGAGCGATTCGCTGCCCTTCTACCACCAGGAGGATCGGTGTTGGATGTGGGCTGCGGTGCTGGTGAGCCCATTGCGCAGTATTTCATCGACGAAGGTTTTCAGGTTACAGGTATTGATTTTTCCGAGCCAATGATTGAATTGGCCGAGGCGAGGTATCCTGAAAATGATTGGATTTGTTGCGACATGCGAGCGTTTGATTTTGAAAGCAGGTTTGATGGAATTATTGCGTGGAATAGCTTCTTTCACCTCACGCAGAATGATCAGCGTAGCGTTCTCAAGCGTTTTGTACAGCACTTGGCTGCTGGGGGGGTATTGATGATCACGGTAGGGCCGGAAGCCGGGGAAGTCTTGGGGCACGTCAATGGCGAAAAAGTGTATCATGCAAGCCTGTCGCCTGAAGAATACACGGCTATCTTGAAGCAATCAGGTTTGGATGTGGTAGAGTTTGTCTTTGAAGATGAAACCTGTGATTTTCAGACGGTATTGTTGGCTAAACGGAGTACCTGAAGCCTGGTATTTACAAAATCTGTAAGTGAAGTGTAACCTATTTGTAGCTAGGTACGTCTTGATAAACAGCTACCTATATATAAATTACTGCACTTTACAAAGCCATGCTTACTCACGACATTCGATCATCTGACGACATCCGCACTTCTGAAGACATCCGCTCATTTGCCGATATCCGCTCAAACGAGGACATCCGATCCTATAGTGATATCCGTTCAAACGAGGATATTCGTTATTCAGGTGATATCCGCTACAACGGCGACATTCGTTTTGCGAGCGACATTCGCTCAAGAGGTGATATTCGCTTCTCCGGAGATATTCGTTCAAAGAGTGACATTCGTAACATGAGCGACATTCGCAACGTGGGTGACATTCGTTCGAAAAGCGATATCCGATCCAACATAGATATTCGATCCGTTCACGATATCCGCTCATCCCTGTATGCAATGATGGTTGCGTGTTTGCTCGCTATTGTATTCGTTCCCAGTGCCTCTGCATTGAGTTTAACTGAGGACCCCTCTTCGGTGAAAGACGGAGAATTGATGATGGAAGAGACCTATCAGGTAAGTGCCGGAGAAAACCTGGTCGTATCGGTTTTTGATGCTGATGTAGAAATTGAAACCAGCGAGGGATCAGAAGCCGTAGTGGAGGTTTATTTAGATGGGCGGAATATGAACAAGGCCAAGGAATTTTTCGAAGATCAAAACTTCGAAATTACTCGAGAAGGCATTAACGTCTATATTAAAACCTATCCCAGGAGGAAAAACTACAACTGGGACCAGACTGGAGGCGCTAACATCCTTGTTAAGGTGCTGATTCCAGCTGAGTTTAATGTGAACGTTAAAACCGATGATGGTGATATTTTTGTAGATGATATAGAGGGTGAAGTTCTAATCGCTACTTCTGATGGCGATATTTCTACTGGAGAAATGGTAGGCCCAGAAATCAATATTCGCACGTCGGACGGGGACATCAACTCAGAAAACCTAGATGCTACCGGTGTGACAATTATTACATCCGATGGCGACATCACCGTGGACAATATAGTTTCTGATGAGCTAACTGTTCGCACATCAGACGGCGATATATCTGCAAAATATCTTTCTGGTGTTACTTCTATCTCTACTTCTGATGGAGACATTGACCTGCGATCTGTTGAGGGAGAGGACATCAAAGTACGTACGTCCGATGGCGAAATTCGAGTAGATGAAGTAAACGCTAATTCATCTATGTTCACTACGTCCGATGGAAATATTCGACTAAATGACGTATCAGGCGAGTTGACCGCAAAGACGTCTGATGGTAATCTGAATATAAGCCTTGCCAACGCTACAGATATCAATCTGCGAGCCGGAGATGGCGACGTGTTCATAACCGCTCCTCGGGATTACTCTGCAGAGCTATATCTGAGAGGAGAGCGTGTTGAGATGTCTTCTCGCTTTCGATTTAATGGGACATTGAAGAAAAATCAGGCGAATGGCGAAATTAATGGAGGGGAATATTCACTAGAAGCAAGATCTAGTGGTGGTAGAGTTGTTTTGGATGGAAATTAGTAGCCTTGGGATAAGTTATTCATCTGTAGTGGGATTTGGGTTTGAAGAATGGGTACATCTCTTGCTCTGATGTGAGTATGTATCTTGATCTTTAACCTGAAATACGAGCAAATCAGTTTGAATGCGACGCGTTCTCTGGTTGTGAAGGGCAACGAATTCGATGAATACAACGGAAGCATTTTATCTATTTGCTGAAGAAATAGTCGATAGCTTGAAGACTGTGCCTTTTAAAGAGTTGAATAGCTATGAAGGCCGGGAATATACGTGGAAGAAAGGCCGTAGAGAAGGTTCTCTTTCCATTACTATCGAAATAATTTCCCCCGAATACAAACGTGTGACTATCGATGGTAGCTTGCCGGGACGCATCTTTAGATCTCAGGGGCATCCATTTAGAAAAAGATTTCGCGCTTACGAAAATGGTGTACGCGTGCCAGAGGCACAAGAATAGGCATTATCCTGTGCTTTTCTCACGATGTTGAGTTTCTAATGTGCTAAGGATACCCTGAATTTGATGCATGTGCTTATCAAAATGGATTTGAAGCATGTAAATCGCTTCCGAAGGAGTTATCGGCCCTGAAACGGGGTGGATGAATACGGCTTTTTTTAGATCGGGTTGTGAACGGTTCAGGATGAATTCGCGTAGCCATATTTGATTTTGATTCCAGGAACCAAGCAAGTCACTGAGAGAAGTTAGGCCAGTGGGTTTCATGTTCTTGTCTGGAACGTCTACTTTAAATCGGCGGCTTTTGAGGATAAATATGACTACCCGGTAAAGGAGTCTATTACTGAGTCCTTTCTTGATAGGTATTAAAGACTCTGGATCGGGGAAGCCTTTAAATACGATCTTCTCAGCCAAAACGAGGTGTTCTACAATTTCAAGAATAGACCAGGAGCCTGGTGTAGGACGGGTTGATAGTTGTTCAGGAGTTAGTTGGTTTAACTGGTTTACAAAAGACTGTCTGTCTATTGAGAACGCATCGAGCCGGCTTAGCAGTTTTGTTTTAATCATGAATTAAGATGCGTTAGCCAATATTTACCCTTCTCGCCACACAGCTTGATTTCCGGTGCTATCAAAGACACATAACTTGTCTCCACTTTCAAGAGCACCGAGCATATAATAAAAGGCGTCTTTTGATGAAATAGAGGCGCTTATATACCAGGTCGATTTACTGATAGGCGCCCAGGTGCCCAGATTGGTGATGTGCTCCAGGACTTTTTGCTGGTTTTTGTCCGGTTGATCAAGGGAGAAGGAGATAAAGATATTGTTCTGATAGGTCCATTGGGCAGCAAGAAGATCGGAAAGGGGTTGCCTGAGATGCCATTTTGCATAACGAGCGACAGGATCGAGCACTAAGAGCCCCGCCGTGCTATCTATTCGTCTATCCATCATCGACGTATTGATCACTCTGAAGGATTCCTGAAGGTCCTGGCTAGAGCGTAAGTGCCATAAAGCGGTTCCGAGATAGACTGAGGGTCCGAGGGATTCAATTACAGGTAGTACAGTTTTGTATCCGGGGTCCTTCTCCTGCAAACCGAGCGCCACATACAATGGGGTGTTTTCCATCTATTGTGTTTCGGCTAGTGTTTCGATGAGCGAGCGTTCGTATTAGTAAACGAAATAAAGAGATAAAAGGGTGTGGCAATCCTGTAAAAGAATTGAAACGATCCTGTTTCTCAGTGTCATCGAAGAAGAACCATTATACTGGATTGGAGGAGAAGAACCGGGATACAAAGAATTCTAATTTAGTACGCCTTTCTTTTTTGCATTGGATGAGAACCAGACGAGGTAGGCGCCAATGGTTACAATCAGTAGAGGAAGTATTGCCGCCGTTGGGCCCAACACTTCTAGAGCCGAAGACATGAAGAGGTTATATCCTGCTTGGATTGCAATAGCTACAAGGGAAACGATAAATACAGGATAAGCGAGAGATTTTTGCATAAGAAGGAGCACACAGCCAAGTAATCCACCAAATACGGCAATGGCAAAAGCAGAAGTTACAAGGGTAGGGACGTTTGTATACAATGCTTGCTCTGCTTCAGGCAAAGCAGCCAATGCCGCTTCGCTCATGGTTACGTTCATAATGTAGGATGAAACGCCTATGAGATTCCAAAGTAGTGCGACAACGCTTATGATCCAAAATGAACGTGAGACGGTTGATTGGGTTGCAGTTAGTTCGGTCATGGTACTTTAACTGTGTTGTTCATATCGATTGGTGACCATGAAGTATACGAATTCCCTGTGACATCCTACTGGCACCACCTATAGAAAAAAGAGACGCCCTGAATAAGGCGTCTCCTTAATTGTGTACGTACTCTGAAGAAGTAGAGGCGATGTTAGTCAGTCACTACAGATTCTTCGTGTATCAATGTACCGTTGCTAGCTGCTTTATCTTTTTCAGGCCGTTCATTTTCTGGAACAGCGAAGAACTCTTCTACATCGGCCATTGCTTCATCTAACAGGACTTGATCCAGGACCTCACTCATTCGCTTGACATACTGGACATCTAGGCCTTGGAGAACATCTGGATCAATCTCCTCAATGTCTTTCCTGTTCTTCTCTGGAAGTAGTACGAGTTCAATACCTGCGCGTTTTGCCGCAAGTACTTTCTCTTTGATTCCTCCAACGGGTAAAACAAGTCCCCTAAGGGTGATCTCACCCGTCATCGCAAGCGTGTGTTTGACGCGGCGTTGAGTATAGATTGAGACCAGGGCAGAGAGCAATGTCACACCAGCTGAAGGGCCATCTTTGGGGATTGATCCTGCAGGAATGTGAACGTGTACGTCCCAGTATTTAAAGGCATCGTATGGAATACCAAGGGTTTTGTAATGTGACTTTACATAAGAGAATGCTGCCTGTGCAGACTCTTTCATGACGTCACCGAGTTGACCCGTTAAAATCAGCCGGCCGGTTCCCCGGAGTACAGACGCTTCGATAAATAGGATGTCTCCACCAACAGGTGTCCAGGCCAGTCCAGTGGCAACGCCAGGTACTTCCGTGCGTTCGGCGGTATCTGAGAAGTAGCGCCTTGCATTGAGGTATTCCTTTATGTCGCCCTCAATGATGTCTGCAGATTCCAGCTCTGCAGTAGCCACTTTTTTGGCAACACCTCGTGCAACAGCACCAAGTGCTCTTTCTAATTGGCGAACACCGGATTCGCGGGTATATCCATCGATAATCAAGCTAATGGCGTCGTCTTCGATAGAAAACTGTTCTTCCTTCAACCCATTTTGCTCAACCTGGCGTGGTACAAGATATTGCTTGGCGATCGCCAGTTTTTCCTCCTGTGTATACCCGGTGATTTCGATCAATTCCATTCGATCCCTAAGAGGATTTGGAATCCGTTCCAGGAAATTCGCTGTGGCAATAAACAGAGTTTTGGACAGATCGTAGTCTAGTTCGAGGTAATGATCGTTAAAGGCATTGTTTTGCTCTGGGTCGAGTACTTCGAGCAATGCGGATGACGGATCACCTCGAAAGTCTGATCCCAGTTTATCCACTTCGTCCAGCATAATGACTGGATTTGAAGTACCTGCTTTTTTCAATGCCTTGATAATACGACCAGGGAGCGCGCCAACGTAGGTGCGCCGGTGCCCTCTGATTTCTGCTTCATCACGAACACCACCGAGACTCATGCGCACGAATTCCCTGCCTAGTGCACGAGCAATGCTTTTTCCGAGGCTCGTTTTACCGACTCCAGGAGGGCCATGGAAGCACAGGATAGGGGCCTTCATGTCACCTTTCAGCTTCAGTACAGCAAGGTATTCGAGGATGCGTTTTTTGACACGCTCAAGCCCATAGTGGTCCTCATCGAGGACAGATTCTGCACGCACGATATCAAGATCGTCCTCAGAATATTCTAACCACGGCAGGTCAAGAATCCAGTCGACATAATTTCGTGTTACGGCATAATCAGGAGAAGCTGGGTTGGTTCTCCCTAATTTTTCCAGTTCTTTTTTGAGCGTTTCGCGGACATGGTCCGGCAGGCTCTTCTTGTTGGCCCTCTCTTTTAATTCACCTACTTCTGCTTCGCCTCCTTCTGCTTCACCAAGTTCTTCCTGGATTGTTTTCATTTGTTGACGAAGCAGATACTCACGCTGCTGTTTGTCGACATCCGTTTTAACCTTGGATCGAATCTCCTCAGAAAGCTGGAGAACCTGCAATTCACGGTTTAGATGCTGCAAGACGAGTTCAGCTCGCTCAACGAGAGGGATCGTTTCGAGTAAACTTTGTTTTTCGTTTACCTCTATTTGCAGGTTTGAGGCAATAAAGTGAATAAGGAACGTAGGTGATTCAATGTTTTGAATTGCGTACGCTGCTTCACTAGGGAGATTAGGAGACAGGTTGACGATCTGAATAGCCAGTTCCTTGATAGAGCGGATGAGTGCATCCAGTTCTATTTCATCCGTATCGTACTCTTCTTCAACGGCCTCCACCTCTGCAATAAAGTAGGGGTCATCTTGTATGTATTTCTTGGTCCGGAAGCGACGTTTGCCCTGGATGACGATGGACTTAGAGCCGTCCGGCATTTTGATCAATTTGAGTATGGAAGCAGCCGTGCCGTATTCAAATAAATCGTCGGGGGTTGGATCTTCTAATTCACTACTTTTTTGGGCGATGACACCTATCAACGAATCATCTCCAAACGCATCTTTAACCAACTTTAGTGATGCATCTCGCCCCACAGTTATAGGTAATACAACCCCAGGAAACAGGACTGTATTCCTGAGAGCAAGTATGGGTACAGCGTCCGGAATTTCGGACGTACTCATTTCCTTCTCCTCATCCGCAGTGGGTAACGGGATACTTTGCTCCGGGTCGTCGTCTATCATCAAGTATAAATTTTGATCGATCATATGTTGTTTGGCCTACCTCAGGTAGTTGCTCAATAATCAGCCTGTTTAATGGTACCAGCTGTTCTGCCAAAATGTATCACAAATATCACATAAAATGGCAATTTTGAAAAGTCAAAAACCAGGCCAAAGGGAATGGTATGACATTATGACGGTAATGCAGTAATAGGTGTAATGTACGGGACGTATGGGTAAGAAATACGCGCTTAATTGACACACTGCCTGGTGAGAAGAAGATCATCGATCACGCGCTGCAGGTCTTCAAGGAAAAACGGCTTCCCAATGATGGCATCTATCTCCTCCATTTGATATTCAAATTCTGTATCACCAGTTACAAGAACAATGGGAAGATCAGGGTTTGTTTGCCTGATGGCTTGAGCAAGTTGATGGCCGTTCATTTCAGGCATTCCGTGATCTGTAAACACGATATCAACTTGTTTAGTTTTCAACTGATCCAACGCCTCATAACCAGAGGAAGCGACAGATACCGAGTGCCCTTTAGTTTTAAGTAAATTTGCCAAAATATTTCGAACACCGGGTTCATCATCCACTGCTAAAATAGTGACAGGTTTACTCTCTACACGCTTGTCCGAACTATTTTGGGGCGCCTCTTCGATGTCGGACGCATTGAAGGTAAGGATAAATGTGGTGCCCTGTCCGATTTCTGACTCTACCTTCATCTTAGCGTCATGGTTTTGAATGATGCTCATACAAATAGAAAGCCCCATGCCCGTGCCATGTTCACCCTTGGTGGTAAACATAGGTTCAAAGATCCGTTGTTTTACCCTGTCAGGCATTCCATTACCGGTGTCGATAACCTGGATGATAATCTGGCTATCTTTATTTATAGATCCTTTGATGGTCAATTGACCACCCCGCGGCATGGCCTGGACAGCGTTTGTGATGAGGTTAATGAAAACTTCCTTGAGTTCAACAGCTGATCCCCAAATCGGAGGCAATTCGTCGAATTGAGTGACTAAGTCGATCTCTATACCCGTGCGGCGTGGCTCATTATACCAATAGGGCTTCGTGAAGGAAACACAATCTTCTATCAATTCAGCTAAGTCCAGCAACGCGAACGAAGACGTTTTTTCGTTTCTGATGTAGCTCTTGATGCTTTTTGTCATCGATGCGCCATCAAGAGCCGCTTTTCGAATAGTTTTAAGGATGGTTTTTAGTTCGACGTTTCCTTCGGGGAGCAGGTTGGAGAGTTTGATGATTTCAAGATTGCCCAAAACATTGGTCAGCATGTTATTGACCTCGTGGATGAGTCCCAACGTCATCCGACCAATATTTTCAACCCGTATTCTCTGTGTTTGATTTAGGACCCAGCTTCCTGGCTCCACAAGGGCCTCGCCTGTAACTGTAATACATCGCTGGTGCTCTGATTGAGTGTTGGGGTAGGCAGTAGGAATAAAGTGGAGTAGGATGGGTAGGGGTTGATCTCGGTTTACTAACTGTACAAAAAAGACTTGATTGGTGACGAGCGTTCCTTTTGCTGCATCATTGAGATACTGGTTGGAAAGTTGTTGGTCGGAAGCTGACATACCCGACCATATGTCAGAGGAATTTCCGAAAACTGATTTCCAGGCGTTATTTCTCTCCTGAATGGCTAAATCGGGTCCAAAGCAAGCAACAAGTAGTTCTGTTCCTACGGGGAAAGGAGATTCGTGATTACTATCTAAATTCATAGTAGGCCAAGAGTAGAGTTGAGAAGTGTGTAAAGGGGTATGAGGAGAAATGCGTAAGAACCATAGAGGGGCTCTTGGGGCTGTCGCTAAAAAGAGAAGTGTTGCACAAGCGACGTCTACAGGGCTCTCACTTTCTTAACCTGACATTGTTTCGTTGACAGGGAATTGTTGAAACCCACTTTAAATCCAGGGGTATGTACGCCTTCACTATCCTGTATGCACTTCCACTTAATTTGGTATCGACACTGCAATGTGGCATGAAAATATTTTAGGTACTATCGGTAATACGCCCCTCGTTCGAATAAATAAATTAACCAAAGGCTTGCCCTGTACTGTGCTTGCTAAAGTTGAATTCTTTAATCCAGGTGCGTCGATCAAGGACCGCATTGGAGTGAGCATGGTAGAGCAGGCAGAAAAGGACGGGCTTCTAAAACCAGGTGGGACCATTATAGAAGGTACCAGTGGAAATACAGGAGCAGGTCTTGCACTTGTGGCGATATCTAAGGGGTATCGATGTATCTTCACAACAACGGACAAGCAAAGCCAGGAAAAAATTGATGTTTTGCAGGCTCTTGGTGCAGAGGTAATTGTTTGCCCTACGAATGTGGAGCCGGATGATCCAAGGTCCTACTACTCGGTGGCCAAGAGACTATCCGAAGAAATCCCCAACTCTTTTTATCCAAACCAGTACGATAATCTTGCGAATACTGAAGCGCATTACAAAACGACTGGCGTTGAGATTTGGCAACAGACGGAAGGTAAGGTAACGCACTTCATTGCGGGCGCAGGGACTGGAGGTACAATATCAGGGACGTCTCGCTATTTGAAAGAGCAAAACCCGGATATTAAAGTTGTTGGTGTTGATCCCTATGGATCTGTTTATTACAAGTATTTTCATGCAAAAGAGTTTGATGCCGATGAAATTTACCCTTATCTGACGGAGGGCGTTGGTGAAGATATACTTGCAGGTAATATGGATTTTAATATTGTGGATGACTATGTCCGTGTAACTGACAAGGAATCCATGATTATGACACGTCGGCTAGCGCGGCAAGAGGGGATGTTTGTTGGGCAATCGTGTGGAATGGCAATGGCAGGTGCTATTCAGTGGTTAAAAGCCAATGAGAGTAACTTGAAGGAAAGCGATGTTGTTGTGGTTATTTTGCCTGACTCAGGATTCCGATACTTATCAAAAACCTACAACGATAAGTGGATGCAAACCAACGGGTTTGTAGAGAACACCTCGCGGATTAGTGTTAAGAATGTGATCGAACTGAGGCGGCGTACAAATGACGTAGTGTATGTAGCTCCCAGCGATTCGCTTGGGGATGCAATATCTGTAATGACGGACCACGGCATCTCGCAGGTACCGGTGTTGTCTGATGGCGAAGTAGTGGGAAGTTTAAATGAGTCTCGTATTTTGAATAGACTGATTGAGTCTCCAGAGTCTCGGGATGAAAAAGTAAAAGAGATGATGGGAGATCCCTTTCCCGTTGTAGCGGACTCTCTTCAGATCGACGAACTTACAGAGCAATTGGATCAGGTTTCCGGAGCTGTTTTGGTAAGAGACATGGAGAACCACGGATTCCAGATAATTACCCGAAGTGATCTTATTAGCGCATTGGCTAGTTTAGGCAGAACGGCGACTAACGAAAATTAATAGACCAGCATGAATGATCAAGATTCCCCCAAAGGACAACAACAGCAGTTAAACATCGAGCTGTCTGAGGAAATTGCAGAAGGAGAGTACGCTAATTTAGTAATGATTGCTCACTCTTCGGAAGAGTTCTTTTTGGACTTCATTCGTGTCGTTCCAGGAGTACCAAAAGCGAAGGTGAAAACTCGGGTCATTATCTCTCCTTCTCACGCAAAACGCTTGCTTGGGGCCTTGGCGGATAACGTAAAACGATATGAAGCGGCAAACGGGCCCGTGTCGACGCAAAATAATCCGGGGCCGTCTATTCAGTTTGGCGGTCCAAGCGGGGAAGCCTAGAGTATTAAGCCTACATCTAAAACTGAAAAAGCCTGGCTATTGAAGCCAGGCTTTTCCTTTTCTCAAGAGCGAGAAATTCTATCTATCATCGAAGTTAGCTCAAACGCTGTACATTTGTCGCACTTGGTCCTTTCGGAGTACGCTCAACTTCATATTCTACTTCTTCTCCATCTCGCAATCCATCGTCCCAGCCTAGTCCATTTACATTGTTACGATGTACGAATACATCTTTGCTACCGTCTGCTGGTTCAATAAATCCGAATCCTTTCTCGGCGTTGAACCACTTTACTTTACCTTGTGACATTGTGTCGAATGTTTACTTTACTCACTGAACGCTTACTATACAGGATGTGCCTGAAAAATCCTGAGCCCCAGGGGTGCTGAAATGTAGTGTCAGCGAAGAGATCTTGAATCAGGTTGAGGCAATGAACCCTCAAAGTCGACGAAGGTTCATGCAAAATGCAAAATAGTTACATCTGTATCGAATAAAGTGGTAAAATGCACGATTTTTTTACTTGCGCGCTCGTATTAGCAAGAACATTCCTAAGGCAAAGAAGAGAACATGGGGCAGCCAGGCAGCCATTGAAGGGGGGATACTGTTCTCATAGCCAAAGGGCTCAACAACTTTGATTGTAGCGAGGTAAAGGAAAGAAACGAGCAGCCCCAGACCTATTTGTATGGCCTGGCCACCTTTCCTTCGGACTGATGCTAGTGGAACGGCGATTAGAACGACAATTAGATTTGCAAAAGGGTAGGAGAACTTGTTGTAAAAGCCCACCTTTGTTCTGCCCGTATTATTGGCTCCTGAACGCCTAAGCGATTCAATAAACGACTCCGCTTCTGGGATGGTCATGGATTCGACCTCGCGTTCAGTTCGGGCGAAGTCCGTTGGGAATACAGTTAAAGTGGTATCTAGATAGTCCTGATGTACAATTTGCGGCCAGGAGTCAGAGGGAAACGTTCTGGCTGTGACTACTTCCAGCCGCCATGTTTCTGTTGAGTCTACCCAAACCATACGATCTGCATCAATTCTCGCTCTCAAAAATTGGCCGTTTTCAAAATCTTGAATGGACACATTGTTGGCTACCTTACTAAACCGATCGTAATACCCTACTGCGATCACACTTCCCGGGCTGTTTTGCCGATGAACATCATGTAGATCCAATTTGATTTGCTTCCCGCGCAAATACTTCTGCTCAAAATCAATGACTACCTTATTCGTTTTTGGGACAATGTATCCATTGAAATAAAAAACAAATGAGGAAACGATAACTCCAACGAATAGAAAGGGAAGCATTATACGGTATAATGACACCCCACTTGTTTGTAGTGCTGCTATCTGAAGCTTCTGGGATAGGCGGGACGTGAGATATACCGCAGAAAGAAATACGGCAAGCGGTGAAGTGAGACGAATGATTTCAGGGATGTAGTTGAGGTAATAGACTAGAAATACATCCTTCATCGTTGCCCCGCG
Source organism: Rhodothermaceae bacterium (assembly GCA_019634345.1). Taxonomy (GTDB): domain Bacteria; phylum Bacteroidota; class Rhodothermia; order Rhodothermales; family JAHQVL01; genus JAHQVL01. The sequence goes on from JAHQVL010000074.1 coordinate 17,120, forward strand.
ATCAAAAAAGTCGTCAATGTACTCCACATAATGTAGGACAATGAGGAACAGGATCAGGGCCAATGTTAAATAAACAATCCCCGTGAAGAACCTAATGATGATATGACGGTCTATGGTGGTCAAAATTACAAAGTATTCATTGAGAATCGACGAAATGAAATAAACTAAACCTTCTATCTAAGGTTCTAGTGACTAATTTTAACATTCATTCTTTACAAGAGAGTTATACGACGTATTCCTAAGATCGGATCAATTCTAGAGAATATATATGAAACTGCACGAATATCAGGCAAAAGATTTATTACAAAGCTACGGGGTTGCGGTGCAACCTGGTTTGGTAGCATATACAGTTGATGAAGCTGTGGCAGTAGCTGAAAAGATGCATGCAGAAAATGGCGTGGATCTGTTTGTTGTTAAAGCTCAAATTCATGCTGGGGGACGTGGCAAAGGAGGCGGCGTTAAATTGGCTCGTGGTATTGACGAAGTACGAGAAAAAGCATCTGCTATCTTGGGTATGCAACTCGTTACTCACCAAACCGGGCCCGAAGGGCAAAAAGTTCGGGCTGTACTCATTGCTGAAGCAAGCGATATTGCAAAAGAATTCTATCTCGGTATAACACTCGATAGACAGGAAAATGCAAATGTTATCATGGCTTCGACGGAAGGCGGTGTAGATATCGAGACTGTAGCGGAAGAAACGCCTGACAAGATCAATAAAGTATGGATCGATCCTGGGTTGGGACTTCAAGGCTTCCAGGCAAGAGAAGTAGCGTTTGGACTTGGATTTGAAGGCAAGGCATTAAAACAAGCTACAAAGTTTGTTTCAGCACTTTATAAGGCATATGAGCAAGCAGATGCCTCTCTAGCAGAAATCAATCCATTGGTATTGACCGATCAAGGAGATGTCATTGCAGTGGATGCAAAAATCACCCTGGACTCTAATGCAATGTACATGCATAAAGACCTGGCTGAGCTAAGAGACATTCATGAAGAAGATCCTCTTGAGGTAGAAGCAGGCGAATTCGGACTTAACTACATCAAGCTTGATGGGAACGTCGGGTGCATGGTGAATGGTGCTGGGCTTGCAATGGCTACGATGGACATTATCAAGATTGCTGGGGGTGAACCTGCAAACTTCTTGGATGTGGGAGGTGGCGCGAGCGCGAAGACTGTTGAAGCTGGATTCCGTATTATCCTCAAAGATCCAAATGTAAAAGCCATTCTCATCAATATCTTTGGTGGAATTGTGCGATGTGATCGTGTTGCTAATGGGGTCGTAGAAGCGGCTAAAAAGGTAGAGATTAATGTGCCGTTGATTGTCCGTTTGCAAGGGACCAATGCTGCTGAAGGGCAAAAAATACTTGATGAAAGTGGATTGCCGATCGAGACGGCTATCCTTCTGAAAGAAGCTGCTGAGAAAGTAACTCAGGCGTTGGCCGGGTAACCCTCAAACCACAAGCCCCCATGGATGCAGTTAATGACGGCAATAAGGCTAGTGTACAGTTGAACGAGGTCACCAAGCGTTTTGGTGACCTCGTCGCTGTCAATAGTGTTAGTATCGAGATACAAGGCGGTGAATTCTTTTCTCTTCTCGGGCCTAGTGGCTGTGGAAAGACGACGCTTTTGCGTTCTATTGCTGGTTTTGAAACCATTGATTCAGGATCAATTTCGATAAACAAAGAAGAGATCACTCATTTATCTCCTCAGCAGCGGCCTACCGCGATGGTTTTTCAAAACTATGCGCTTTTTCCAACCATGACCGTAGAAGAGAATGTGTCCTATGGGCTGCAAGTTAAAAAGGTCGCCAAAGATCAAATCAGACGTCGTGTCTCGGAGTCTCTCGAACGCGTTGACTTAGCAGGGATGGGACGCAAGCCTGTTACACAACTTTCTGGCGGGCAGCAGCAGCGGGTGGCATTGGCACGGGCGATGGCTGTACGCCCCAATGTGTTATTGTTTGATGAGCCTCTTTCAAATCTGGATGTAGCACTTCGCGAGCAAACTCGCCGCGAATTAAAATTGCTTCAAGACGAATTAAAGGTGACCAGTATCTATGTAACCCACGATCAGCAAGAAGCATTGGCTTTGTCCGATCGAATTGCTGTGATGAGGAGTGGAGCACTGCAGCAGGTAGGGACGCCTGAATCTCTTTATCGGTACCCTGAAACCGCGTTTGTCGCTCAGTTTCTTGGTGGTAGCAATATTATTAAAGATGAGAAGGTGGCACATGTGCTAACGAGAGGGGAAGAACGCCCGTCAGAAAAACATGTCCTTTCTGTTCGGCCCGAGCATCTTCGATTTTCCGGTGAAGGGGGCGTCGACATGGTTGTAAAGTCACGATTGTTTTTGGGCACATCCGTAGAGTGGTGGTTGCAAGCTGGGGGTCAGACGCTGAGGGCTTGGCTACCTTCTGAGGTTGAATATGGGGAAGGAGATACACTAATCGCAACAGAATTTCGTTGGGTTCTTGCGGATGATTAAGAAAGGCCTTACCCTTATTATGCAATTCATTCATCAAAACTTGACAAAGACCCATGGCAGTGATTTCAACGCCACCAACACGTATTAAAGCGATAGATACCCTGGAAATTAGAGAAGGACTTGACGGACTTACCCCATCCAGGATTATCATGTTGTACAGGCGTGCTCCTTTACTGCGACCTGCGAGTGATCCCGCCAGTGTTTGGCAAATGTTTGAGCGTTCTTCGCTTGTATTAACGGCCTGGCACGAGCGTCAGTTGGTAGGGATTGCGCGTGTCTTAACAGATGGAGTATTGAATAGTTATTTGTGTGATCTGGCGGTAGAACCGGATGTGCAGCGCTTGGGAGTTGGGAAAAAACTGATCAATACAGTGATTGAGAGATGCAAAGGTACAGATCTGGTACTGAGAGACTCAGATATCTCTTCTGGCTTTTACGCACACTTAGGATTTAAGCGGGTAACAAACGCTTGGGTGCGTAATTGTCGTTAAGTAGAAGATAGATTCTAGCATCCATATCCTCTGAATATACATCTTCAACGACCTGAATACGGTCTACAATTGCTTCTAAACCGATGATTCTGCTGACATGGCGTATGATGCGCTTATGTTCTACTTCGCTGTAAAGCGTGCCGTATACTGTGACAATGCGTTTCTTGACGTAAAATCGCATTCCTTCCGCCTGAATATCAGTAAGCTCGGATTCGAATGTATCCGCTAGATAGGATGCCAGACGCTTATCTGAGAATGCTCTATCGTAAAGGGCATGCTTATATGATTGGAGGCGATTGAATAAATCTTTCACGATCCTCATTGTTTGGGGGGGTTATAAAAAAGTGTAGCAGGAAGACGGTCCCGTTAGCATAGAAGAAGTTAAAATTCGTCGGTCATTGATGTGTACACCATTTTGACCAAAGATTTAAGCCCTTAGATGAAGAGGGGATGATACGAAAGGACTATTCATTCAGTTGCAAATAGAATACTCGTTACGCAATTAAAAAGAAAGTCGAAAAGAAGTACTTTCTTTATGTCCTATGAGTAGGTCCCGGTGTAGGGAAAAATACGGTTTAAAATCTAAGTAATTTTATCTACTAAAAAGTATTGCCGAAACGACCACCAACATCGGACTTTGGTTGTTGAATGCGAAGAAGGTCTCTCAACTGGCCGCTCTTGACCTGGAGGTTAAATCCAAAGGATTGATAACGGCCAAAAGGCACCCAATTCAATGACATTTGCCAGCATTCAAAATCTCGGAAGAAGCTCAGGTTTGTTGTAACAACTTCCTTTCGCTCAAAGTCATATCCTGTTCTTCCCTGCACTTTCCAGTTCGGGGTAAGGCTGAAGTCGAACCTTCCATTGAGCGTAATAGTACGGTTTACGCTGTCCAGGGGTTTCTGGATACTGTACGTGAAGTCGAGCGAAAGCGACCAGGGGATGTTGAAATCCACCTGATCTCCTGTAGGGTTGACCAGGCTTCCCGCTATCGCAGCATCGGGATTAAAGCCAGGAGAACCGAAATCAGAGAACCCAGGAGGAGTTGCTCTGGACGTTTCAAGCGGGCGCCCCTGCGTTCCACTAGTACTTCGAAAAGAAGTACTTGCAGACATCGACAATTGAGTTAGCCTGGCAAATCTAAATTTAGTTAGATCAAAAACGTAATCGTCGACAATTCTAGTTCGTTCCTGGTTCAACTCGTACGGGGAAAATGAGGACCGCATGTTGATGTTCATTTTATTTTTGAACAAGCTCGTTCGAGCGGTTAAACTGATATTCGCAAGATTTAGAGAGTCTGCAGCAAAGTTGTAGCTGGTAGAACCATCCAGGTTTAAGAGTTTGAGGGTATTGCTGGTTTCAGCACCTGTGGAGTCAACCTGGACTTGTTTGGCCTCAAATATATTGTTGAGGCTTAGAGAAAGAGCTTGTTGCAGTCCTCTTTGAACGCCTGTCACAATCGAGTAATCGACTTCTTCTCCGTCTTCATCTATGTAAGATCGCGAGTATCCCCAGAACGATCCTTCAAAATCTGGGCGATAGGTAAAAGAAAGTGTGGGGCGGAGCGTGTGCCGGAATCCATCAAGTGGCCCAACCTTTAGAGGGAAAATACCATAAATAGTCGTGTTTGCAGAAAGGCTGGATGAGAACTGACGCAGTGCAAAAAAACCAGGTTGTGATTCTGTAGCAACTGAGTTTGTTGAATCTTCGGGGTTAAACGAGAGAAATCTCCGATTCGTTTGAATGTACCAATCCTCCGTGTAGTTGATCGAAGGGGTCACATTGAGGCTAATCTTTTGTGCAGAAAACGAGGCGTTGATAGGTATGCGGTGGCTGGCTCTAAAATCAAAGGGTTCGTCATCTCCACCTGTTGCCCGGTCAAATTTATCTCTAGAGAATAACGCATCAAACCAGCTAATTCCATCCCCATTGTTAGCGGCCAATGTAGAGTCATCCTGTATGGGGCTGAAGTTGTACCGATTGTTCATCGTGAAATTGTAGTTGTACGTAACCCGCTCGTACCACCGTTCATTAGAGCCTGGGGGGCGTGTTTCTCTTGCAAATGGTTTTCTCGAGTTTTGGGAAAACGTCATGTTTGGTAGGGTCATTGACGTTGTATTGGTCGATAAAACCTGGTTTTGGTTCACGTTTAGAGAGAGCGAGCGGCCAGTGTTGGCCCAGCGTTTTCTGAAGCTGATACTAGACGATATAGATTGAGAAACACGGTCGTTGTACTGTGTTGAGAAGGAAGATTGTAGATAGCTTTGCGTTGAGAGGTTTACGTTACTCGTGAGGGAGGTTGACGGGTTAAGGGTGTGGTTGTGTTGCCAACGGAAAGAACTCAATCTTCGGACAGCAAAGTCAGGATCAGTCTGCTCCCCGCGCCTCAATCTTGAGTAATCAAAGTAAACCTGCCCGTTATAGCCGTATCTTTTATTGTATCTCCACAACGATGACCCTTTCCAGCTACCACTGGTCCAAATTCCGCCTCGCAGTTGAAGGTCGTGATAATCGTTAATCGCAAAATACCAGCCGAGGTCACGGAGGTAAAACCCTGATTCATCCTCTCCATAAGTTGGTGCCAGTAATCCACTACGCCGTGTATTTTGTGCAGGAAGGAAGCCAAAAGGCAACCAGAGGGGAGTTGGAATATTGAAAAGAAATAACTGAATAGGCCCCGTGAATATCTTTTCCTGATCGACCACCTTCATTTTGTTTGATCGGAGAGAGTAAGAGGGATCATCAATACATTCACAGGTCGTGTACACACCATCTTTGATATAGAGGGTGCTGTCCTCTGTAACTTTTACAATACCTCCACGAATTTGGCCTTCATCGTATTGGGTTTCCGCAACTGTGACACGGCCTCGTTCTGTTTGGAGATTAAAAGCCATTTGATCCCCGACAAATTCTTCAGAACCCTGATTAAATCGGGGCCGGCCAACCATCCCTGTATCCACGGGGAGGCCTTTAGCTCGAAGTTCATCGATTTCAAAGAGAATCTCAACATTGTGAGCCTGCATCTTGGTTTCACCGTAATTTATCTGTACGTCGCCAAATAAATTTCCTTTATCGCCTGTTGATGAACCTACCGAAATGATGAGTGAATCACGTGCAGTAAAGAGTACAGGGTTTTTTAGCCCATCTGGATTTGTTGTTTGCGAGGGAGTTGCTGGATTATTGACCTGTAGACGGGCTCCGGTTGAGTCTGTTGGTACTTGGAGGAGAGAGTCAGGTAGAGTTTGGCTGAGAGAGTCGGGGGGAGGAGGTGTTGGACGCACTTCCAGTGTGTCGCTTTCTTGAGCCCACGAGACACTAGAACCCAGAGAGGCCAGTAAAAGGGATAGTAGCGTGGTTAAAAAAAGTCGCTTCCAATATATGTGGAGACGAGGAATCAAAAGGGAGGGCAGCGTAGATGCTTGGGGTTGTAGGGCAGTCTCCGTTCTTATCAATACAGCACCAGGCCAAAATTTATCATGCGGAGTACGAATGTTCATCGAGATATTCGAAAACAAGATGGGCTGCACCTAAAATACCGGCCTCATTGCCTAGAGTTTCCCGGATAATTTCTAATCCATCCCTCAAACCAGGTATTACAAAACGTACTAACGTTTCATACGCTGGTTTAAGTATGTACGAACCTGCTGCGGATACGCCTCCGCCAATGATAAGCTTTCTAATGTCCAGTAAATTGACTGCCGATCCCAAGACGCAGCCCAACTTGTGCCCAGCCCAGGAAAGCACTTCAATAGCTCCTTCATCACCTTTCTCTGCGGCTTCATAGAGAATCTTAGGGGTGATGGTATTGAGGTCCCCATTGGTCATTTTATGAATGAGGCTATTCGTCTTGGTGTGCAGGCGATATTTAGCGTGCTTGGACAGAAATCGCTGTCCAATATATGCTTCAATGGAGCCTGCTACACCAGCGTGATCAATAGGTCCTTCATAATCGATAGTCATGTGTCCAATTTCCCCTGCGCCACCGGTTGCCCCTCTGAAAACTTTGTTATTATATACGATCACACCGCCTACGCCTGTGCCCAGAGTCACAAAAATAAAAGAGTTGTGAGGGGCTCCTGCTCCATAGTGGGCTGAACCCAATCCGGCTACATTTGCGTCGTTTTCGACAATGACTGGAAGGTTTGTACGGAGTCGATCCTGCAATTCTACTTGAAGATTAACGCGTTGCCAGCCATCAAGATTAGGTGGGTTGATTACCGTATCGCGCTCCCAGTTTACTGCCCCTGGTGCACCGATTCCAATGCCACCTATCGAGTCTCCAACCGCCTCTGCAGAGAGATCATTAATCAGCATTGAAATCCTATCAATAACTTTGTCCGGCCCCTCATGAGCAAGAGTAGGCGACGACCTAAGTTCGACAATTCCAGAGTCGCGATTAATTAGAGCAGCTTTTATAGAAGTGCCTCCAAGGTCGACCCCAATCGCTAAGTTCGTCATCAGAAAAGCCAGTTTAAGGTTAATTATTCGATCTCTTTGATAGGATAAACGGTTTCGCCCTCCTTCCGCATCCCGTATTCTTCTCGGGCGAGTTGTTCAATCACTTCATCAGACACATCAACCTCGAGCTGGCGATTGAGCCTCTCGATCTCTTGTTGCAGCTCGAGGTTTTCAGATGCAATAGACTGTGCCTCTGTATGCCAGGAGAGGCGTTTGTAGATACTGTGACTATCAAAAAAACCTACCCATATAAACGCCACACCAATAGCAATCCATACCGCTCTTTTGCGGAGTGAATGCGTGGAAAACAATTGTTTAATGTAGCGATGAATAGATGGTCGTTTAGACATAAAACGTTAGAATTTGAATGCCTTTAATCCTGGAAAATTAGCTGCGGATCCAAGCTCTTCTTCGATCCTAAGCAACTGGTTATACTTTGCTAAACGGTCACTACGGCTCGCAGATCCTGTTTTGATCTGGCCAGCATTTGTAGCAACAGCAAGGTCAGCTATTGTATAGTCAGCTGTTTCACCGGAGCGATGGCTTGTAATTGAGGCATATTTATTTGTGTGAGCCAATTCAATGGCTTCTAAGGTTTCTGTAAGGGTACCGATTTGGTTTAACTTGATCAATATAGCATTTGCGCAAGATGAATCAATACCCTTTTGGAGCCGTTTTGTGTTCGTTACGAATAAGTCGTCACCCACAAGTTGCACGCGGTCTCCAACTGTTTCAGTCAGGAGTCTCCAGCCTTCCCAATCATCCTCATCCATGGCATCTTCAATGGAGATAATTGGATACTGATCAACCCAGCTCTTCCAGAAAGCAACCATATCTTCTGAAGATCGCTTATTATCTGGATCACTTTTCCAGAAGACATAGTGGCCATTTTCATACATTTCGCTGGTCGCTGGGTCCAATGCGATATAAATTTCTTCTCCAGCTTTATAACCAGCAGCGTTTACAGCCTCAAGTATTACTTCAATGGCTTCATCATTGCTCCTGAGATCAGGGGCAAACCCACCTTCATCTCCAACCGCCGTATTATATCCTTTATTCTTAAGGACTTTCTTCAACGTATGAAAAATTTCTGCTCCCATTCGAAGGGCATGGCTAAAGCTTTCTGCACCAACGGGCATAATCATGAATTCCTGCATGTCAACAGTATTGTCAGCATGGTGGCCTCCGTTGATGATGTTCATCATGGGTACAGGCAGAGTGCACGCGTTTGTCCCTCCAATGTAGCGATACAGTGGTAAGTCTAGGGAAAGGGCAGCAGCTTTAGCCACTGCTAGCGATACTCCCAGGATAGCATTAGCGCCTAATTTGCCTTTATTCTCAGTGCCGTCTAAATCAAGCAGGTGGTAATCGATTGCCTTTTGCGAGAACACATCATGTCCTTTTAACGCCTTTGCAATCTTGGTATTTACATTATTTACCGCCTTTGTGACGCCCTTTCCCAGATAAATTGACTTATCACCATCTCGTAATTCAACGGCTTCATACTCCCCAGTTGAAGCCCCACTTGGGACAGCGGCTCGGCCAAGGTGGCCGGTGTTGGTAAGGACGTCTACTTCTACAGTTGGGTTACCCCGGCTGTCTAAAATTTGCCGTGCGTGAACCTGCTCAATCTTCGCCATATGGACTTTAAAAATTATTAGTTAGAAAAAAACGGCCGAAGAGCTTTTATACTCATCGGCCGTTACACGCACAAAAAAAGGAAAAGAACCCTAATTGATAGATTTTTTACGGTTTTCTAATCTTGGTAGTCTCATTAATCCAAGAATAGCAGCCATAATCGATCGAGTAGGACTCTCCAGCAGTCCATCCTTTAAAGAACAGATCTTCTGTTGAAGGGAAATAAGGCTTATATCGGGAAACTGCACTACGCTCTCCTGCACGTTCCAGGTAATCTGCTACAAGCCAGTACACCGCACGGTCTTCACGTTCCATAGCTGATCCACCGCATTCGCTTACGGCTTCAGCATAAACGCCTGCGATTTCTGCGTATACTCGTCTGAATTCAGGGTCAGCACGAAGCGCGCTTCGGTAGAACGAGCGTGCTCGAGAAAGATTTCCGTTTTGGCGATAGGCATTACCAAGGTTGAAGTTGGCTTCTTTGGCTACACTATCACCACCTTCCATTCCAAGCGCCTGGTTAAAGTTCTCAATAGCGCCGTTTGTATCGCCATCGTTAATTTTCATGACACCGGCTTCGACATAAAGCTTAGGACTTGGGTTGATTTCAAGCATCTCAGCAATCATGTTAGACAGCTTGTCTCTTTCTTCAAGTTCTTTGTAGATGTCGATCAATTCGCTGATGATATCCAGGTCGCCAGGCTTTTTGTCCAACTGTTCTTCAAGGAATGTCATACGCTCTTCGGGAGAGTCAAATAGTTTCCCTCTCCATTCGTCCAGCACAGCGATAACAGCTGAGTCATCTGAGTATTTCGATTCAACATCGTCCATGAAGTCTACTGCTTCCTGCTTCATTTCCTTTCTGGCCATGTCGACGATGATAACCCGGACGTAGTACGCAGATTGTTCACCGAAGAGGTCTGGCTTGCCTTCATAGACAGACCTGTACAGCGGACCGGCTTCTGATTGCATGTCATCCAGAACGGCTGCATTACGTTGGATGAAACGGCCTTTGTTAAATAGCCATTCGTGTTCATCAAATTGGGCACCAGCGCTCTGTAAAGTGGGCACAGCGTTATCGAACAGCATAAGGGCTTTATCTAGAAATTCGCGCTTGCTAGCGGCGTCTTCTGTTCCATCAGAAAGACCCTGAAATAAATTTACACCGCGCTCGAAGTTGCGGTCATCTCCAGGAGGCTTGCCTGTAAAGCCTGGGGCACAATCCAGCATCCAATTTAAGTAGGGAAGTGCTGTCTCGTAATCTTTGTTTTTGTACGCTTCATAGTACAAACTGTAGTTCATCAAGCGTTCATTATTGTCAATTTCTTCAGGACATTCCTGAGCAAAAGACACGTTAGGGGCCATAAACGCTAAAAGCAGTGGGGTGAGCAGAGCGTACTTGAAGCGATTAAAAGTCGCAGTAATCATGTTCATAGTTGTATTCCGTTGCATTAACCGCATAGGGTATAAAAGCAATCTAATAATGGCAATAATTTAATTTGAAGACAAGCAGACATCAACCAAGTTTCCGTCTTTCGAACCAACGTTCCCCAATATTCACATTTATATGAATTTTGTAGAACGTTTCTCTGACTAAACCGAAATCGGTCATGCCTCGCCTACCTACTTCAAGATTTAAATCAATACGCGTACCAGGAAATAGAGTAGGGAGGCTCACTCCACCAGTAAACGCGGACGTATTTACGCTCGTATTTTGAACAACATCAATGTATCCTGTATCGTAATAGTAGCCAAAACGTAGCGCAACTCGTCTAAAATACGAATCTAATACATTAGATGAAGGCTGAAAATCAACTCCGAGAGAGAACCGGGTTCTGTCCTTAAAAGAAGAGGCTCCTTGTGGGACAAATCCAGGCAGGTCGAGTTCTGAATCGAATGAACTCCAGGGTTCAAGCGTAAGGTCAGCCAGAATAATCCAGCTTCTGTTTGGATGGTAAGATAAACCAAGGTTGGTGCGAAGAGGAAGGTCTATATCCCCTTTTGTTTCATCTCCAATGGTCTCTAGTTGATCTGGGTCAGTACCGAATGTTCTAGATCGAGTGCCTGTAAGAGAGGTAGGGAAGGAGATTGATGCACCGATTGACAACGCATCCTTGTCTGAAAGCACTCCAGGGAGGGTTACTAGCGCACCAGCGGTGCTTGTGAACCCAGATAGCTTAGTTTCTTTATTGAATATCGTCTGTGAGAAGGAAAGCAAAGGATCTGTAGCCCCGTCATCAGAAAATACTTCCGTCCTTCGGACTTCTTCTATGATTCCAAACAAGAAGTTAGCGGATAAACCAAAACTGACTCTTGACGCTGGGCGAAATCCAAGCCCAATAGTCGCCTGTTGAATGCCGCCTTGCCCTTCAAAATTGATCACATAGGAAGTAGGATCTTGAAGTTCTCCCTGAATGGACACCGGTTCTTGAGGTACGGTATGTGCAACACGGCTATACGGTGTAAACGCGATAGAAGCACCCAATTTACCACGGCGGATTGGAAAGCTGAATTGGAATGCCTGGAGCATACTCGAATTTAGCCTGCTTTCGTTACCTGACCCATTGGATAACTCTATTCCTTGAAATTGTACCCCTGTTGTTAGGCGGGTGAGTGATTGATCCGCCCATGTAGCAGGGTTGGACAGGTTTACGTAATTAAATGATGTAAGGGCCGTCCCGCCTCCGCCTAGAGCCTGGATTTGCGAGGTGGAGTAGCTGAAAAGCTCTCCGATACCAAAACGAGAGTATGCCGAGCCATCTGCATTTTGTTGGGCGAATGCTACGATCGGGGAGAAGATGAGCAAAAGGGCAACAACGAACACCCGCTTGGGCTGTAACATCGATACAATCATCTGGGTTGATCTGTAGAGGTTCATATTATATATGTCGATACTAGCTTGATGGATAAGGGTGTGGCCCGGTCAATTTAGTACGGTATATGTCAGAATAAAGGAAGGGGGATTCTCCTCCGAGTTCATATCATGAAATATGATGGCATTAGCAGCATTGGGTATAGGAAAGCGTATCTCGTAGTGCTTAAATACGTCTAGACCCATAAAACGGCGTTCGACTTCATTCCTGAATCTGCTGTCATCAAAGGTAAATGTAGACTGGTTTGTAATTCGGCTATTGGAAAGTATACAAACGCTTACATTTGGTACACCACATGCTTCCAGGGCTTCAACGGTGTTTTCGAGGGAGTCTGCAACGATACCAACTAGGGTTAGGCTGCCCACACTGGGGCGGATAAAGCTTTCTACTGCAGAAAATGTGGTGGTGTCAAATTGTACCTCTAGGGCGGCCCTGTTAACGCCTGCAAAGTCTGTAATCTGGGAAAGATCCAGGTCAAATTCGATGTTGGCTCCTACATCACTATGGAGCAAAACGCGTTGATCAGGAAGCTGAGGCTCTGTAATTTGATCGTAGGCCGTGATACTATTTCCCGCTAGATAGTTAACAAAAGGATCTGTGTCTGTAGTATCAGCGGTGACTTCCACGCCTCTAAGGAAGCTAGACGTTGAATTACCTAAAATCCGAATGAATGCGTTTCCACTCGTTGGGACGAATTTAAGCCCATGGAAATCAGTGTTAAAAGCATTTTCGGAAAAGACTTCGGGGATTGCCGGCCGGAGTAACTGGTTATTGCGCTCTATCCAGTCATCAGGGAAAGGAACCGACACTAAACGTGTTCCAGGAGTGACCGAGAATTCGAACAGTTTAATCACGTCTTGTTCAGGAAGCTCCTCCGGTTCGGTTACAACGTCATACGCCGTTGATATTTCATAGACGTCGAACGTAACCGGCTCACTGGAATTTCCGTAGGTATACAGAGTATCCAGAGTGAGGTTAAGGATGAGGGAGTCGACTTCTCCATTAAGATAATCGTCTGCCGGCCTATTGCTTAGCGTGAAGTCGAGATAACCCGTCGCGGTGATTTCGCCAAGAACAGGGTCATTGACTTGCCCCATCAATATTCTGTCAGTACCTGAGTTTACTCCACTGATTGGCGTTGAATTAAAACTGCTAATGGGTAATTCATCAACGATGGCATTCCCACCGGCATCATCCACAAGCCCTACACTAGAAGGGTCCTCACAAGCTGAAAAGGCCAGGAGGGCAGTAACAAAAAGAGAAAGAAAGAAACGATCCTTAATCCGCATTATTTCAAAACCGAAAGATGAACTTCCGGACTACTGATTGACAAAGGTGAATCGGACATACGAACTGTTCGATGGTGTAAGAACGAAGTCAGTGGTGGAATTCGTATGTAAGCCTCGTAATTAATGCCAAACCCCAAACGGTGCGTTCGACCGATGGGGTTTAGTGCCTAGTCAATGCTTTATATTTCAGGATGTTTCAAACAGCGACTTCAGTGAGGAGTTGTTCGTACAGGCTTTTAGCTTGATGGCAGAGGTCCTCAATATTATCTGTCAGTTGTGGTTCTGAGGTAGGATCTACATCTGCATGAGGCGAATGGGCCACCATATCTGCAAACTCATACCCGTATTGGGTAACAGAATCACATTTAATAGGTAGGGAGGGGTCACTGGGGAGTTGATCCAAGAATTCACTTCCCACATAGGAGTCCGGAGCAATTAAGCCAGGAGTATAGACGCTCTTTGCTTTCTCAAAGATAGGATTTTGACTATACTTCGTTCTGAGCATCAAGGGAGTAAGTGCGCTTAACCATCCAAAACAGTGTACGATATCTGGCGTCCAGCCCAGCTTATGGATCGTATCTAAGACAGCCTGAGAGAAGAACCATGCTCTTTGGGCATTGTCGGGAAATACGTCGCCTTCTTTTGCGGCGTGGATGCCTTTTCGCTTAAAGAAGTGGTTGTTATCCATAAAGTAAACCTGCAACCTGATACCAGGGATGGAAGCAACTTTCACTTTTAGGGTTTCTTTACGTCCATCGACTTCGATAACGTTTCCGGAGAGGCGGATGACTTCGTGGAGTCTGTTTTTGCGCTCGCTGATGATGCCATAGCGAGGCATCATAATGCGGACTTCAAATTCACCTGATTCTTGGAGTTGTTCGGGTAAGATACGGACCAGATCCGCTGTTTCACTACCACAAGTAAAAGGGGCTACTTCTTCAGATACAAAAAGAATCCTCATATTCCTTATCGGACTTCTGCTACAAACAAGTGAGGTGGGACAGAGATCTGCTCGCGTGTCTTAGCGCTAACATGGGTGGGTTCCCGGTCACCATCGAAATAAGTGTATGCTTTACTACGCATTTGTGGGTAAGGCTTCGAAGCTGCTCAATTTATGAAAAATGCGCTTTCAAGACAAGTTTTATTGGCGCTATTCGTGCTAAGACTCAATTAAAAAGGCGATAAACTGAACCTGGAAAAGGTAATATTCGTATGAAATTGCCGATAGTGAACGAAGTGAAATTTTAGTAAGGGTGCTATCTAATTGGGGTCAAATGAGTCAAAACCATAAATCTGAAGCGATTGTGCTCTTTGATGGGGTGTGCAATCTGTGTAATGCGAGCATCAATTTTATTATTGATAATGACTCCAGGGGGTATTTCAAATTTGCTTCCTTGCAGTCTCCTGAGGCTGAAACCTATTTGAATAGATGTGCACAGAGCAGTGGGGATGTTGAGGTGCGAAATGGGTATGACTATTTGAGCAGTGTCCTTTTGTACGAGAATGGGCAATGTTACCGTGAATCTACTGCGGTACTTCGCATCGCCAGGAAATTAAGAGGAGGATGGCCGCTGATGTATGGACTCATTCTAATTCCTGAACCCATTCGAAATGTCATTTATCACTGGGTTGCACGAAATAGATATCGCTGGTTCGGGAAGCAAGACGCTTGCCGGCTTCCCTCCCCAGAATTACGTGCTCGTTTTCTTGACGGCTTAACCTCTTCCTCTTCTTAAGGAGTATCTGAAGATTTCTCCTGGAGCAGTTCGAAGTATTTCTTGATGAGCTCCTCGTAGTCAGGTGCATATCCGCTTTCGAGCGCCTCTATCAAGGCTCTACGCAATCGGTCGCTTTCTTCTGAAGGTGATAGTTCGTCAGGACTTTCTCTGAAAAATTCCTCGCCTAATTGCCCTTCTCGACGTTTTTCACGTCCGCGCTCTTGCATAGATTTAGTTGCTTCAAGCATACGGGTTAATATTTCTTGCTGCCTTTCAACCGTTCTGCGTCCTGGTCGGCTTCGTTGAAGTTCTCGGATAGTTTCTTCCATTTGCTCAGCAATGCGATTGAGATCCCCCATAAGTTCTCGTTTAAGCTCCCTGTTTCGGCTTAATTGCTTGATCTGTGAGCGTATCTGCTCTTGTTGGGATGCCATTTGCCGGAGCCGCTGCTGCATGTCTTGCGAGAGCCGATTGCCCTGTGACTCATTCAGCATTTGTTGAATTTGCTGATTTAACTTTTGCTGCTGGCCAGCGGCGTTTTGTAATTGTTGAATCATCTGCTGCATCGACATGCCACCACCGCCGCTGCCTTGTTGGTTCATCATTTCGTTGAGCAGGTCAGAGAGTAACAACGCCAATTCGTTTAGATGCATCATGGCCTCTTTCTGGTGGCCACTTGCCCGGTTTGCGACACGATCCGTCATCGACTCAACCGCAGAACTCATTTCGCGCATGGCATCCCCAGCATGTTGTTGGACCTCTCTACTCATTTGAGGGATTTTTTGCGACAAGGATTGAAGAGAATCACTCACAACACGCAATCCTGAACTCAATTCGACTTGATCCTGGGCCAGTTGGCGCATTGTTGGGCTATCGGTTGCTAGCCCTCGTACATTTTCACGTAGACCTTCTTGGAGTTGAGAAAGCGTCAGGATATCGCTTAAGGCGCGGCGAAGGCCGGCGATGTTAATCTGCATCTGAGCACCCTGCATGCCTTGTTGCATTTGTTGCATTTGCTGCTGCATTTGCTGCAACTGCTGCTGCATCTGCTGTTGTTGCTGCTGGGCCTGATCAAATTGCTCCTGCCGAAGCTGATCCGCATTTTCCTGCATTTGCTCGGGAATTTGCTGATCCTGAACTTGCTCATTGAGTTGCTCCATTTGCTCTGAAGGCGCATTCTCCAGTTCTTCCATCCTCTCCTGGATTTCTTTCATCTTCTGCTCGATTGCTTCCATCTCTTCTTTCGAAAGCTCCTGCTGTTGGGCTAGCTGCTCTTTAGAGGATTGTTGTTCGCCATCCTGCTGATCGCCATCATGCTGATCGCCATCCTGCTGCTCGCCATCTTGCTGCTCGCCATCTTGCTGTTCACCATCCTGCTGCTCGCCATCTTGCTGTTCACCATCCTGCTGCTCGCCATCTTGCTGCTCGCCATCTTGCTGCTCGCCATCTTGCTGCTCGCCATCTTCTTGCTGGTTGTTGTCTTCATCTGCAGCTTCAGCAGTTTCCTCTTGCATTCGTTCTTGTTGCTCAGCGAGTTCTTCTGCTCGTCGGGCAACTTCATCCAGATCCTGTTGAACACGAATTTGTTTAAAGAGCTCTAGCGAGCGTTCGAGCCGGTTTTGATATTGATCTTCATTGATTTGGAAGTTGTTCAAAGACTCCTGCATTTGCTGCAGGTTGAGTTCCTGCATGGCTTCTTGCAACTGATTCAATGCATCCATGAGTTCTGGAGAATTGATCTCTTCCAGTACCTGTTGCATTTCTTCATAGAGCTGCTGCGTTTCGTCTGAAGACAGGTTATTGTTCTCCATTTGTTGAGTCATTTCTTCAAATGACTCATTTAGGGATTCAACCTTGCTCTCCAGTTCCGATTGCTTTTCTTTGATTTGCTCAAGTTGGCGTTGATCTTCCCAATCACTCTCAAGCTTGTTTCGGAGCTCATCTTGTAATTCCTTGAACTGCTCATCGATATCTCGTGTATCCTTGAGGAGTTCCTCCATTTCATCTTGAACGTCATCCTCACGCTGTTCGAGGTCTTTGTATTGTTCAGCCAGGGAAGGGAGTCTTAGAAGTTGAGTTTGGCTCTTCGAAGATTTGAATCCTGAATACGAATCATTGTCCCAAACCTGAATATAATATTCTATGGCATCTCCCGGGACTGGATCAAGAAGAGGCGTTTCTCCCAGATCCCAGTCAAATAAGATATCCTGGTCCAAAGATGAGCGGTCATTTATTTGGAGAGTAATGGACTCGAAGTTTGGCATCGGTTCGCCGAATCGTGACTCTGCCAACCTGTAGTAGAGCCGCAATCGATTGAATCCGAAGTCATCAGTAATTCGAGAGGCAAGGGTGGTTGATAATGTTTCGTTGAGTTCGGAGAGCGGTTCTGGAGATAAGAGTACTGCCGTTGGGTACCCATCTTGCAGCAACTTCATCGAGTATCGTATTGGATTGCTATTTTCTGTATCGTTAGCATCCTTGACAACTAGATGATAAGTCCCCTCTCGGGTGAGAGCAAAGGACCCCGAAGCTCCACCTGGCCTTACTTCAAGCGTATCTCGAACTCCGTTATCAAATTCCACATAGGCTTCGGTAATATCGGGGCCTCCAATAAGTGCGTCCAGGTTCACTCTCGTTCCTGGTAGTGCCTGGATGTCACCAACATTGGGTTCGAGCCTTTGCTGTGGGATCCTTGAATAAGCGGGAGACTCCAGTGATACCTGAATAGACCGAATAATAGGGCGCTCGACGATATCTACGTCGTACCAGGGAGTAGTTACTGGATTGGCTTGAAGGCTGTAGTTGAATGATCTACGCACGTTTACAAAGGTACGGGCATAGGCACCTGAAGAGTCTGGATAAAGAGACTCTTCTACAATTTTGTCTTCAAGTTTATCTTTATAGAGTAGAGTCAGTGAAGTAGGTAATTCTTCGCCTGTAAGTGCAATACTTATTCGGAGCGAATCCCCACGTAGCAATTCAACTGAGCCAGGGGAGACTTGCATTTGAAATAAAGCCGGTCGGTCAAACTCAGCCCCAGGCGTTAATAAGCGCTGGGAAGCACCCATGAATGAATTGGGAGCCGCAACAAGAAATACGATGAGCCCCAGCAGCGGAATAGCAGCGAATTTTGATGCATTCACGGCACGGTCAAACGATTCCATTTTCTCGAATTCAACACTCTCAATTTCTTTGCCCAGAGACATCACTGCATGGTTGACAAACTCATTAGAGGCAGAGCTCCGTTTGCCTTCTGCAAGATGGAGTAAGTTCAGAAGCCTGTCCGCTACCTGTGGGAAGTAGGATCCAATATCTTTGGCCAGTTTGGCTTCACTTGCACCAGATAGAACACCGGAGAAACGCAACAAGGGAAGAATTACAAACCATACGAGTACGCCAAGTCCAAGAAGGAGGGTAGTGCCAGTTAGAACTATCCGAACGGTAGAAGCGAGCCAGAAGCCTGCTTCAAGAGCGGTTGAAAAAAGCCATAGACCGGCAAGTACACCAAGCAAAATTACGGCTCCAAAAACTATATGCGTCAGGTATCTTCTCTGGGCAGTGCGCTTTAATCTTTTCTTGATAGATTCGATGATCTGCAGGCTCTGTTCACTCATTCTTTTTAAGGATAACCTTATACAAATTATATTTTTATCTGAGGCTATTAATAAGTATACTAACGCGTGTAGTCTAGAAACGCTCCTGCATCAATAGCCCCTTTATACAATGAACGAAGTAATCTCTGTAATATTGGGTGGAGGCGCCGGCTCCCGCCTACATCCCTTGACCTATAGACGCTCGAAACCTGCCGTTCCCCTTGCTGGAAGATATAGGTTGATTGACATCCCTATATCAAACTGCATCAACTCCAATCTGAACAGGATCTTTGTTCTTACTCAATTTAATTCAGCAAGTTTAAACAGGCACATTCAGAAGGCGTACCAATTTGACCGATTTGGTTCCGGTTTTGTTACAATTCTGGCTGCAGAGCAGACTCCTACTTCGAAAGATTGGTTTCAGGGCACTGCAGATGCAGTTCGGCGCGTGCTTATGCACATCAATAGTCATAATCATGAGTACGTACTGATACTGTCTGGCGACCAACTCTACAGTATGAACTATCAGAAAATGATAGCTCATCATAAAGAATTGAACGCTGATATTACGATTGCAACAATTCCAGTTGTAGCAAGTGATGCACCAGGTTTTGGTATTCTAAAGACGGATGATAATCATAAAGTCACTGAGTTTTATGAAAAACCATCTCTAGAAGAGTTGTCTGGCAAAGAAAGCCCTGTAACAGATGAATTGAAAGAGGCAGGACGAATTTATCTGGCATCGATGGGGATATACATTTTCAACAAGTCATTGTTGAATGACATGTTAATTGGTAATCGGGCTATGCACGACTTTGGGAAAGAGGTTATTCCAACAGCCATTCAGAGCCAACATGTTGTGAGCTATCCGTTTAGTGGATATTGGAGTGATATCGGTACGATCAAGTCTTTTTATGATGCGAACTTAATGCTTGCTCAGCCGCATCCTCCTTTCACCATGTACGATCCAAAGTCTCCTATTTACACAAGTATGCGTACGCTTCCGCATGCGAAAGTAAATAATGCACGCATTAGCAACTCAATTATAGCAGAAGCGAGTGTTGTTGTGGATAGCGATGTAGAGGACTCCGTAATTGGGATACGGACATTTATCGGGCGCGGATCTACAATCAAACGATCTGTGATCATGGGAGCAGATTATTACCATTGGCATGATTCTGACTTAGTACCTCGGGAAGGACCTCCAAACCCAGGTATAGATGAAGATTCCTATATCGAGGGAGCAATTATTGATCGAAATGTTAGCATCGGAAAAAGATGCCGCATTTTTAACAAGGATCATGTCCAAGAAGGGGGAGATGGGGAAAAATTCTTTATCCGTGATGGCATCATTATCATTACTAAAAACGTACGGATCGAAGACGATACAATAATTTGATCTGCTTCCTGTTTATTTAACGTACTATTTAAAAATTAGGACGGGTCTTTGGAAACGAAACGGCACGTGTACGCATAGGATACGGGTCGTTCGTTTATTGATGGAAATAAGACAATTCTTACTATAGATATGGCTATGAAGCAGATGAATACACGCTTTACCAGTTTTTTTACGGTCTCATCTTTACTGGTTGTGTTTCTTTTGAGCGGTTGCCGCACATACGGTGGCTATGATTCAGAAGAGGCCACTTTTGGTCAAATTGCTGAAAGCAACAAAGTGTTTGCTAATGATCTTGAGAAAGCTCGGGGAGAATTGCAGAAGTTGGAGCAAGCTGCTCAAGCTAACTCAGCACTCAGTTCATACGTGTCCGATTATGAGATGCTTCTTGAAAAACACAGTCATATGGTTGAGGAGCATGCAAAGTTGGCATCAGAGTTAGACGTGAAAACGGGTTTTCTTGGCCAACTCACACCTTCTTACAGGAATTTAAACAGAGCGCTCGGGTACATAGTCGCTGAACAGGCTGCAATGGAAGGGCGGTATCATCAACTAGCAGCTCATATAGAAGGGGGTGCTTACGCAGAAGGAGATATTTGGGAGTCTAATATTTCTAGAAGCCGCTACCAGGCTGTGCCTCCCTACTATCAGGCAATCAGCCATGCCCTTGTAAGGAAATCAGTAACGGCAGTCTTATCGCAATCAATGTAAATTCTTAACTAGTCTTTTCAGATAACCTGCTTCCCTGTTTAGTTGAAAAGGGTTATCTGAAAGGGGTAGATCCTTGCTGATTTGAATCAATTTAAAAAAGCACTTCCCCTGTTTTTTGTTATTGCTGGGGTTCTCTGGACATCCACGCCTTCTTTTGCTCAATCCCCTGAGGCAGAACAGGATTCTTTAATGTCCTATGACCTTGAAGAGATTTTCGTAAGCAGTGGATCCGTATTTGAAACGGAAGCAAACACAATCACTCGAGTCTCCATTGCGGATTTAGAGCGCCATAACGCCACATCAGTGAGCGACTTGGCACGAACTATTCCTGCAGCTCATATCCAGACAAACTCTCGAGGAGAATCCCTTATTTACATTCGAAATGCTGGGGAGCGGCAAGTAGCTGTATTTTTTAATGGGGCTCTTCTCAATATTCCGTGGGACAATAGGGTTAATCTAGATTTAGTACCAGCAAGTGTTATCGGGGGAATTACGGTGTCAAAGGGAGTACCCTCCGTTTTGTATGGGACCAATGTTTTGGGTGGAGCAATAAATATCACCTCACGCGTGACAGAAGCAGAGGGGTCGTTTACTGAAATTGGTGGCTCTTATGGGGGGCATGCAACCTCGAACTTCTCTGCTACCCATCTGAGCTCATTGGGACATTGGAAAGTTGGCGCAGCTGTAGGATATAGTAATAGAGATGGATTGCCCTTGCCTGATGATGCAGATGTACCGTTTAGTCAAGATAGTGACCAATTGCGAACAAACACAGATCGTGAAGTCCTGAATGTGTATGGCCAGGTGAGCCATTCTTTTAGCAGCGGCACCGAGTTGGGACTTTCTTATCTCTTTCTGGATGGAGACTTTGGTATAGCTCCTGAAAGTCATCTCGATCCTGCAGAGTCTAGTATACGCTATTGGAGATACCCTCATTGGCAAAACAATACACTTGTTTTGAATGGATTAGTACCACTCGGTCCTCAGGCAATTTTAAAGGGAGCTGCATGGGGGAACTGGTATAATCAGGATATCACTTCGTTTACAGGTGCAGATTACGCAACGGTTGAAGAGCAGCAGGAAGACACTGATCAAACTTTTGGGACCCGCATTTCAATTATCAAACCCCTCGCATCTGGAGAGCTCATTATTGCTCTAAATGGACTCCAGTCTGAACATAGCGAAGTTTCTTATGAAGTACCGCAAAGTGGAGATCCTGAAATCGAGACTGATCCTGCTGAAGTCTTTAGTCAGTTCGTTTATTCTGCTGGAATTGAATACGGTATTCAAGTGCAGGAAGCCTATAAAATTACGGTGGGAGGGAGCCTGGATGGAATTACTACACCAGAAACCGGGGATAAACCCTCACTGGATCCATTTCTAGATTATGGATTAAATAGTGGCGTTCAAATATTGTTGTCAGAAAACTTGCTCGTTCGTGGTGCAGCCGGACGAAAAGTTCGATTTCCTACCATGAGGGAGTTATTTGGTGTCGCTCTTAATCGATTTTTGTTAAATCCTGACCTAAGCCCAGAATCTTCTTTTATATCTGAGATTGGTTTATCTCAACGAGGCGATACTTTTAGTGGAGAATTGATTGGGTTTTATCAGCGCACATTTGATACGATCGATCAACGAAGAGTTGAAGTAGATGGAAATACATTGCGCCAGCGGGTCAATTTAGAAGGCAGTCGTGTGTGGGGGATTGAAAGCGGGTTTAATTCAAAATTGGCGCAAAAGCTCACCTTAGAAGGACATTTAACCTGGACACATCCAAGGGCCTTTGAAGACGGTGAGACTGTCTTTTTGACCGAAAAACCCGAGTGGCTGGGAAGCCTTAGCTTGCGGTATAATCAGCCTCAAGGCCTCTCTTTCTTCGGAGAACTATTGTACAGGGGAGATGCCTACGGGCTAAGCGAAGAAAATGAGTTTGTGACCCTTGGGTCTGCGCTTGTGCTTGATGCAAAAGTCTCTTATAGATTTAGTATAAACTCAGTCTTCGGGGAATGGTACGTTCGGGTGGATAATATCTTTGATGCCACAACATTACCTCAGTTAGGGCTGCCCGGTGCTGGTCGGTTAGTCAGAAGCGGCTTGAGTATCAGTCTGTAGTTTATACTAAAACTTAACCATGTGCTCTACGTATTCGAGCATGGGTTTCTGTTCAACTGAAAGCACTTCTTCTATAGTTTGTTTATTGTACCCATTCGTGTTGAGCAATGAATTTAATGATTGTGGTAGATTCCAATCCAATGGGAAAATAGAGTTAGCTTCATCACGTTCAATTTGGTCATCGTTCTCTACATCCTCTGCATTCCAGTCCGGGTGATCCTGTATTGCCATAGCCAATTGGTGAGCAATATCTGAACTGGCTTTCATGATAATTCCAAGCTCTCGTTCGTTCGAACTGTTTAAGTGCCCTGGGGTATCGTAGGATTCAATCAGCCGGGGCAGCAGGTCCGGGAAATTCCAATGCTGAGTTGCAATTGCTCCAATCGCAGCATGATCAATACCTAGGGTGCGCCTCTCCTCATCAACGGTAGGTAAATAGCTCTCAGAGTCTTCGATAAGCTTCGTGTAGGCTTCTTGGTGATTGTACAGTAACACAAAGCGACCGATGTTGTGAAGCAATCCTGAGGTAAATGCAATAGGTTTTTGAGCAAGGTCAAATTCTTGAGCAAGAAGATTGGTCAAGTAGCCTGCACCAATACTGGCTCGTATAATCCTTCCCACGGCGAGCATTTCTTTTTTTGAGGACCCAATTTTCCTCAGACTGATGTAGCTCGAAGTTAGAATAATGTTGGAGACTTCGATGAAGCCAATCATGACCACTGCTTTGCGCAAGTCGCCGAATTTCCGGCGCATCCCATAATAGGCAGAGTTGATTCTTTTTAAGACAGTAGCTACTACAAGCGGATCCTGGTTTACCACATCGATCAACCTTTCTGTATCAGGAGCTTCAGATGATGCCAAAATTGAAGACACCTCAGCCACTGTTCTAGATAAAGGAGGAAACCGTAAATCTAGATCGTATAGCGTGTTTGTTTCTTGGTCCAGGGGCATATCGATTTGGGATCTCGTATAACTACGATAGAATCAAAAAAAGCAGGTGCAAATAGAGGGCCTTGGGCTTTAATACCTGAGGTATCGGGCAAAAATAACGAATAATAAATTTGTGGGGGTAGATGAGAGGCCTTATGCCAAAGGCCTTAGGATAAGCGCCGGATTTGCCTGTAACTTATTGCCCGTGGTGGGGCTGCAAACATCCTCTTGGTAACTGACCAGGTAGAATTAAAGAATTCGCTATTCCTGTAATTTTGTAGATCCTCATCAGAACGCCAGTGTGAGTACGTTGCAAGAACATTGGGATAGGTTGGGTTCTGAAGTAACTCAAGGTGCTCGCAGCCTTCAAAAGACCTGATTTGGGGAGATACACGATCAAAGAGGTTTAGGAATTCGTTGGTTTTATCTGGGCGTAGGGTTAACTGTACCAGGCGAACTAAAATGGTGTCACTCATTGTTGGAATTATCAGTTTGAATCAAGTGTTTGCCTATGTCACAGCTTAGGCATTGAAGAGGTTTGCAAAAGGAAGAATATAATTCGTGTATTCCTTGAGACATTATACCATCCGATAGCTGAAAATTCTCTTTTGCAAATAATCGCGTGACATAGTCATCCTCGGGTGGAATTGACCTGAGCATCTCCATGATGCGGTTCTCTAAGTCGATATCGTCGTTTTGGTCCGCAATAAATAATAATAAGGGGATTAGTGCGTTAATAATGAGCTTGATAAGCCGCTGCTTTCCTAGAATCCGTTTGTTTAGATGTGCTTTTTTTCTGAAATGATAATGAGTGTGCCAGAAGGTTGACGGTCTACATTGTAAAAGATCAAGAAGGGCTGAAAAGGGTTTTGGTTGGTTCACTGCTTCGAATAATTGCCCTAACGGATCGTGATAAAGCAGGCTTCCTTTTGACAGCCATGTCGTGGCCTGTGCAATTCGCAACGTGGGGAAGTTTGCCGGCCTTAATCTGAAAAAAAGCCATGAACCTGAATGCATAGTGGGGATATTGAATGTCTTTTGAAGCTGCTCGAAAATATCGATCAACTTCCTGGCATTCCTGGATTCTTCCGGTGGTAACATGGCGCATTCATTTTTATGTGGAAGCAAGCCCGCAACTCCGAAGTGTAGGGCTTCTAATTCAACGGCTGCGTGTAGTTGGCGGGAAACCGATAGGGGAATTCGTTTCGCGAGTTCTCCCATGGCCTCGCTGTTTTTGTCATATCCAAGTGCTTTAAATAAAGATGAATGGAGGATGCTGTCGTAATCAGGTGTGTTTAGATATACCTCTGATATTTGTCTCTTCTTTCTGGATAGACGTGCTTTAGATACGCTCAAACACCAATCGTTCTTGATGGACTCAGGCACGCTTTTTAATTGTCCAGTACAGGGAAGAGGGGATGAGGGATTAACAGCCTTGTTGTAAATTAGAGATCGTAATGAGGTCTTAAGTAGAGGCAGAAGGATGAGTTCTGGGATGAGGCTTCCGTCTTGCCGCCTTAAAGTGCCCGTATAAAGATCCTTCAGAAGAGAAAGATGTAAGATGGTGTTGTTGTAACGCTGATCCTCATGATGTTTATGGTGATACCATTCTTTAGATGAACCATGGATTTCAATAGCGCCATGCCACTTAATCCCGTCAATGATAATAGTGGCATTCAAAAAATCAGGCCCGCTGTCCAGATTGGGAATACCCTGCCGGATAATTTCAATTGATTGGTAGTTGGTAGTCTTTAGATATTCCTTCTTAATACGCTGATACTGCCAGATATCATGCAAGAGGGATTCTGGGATTTTGTGTTTTGAAAAGTTAGGTTCATGAACTTTGACTTCATACACATCGTCCTGAGAACCATAAAAAAGGGTTCCGCCCTTTAACGGCGAGGCTGAATACAGGGGTTTTGTCTTCACTGGCAAGAGGATAAAAGGGTGTACGGTTTCCTCTTAAAAGACAGGTAAAGGCTGGATTAATAACGTGCTTATAAACAACAGGCTAGGGACGAAGTGAATGCATTAGCTTTTTCGCTTCTTCTGCCGCCTTTTGGGCGAAATCTGCACCTGCACTCGCATAAAGGATAGAACGACTGCTATTCACTGCAATACTTCCGTGTCCTTTGTATGTCGCCTGCATGACGGTTTTTGCATCTCCGCCTTGTGCACCGACGCCGGGAATGAGGAAAGGCATGTCAGGTGCAAGTTTTCGAATCTCTGCCATGGCCGATCCGTTGGTTGCGCCAACAACCAATGCCGTACAGCCAGGATGAGAGTTTGCTTGTTTAGCAAGTTGGCTGACTAAGATTTTATAGAGTGAATCTTCCCCTATTTTTTGTTCTTGAAGATCAGCGCCTCCCGGGTTTGATGTTCGTGCTAGCACAAAAGCCGCTTTCTCAGAATAAGCTAGAAAAGGGGCTATACTGTCTGCACCCATATAGGGAGAAACGGTGCAGGCATCAAAATCCAACACCTCAAATACAGATTGAGCATAAAATTTCGCAGAATTACCTATGTCTCCTCGCTTGTTGTCTGCTATTGCTGGGATATCGGCCGGAATTAAACGACGGGTCCGTTCTAATACATCCCAACCTGCCGTTCCAAAGCGCTCATAAAAAGCAAAATTTAGCTTAAAGGAGCTCGCAAAGGGGAGGGTGGATTCAATTATAGCCTCATTAAATGCAAGAATTCTTTCTGTAGGTGAAAGTTCAGGATAAAAATGGATCGGTAGGCGTTCAATGTCAGGGTCAAGGCCTACGCAGAGCACGGACTGTTTTTTGCTTTGGGCTGCTACTAGTTTAGCGTGGAAATTCATTTTTATTTAGAATGGGTTATCTAGTCTTTGCTATGCAGTCGCTTTAGAAATTTTTGAGTACTGCAGCGGTTTGGTTGGCAGTGAAAGTTTCAGTTGGGCTACTGTATCTACTAGGAACACCAATCCCTAATGATTGTAGGCTTTTTTGACTGGAAGGGGTTTTTTGACCGTGTAAGGGGATGTTTTTTAATCAAGCTTACAGGTGTGGAATCCGTCCATAATGGATTGTGATTAGGTACCACCGAAAAAATAGAACAAAATAATATGGCCATAAATAGTCTAGGCGATTTAAAAAAAGTATCTGCCGAAGATCGTAAGATGATTCGGGATATAGAAAAGATGATGGGCCCTGAGCCCAATGAAATCGGGTTTGTTAAGAATTTATTTTCCGGGCGCATGAGGAATGATTTAATCTTTCCTTACCCCCGCGAAAGTAAGGCAGAACGGGATAAATGTGATGCCCTTCTCGAAAAACTTGAAATTTATTTAAAAGAAGAGCATCCAGCCGTTCAAATAGATGAAGAGCAGTTTATTCCTGAGTGGGCGTTGAAGAAGCTGTTTGAATTGGGTGTCATGGGAATGACGGTTCCTGAAGAGTATGGTGGATTAGGACTGGGGGTTACCAGTTACAATCGCGTTCTCGAGATGATAGGGAGTTATTGCGGTTCTACCGCAGTGGTTGTTTCTGCTCACCAGTCCATTGGTTGTAAGGCCATCATGCTTTTTGGATCTGATGAGCAGAAGGGCAGATACTTACCAAAGGTTTCTAGAGATTATTTATCCGCCTTCTGTTTGTCAGAACCCGATGTAGGATCAGATGCTGCCGGGCAGCAGACGCGGTGTGAATTGAGTGAAGATGGTGAGTACTTTATCTTGAATGGTGAAAAAAAATGGAGTACATCTGGTGCATTGGCTGGAATGTTCACCGTTATGGCCAAACAAGAAATAAAAGACCCCAGAACGGGTAAAATGCGGGACGGTGTGACTGCTCTTATTTGCACACCGGATATGGAAGGCATTGACATATTTGAAAAAAACCGCAGCAAGACAGGCATTCGAGGTACATGGCAGGCGCGTATTCGATTTACTGACGTAAAGGTCCCTAAAGAAAACCTGCTTCACATCCAAGGGAAAGGGCTCAATGTTGCATTGACTTGCTTGAATTACGGCCGCTGTACATTATCTGCTGGCGTAACTGGTGCAGCTAAGCGTGCAATGGATCAGAGCATTAAATGGGCTCAGACACGTTATCAGTTTGATCGGCCTTTGGCGGATTTTGAACTCGTCCAGCAAAAAATAGCACGCATGGCTGCACTGACCTATGCGATGGATGCGGTGTTGTATATGATGACGGGTATGCTGGATCGGCATGATCGTGATATTATGGTTGAGACGGCGATTACAAAAGTGTTATCCTCACACATGGGATGGGATGTAATCGATACCGCCATGCAGATTATGGGCGGAGAGGGATACATAACAGAGAATGAGTTTGAGCGCTTGTGGCGCGACAATCGTATTCATCGAATTGTTGAGGGATCGAATGAGGTGATGCAGTCCTTCATTTTTGCGTATGGAGGGAAGCAGTTAGCAGAGCAGATGGTTGGGATTCAGCAGGCATTAACGTGGGATAGTGATGACACACTGGGAGCCAACGTCAAGCGAATCCTTGGAAACGCGTTGAACACCGAGATCATGAAGAGAGCAATTCCTCTTGGCGCACAGATGTTCTTGGGTGTATTGCCAGCAAAACCACAGGTAGAAGGGTGCCATCCTATCCTTGATAAATATGCTCGGAGGCTAGCAATATTAATCCAACGGCACGGCCATGCATTCAAACAGGCCAGCAATTGGAATAGAGAGGAGATCGTTAAGCGACAGGCTGTCCAGGCAAGATTGGCTGATAATGCAATATATATGTTCGCCCTTTCTGCTTCTTTATCCAAGATGGACTATCAAATTAGAAGCGGGGAATATGGCACTGCATTCGAACGTGATCGTGCTGCATTGGCCCATTTGTTTGACTTATTCGAGCTTGAGTTCTACAAAAACATCGGAGAAATCCGTCATAATGCAGATGAGAGCATGAGAAGTGCTGCAGAAGCTGCAAGGCGGCATAATGATACTTTGCCAAACAGTGATTTTGTCATTCATGAGTCTTCTCCGGTTGCAAAGGGGACTGGAAAGGTTCTTCCTCGCGAGCATATCAAACAATTTCCAGGCGACAATTATAATGACGCAGGTGGGGACGGAGCCGTTGTAAGTAAAGAGAAAACGACTCTGAAAACTGCATCGAAAAGGAAGCCATCATCGGGGCGTAAGAAAAGTACTTCCGAATCTTAATGGCTTTAGATACTAAAAAAAGGGATATTCTAGGTAACTGGAATATCCCTTTTGCATAAAACAAAATCGGAGCCTCACTGCGTTCTTTGAACAAGCAAGACTCCGATTTGCCACCGTATGTATGACTACCACATTGTTAATACACAACGCATTGAGTGCATGCGTAACACAAAATGAAAAAAAATCACAAATATTTTGGAATGTATAATCGAGGGGCTCGTCTATGATCACAGTGTGATCATAAAATTTTCCAATACCCTTACGCGTTTGTGTTTTTAAGAGTGTATCAAACTTATAACAACGTGCAGAACGAACCTATTAATCGGAGAACGAATGAATCAGTGAATATTGCTTCAGGTAATATTGATGAGCGGAGAGGTAGGTTCAGCAGATGGAGCCAGAAGATTCGAGAGTCTGATCGCGCTGCTTATTCTGAACTCTTTCGGGCAATGAGCTCTAAGCTGGTTCGTTATGCATACGGTATTACTAAAGATGAGGCCAGTGCTTATGATGTGCTACAGGATGTTTTCCTGAAGTTGTGGGAGATGAGACAGAAGCTCAACCCTGAGTCTTCACTACAATCGCTATTGTATACTATGACACGGAATGCGTCATTAAATGTTAATAGAAGGCAAGGATACCTGGTTCATGATGACCAGGTTATGCAGTTGAGCGATGTCAAAAACTCTGTTTCTTCTCATTCTTCGGATGAAAAACTGGATGCACAAGATCTAGCTGAGAAAATTGACAGTTGGATCCAAGAGCTTCCTGAGCGGAGAAAAGAGGCGTTTATCTTGAGCCGAAGGCATGATTTCTCACACAGGGAGATTAGTGAAATTATGGGCTTAAGTGAGCGGACTGTAAATACGCATATATTTCTAGCACTGAAGCATCTAAGAAGTAAATTGGACGCATTGCAAAACGATCGTTAAGTCGTGAAAACACCAGAAAACAAAATCAAGAAATTACCTGCCGAACTTGATACAGAGTTACAAAACTTGTCTGATTCAGAAGTGCAAGGACTAAAAGAAGTATGGGATCTCGCTAGTTTTCCTGCTTCGTCTCCTTTTCCTGATCCCTCGAAGTTGGATCAGGTATGGAATGCTGTAGATGAGAAGATAAGCGAAGGCGTAAGGGAGCCACAGTTTCAGCGTAAGGATGACAGGCCCGCTGTTGGGAAAAGACAGAGTGGTCGTATTATTCCCATGCGCTGGGTTGCTATGGCAGCTGTCTTGATCATCGGAGCTATAGGGGCAAGGATGTGGCTTGCACCGGTCACTTTGACTGTCCCGTATGGTGAAACGGCTTCTGTTCAGTTGTCTGATGGCTCGATGGTGGAGTTGAATAGCGGATCTACGATAAAATATGCTCGATCATTTGGTGAGGAGCGTAGAGTATCTCTTCAAGGAGAAGCTTTTTTTGATGTTGAAGAAGAGAGTAGACCCTTTATAGTTGAAACGTTCAACGGTTCAGTACGCGTACTTGGTACAACCTTTAACGTGAAGGCTTGGGACGATGAATCAAAAACGGTTGTTGCCCTTCAGTCTGGCAGTGTGCAGGTTGCCGGCCTGGTTAATGAAGATAGCTCTAAGCGTCTTAACCCGGGGCAAACAGCAAGAATTCAGAACGAAGAAATTTTGCTCAGCCCAACAGAGGAGGGATTGGTGCCTGCCTCTTTAGCCTGGCGCTCTGGAGACTTTTCCTATTCTGAAGAAGAATTAAGTGCTGTTCTCCATGACATAGAACGTCGTTTTGACACCGTCATTGCAATGTCCTCCGATGCTATGGGTAGCAGAAAGACGAAGTATAGCCGGAAGAATCCTGGGTCTGCCAGTATTGTTCTTGAAGAGCTCTGTACTTCGTTAGGGCTCGCATTCCGTACAACCAGTGAAGGATTCGAGGTATTTGATCCTCAATAAAAACAGGAAAGCGTAATGCGGACACCATTGAACTTACTGGATTTCAATGACCGGCTCACTAAAACGAGTCGGTCTTTTCTGCTTTTCTGTTTTCTCTGTATATCGCTAGTGAACGTAGGGTATTCGCAAGACACTGAAGATTCAAATAAGCGATATACTGTTGATCTGAGGGGCATACCGCTAAGCGATGCCTTCGATAAGGTTGTTGAGTTATCCTCTATAAATCTTGCATTGGATTTCCAGTTGATAGACGGAAAAGTCTCAACGTGTAGCGCGGTAGATTTGCCCTTAAGGGAGATGTTGGAGTGCTTGATTGTTGGGACTGGGCTTGAGATCAAAAGACTGCCATCAGGGACGTTCATTGTAACCCAAAAGCTTGATATCGCTGCTGCCGATAATCCAGGAGAACTAACTGGGCGAGTCGTCGATTTTGAATCTGGGGAGCCGTTAATCAGCGCTCATGTATTACTCGCCCAAGCTAATACAGGTGATATTACAAATACATCAGGCCGGTTTTCATTTTCTCGCCTTAATCCAGGGACATATAAAATCGCAGTCACTTATATCGGGTATCAGGACTTTGTAGACACCGTGAGGGTTGAAGCTGGGGAGAATAAGCAGATTGAGCTTGGGATGAAGGTTGAACCGTTAATTAGTGCGCCAATCATTGTTAACGGACTTGTACCTCGCTTTTCATCTGAGCTATTAGAGGCTGATACATTAAGCACAAGCGTCTCTGCCAGCTCGTACTCTGGAGATGTATTGCGCAGTGTTGAAACAGTAATAGGCGTTCATGTGGGAGATGCTTTCGCAGATGTGCATGTCCAAGGCGGTGGAGCTGGAGAGCATCAATATCGTCTGGATGGAGCTCCGGTATTTGTGCCCATGCATCAAGGAGGTTTGGTCGGTCCGTTCAGTGCATTTGCTCTCGATAAATTTACGGTCCATAAAGCAGGCTATGGTGTGACGCATGGGAGTTCACTTTCCGGCGTAATTGAAGTAAATCATCGCCTGACGCCAATAGTAGGCAACCGATTTGATTTGCAGATTGATCCTTTAAGTGTGAATGCCCTCGCTATGGGCAGTTTAGGTAACCGGGAGCAAGTAGGAGTGAACTGGATGGTAGCTGGTCGCCAGGGCTTATGGTCTTTGTATAGGCCTCCCGCTTTGTCTGATCATTTGAGCCAATGGAGTTCTCCGGACTATTTCTTGCTGAGAGCCTTGTCTCCTGTAAAGGAGGTGAAGCAACATGCCAGGTATCCGGCCTATAGTAGCCGAATTGGTCCAGAGCCGCTTACTTCGGAATGGTTGAATGTGATGCCGGCGAATAGTTTTCAGGATGACTTTAACTTCTATGACATCCATTCAGCCCTGCGCATCCATTTAGGATCTACAAAGAGTATACATGCATCGCTTTACAAGGGGGGGAATCGACTCGGCGATGAGGAGGTGTTGCTTGGCCGTAATATAAATAACGGTGAAGGCAGTGGTGGTGTTGAAGACTTGCTTACTATGGATTCCCAACTTACCTGGAATAACACCATTGCTCAGGTAAAGTATGAGCATATTATCGGCAGGAGAATGTTTGCTGAATGGAGTACCTGGTATAGCGGTCTTGACTTCACACAGGACATGACACCTGATACGTTTGCTTACTCAATTGAAGTCCCCCCTGAGTATTCGCATATGAATGGCGGTGATTCAGTACAAGGGACAAGATCGAGATACAATACAGATCTCAAGGCAGACGATCGAAATTCCATCGCAGAGATTGGATTTAAATCAGAGCTTAATTATTCCTTAAACAATAAGCACTTCTTTACCTGGGGCCTAGAGAGCGTGCGCTCTGAAAGCGACTTCGTTCTAAACTTGCTTTCGCCATTGCCTGAAGGACGAAGGCCGGCTTCTGCGTTTGTGTCTTTGCCTTCTTCCCATTGGAGATGGACAGGATATATCGAAGATTCGATTTCATTCAGTGACCAAACAAATGTAAACATCGGTCTTCGCCTGACAACTTTAGATAGCCAGGGACCCATCTATGCAGAGCCTCGTGTCGCTTTTCGGCACGATGCAAAGAAAAGCATTATCGGGCCTTGGGCATTTCGGGCCGCGGTTGGTTTGTATCGCCAATACGTGAATCAATTTGACGTAGCGTCGTTGAACCTGAATGCCCTATTCTCAAATGCACGATTTTGGTTGCCAGTTGATGAGACGGTGAATCCTTCCCGGTCCCTGCATGCCTCAGGAGCCTTTTTGTTCATGCCTGATCCTTCATGGCGTGTTCGCCTGGAAGGGTACTACAAGTGGCAGCCGCATCTACTTGTGATCGATTATCATCGATCCAGTATAACGGATCGCTTTCAAAGTGCTGTCAGAACCCAAAGTGATTTGTTGATTGGTGCCGATGGGTACGGGTATGGGGCTGCGATCTCTTTTGAGAAGAATACGGCATCGGCCAGTGCCTCTGCGAGGTATGAATTTAGCTTTGCAGAGCAGCGAATTCCTAATCGATTTGATGGAAACTACCTAATGGTACCCTGGAATATCCCTCATCGGATTACTACCTCATTTGATGTTGCACTCAGCGATGACTTTACATTTGTGGGAAGAGTTGAGAATCAAATAGGTAGAGCGTGGGCCTATAGAGATGCTTATTACAACTTCTTGGAGCCCTCAGACGTGTTTGGTGCATTTGGGGCGTATGAATTGTCGGACCCGGAATCTCATCGATTGCCACTAATTACTAAGCTGGATCTGGGTTTTTCGTATACGCGAAGAATCAACAATTCCAGGCTTCAAGTCCGCTTGGATCTGGCAAACCTGTTAAGCAATTCGAATATCGAAGAGTGGATGTTGATCTATGATGAAAGCTCAGAGGCATTCATGAGAGAAGAACGAACGTTGACTCCTTTCTTCCCTTCGCTCACCGTGCGTTTTGGGTGGTAGATCAGTCATCTTCCTGCCGGACATCAACAAAAATTGTCTCTTCTTGCTGTACAGATACAGTAATTATAATAGGCCGGCAGCACACTTCGCAGTCTTCTATATAAGACTGCGAAGGAACGGATGGGTCAATAAGCAACACGATTTGCTCTCCACAATAAGGACAACCAATCTCATGCTCTTGTATCTGGTGTAAGGTCATTCAGTATCCTAGATATCAACATCCTGTTTCTTAACCAGGAATAACCCTTCACCGCGGCTGCTTACAGCAATAACGCCGCTTTTGAAGTACGGATAGTTACTCCATGAACCACCAAAGCCGGCTTCGTCACCAGCGTCAGGCGTGGTGTCGAAGTGGCCTACTTCGACAGGATTTGTAGGATCAGTGATATCAAGGATTCGCAAGCCTGCCTGGTAGTTGGATTGATACAAGAAGTTATCTCGTACATACAAGTTGTGATCACTGGCTTTTGTAGATAGCATGAACTCCTTCGCCAGAATTGGGTCCTCCAATTCCTCGAGGTCCCAAATTAACGTGCGAGTTTGATCTACAAAACCATTTAATTCATCCAACTCATCATTCATGTAGAAGTATTTCTGGTCCTCTGTAAGCCATCCTTGATGAGTGTAAGCCAGGTTAGGATACGTGGTTCTAGCAATTAGCTCTGGATTGCTCTTGTCTGTTACATCTACAATGGTAAATGCATTTCCTGAAGACTTAAAGCAGACTTCTTTTCCTGTGTATTTTGAATCCGGTCCACGGTATATAACACATTGTGCATCATGGGCAAGGCCAGAACTGGCTCCCCCGGGGGTTCTGTAGAAAAAGCATCCAGCGAAAGTTGGGTTTTTGGGATCCTGGATATTGATCATGTGGAGCTGGCCGCCACAGGTTTCCCCACCTGCTCGATTTCCAATTGAATAGGCAAACCCTGTTTCTTCGTTAATAACAATGTTATGAGAGCTGTTCAGCTTATCGTAGACCACCGTAGGCTCAAACGTAACAGGCATGTCTCCAGGAGCAACATCTCTTAATTGAGTCAAGTCGAATACTTGCATTCCGTGAGCACCCGCTCCATCTGCTACGATAAAAGCATGATCCTTGTATACCTTCACGTCTCGCCATGCACTGCCGGGAGAGCCTTCTGTTTTTAGAATTTCGCCAACATAAACCGGATTATAAGGATCTCTTATATCAACGAAAGAAAGTCCTTCAGTACGCGCCTGAAGCACATATTCAACATTTGTCTCAGGGTCTGTCCAGCCCCATATGTCTGTCATTTTGACTCCTCGATCGGCTGATAGATCGCCAATAGACAAAAAGGACAGTAGATCTACTTTCTGGCAATCGAACAAATTGGCCATCCAATCAGAACATTCTACTTTTTCGCCTTGAACAGAGGACATGAGTGCCACTTCACTTGCTAGAACTGAGGTTGCTGTCCAGGCGCCGTCAATGCGCTCGTAAACAGTTGCAACACCCTCTTCGAAGTCTGCACGAGGAGATCCGACGACTGCAACCCTGTTTTCAAAAGAAATACCAAAGCCGAAGCCCATTGCTGTTCTGCTGTCTGACGGGGAGAGGGTGTGCTGTGATGCCCATGCATCTATATCTGAATCGAACTCGAAGAGGTGAGCATTGCCACCACGTCTACCTCCTTCGATAATTCCCTGATAAGTGGCGTCAATACTGCCACCAAATCCGCGTCGCGAAGAGGACTGGTCCGAGGAGGTGAGCTGGCCTGATAACATCCAGCGATTAAGTGCTGTATTCAGTTCATAGATGAAAATGATACCGGATCCATTATAGCCAGGAGCCCCGATAAATAACTTATCATAATGGGTGGCCAGTGCGTATCCAAAAGCACTGCGCTCAGATATCTTTAAGGGAACTGCAAGGGGAGTCTCTTCCCAAGTGGACGTATCTTCGTTTAGCTTGTATGCATATACGGTCCCTTTTTCATTCTCAGATCTCCAGGCACCAATAAAGAGGTAATTTCCTGATGCAGCCAGGGACCAACCGTAATCCAACGTGTTGTTTTCTCCCTCTGGTTTCAGAATCGTTTCCTCGCTCCAGGCCCCATCCTGCTGGTTAAATACATGAACTACACCGCTAGATGATTTTGTAGAGTAAGAGGTAATGGCTATGCGATCTCCAGCTTTCGTTATTGCTTTGGATCGATAACCTGCATAGTTGTTGGCTCCTCCAAACACGGCATCCGCTTCTAAGGATGTGGGCTCAAGTTTTCCCGTTTCTACCCAAGATCCCTCTTGATTGCGTTCAAATACATATGCAGCATTTACTCCTGGGGCGCCAACGATTAACATGGAGTCATCTACATAAATGGATCGGCCAAAGTTATTCCCCGTAGTTCCATCAGATGCTCTGATAACATGCTCCTCTTTCCAGTTACC
The DNA here is from genome assembly GCA_019634345.1 of Rhodothermaceae bacterium. Taxonomy (GTDB): domain Bacteria; phylum Bacteroidota; class Rhodothermia; order Rhodothermales; family JAHQVL01; genus JAHQVL01. The sequence goes on from JAHQVL010000074.1 coordinate 53,254, forward strand.
CGTTACGTCTTGCTCATAGACATAAACAGCACTTGCCGGTTCTGCGCCACGGGGCCAGCCCACTGGAGCAGAACTGACGTAGATTGAACCTCCTTCAATGGCGACTGAAGCACCAAACCCCAAGCCGTTTGAGGTCGTAGATTCAGGATGTGTTTGGCCAATAACCTGCTGGGAGAAGGCGCAGAAAAACAATAAGCAAAAAAGCTTGAGTAGCCCAGAATTCATGGCGATAATTTGTTAGTTACAGATATACCGTATTTATGAACCCCTAATGTAAAAAAAGGATCTGTTCTTTGCCGTAGTGATTACGCGTTATTGAATGGCAGATTGTATAACAATCAAATCAGCTGATGTTCTATGTTTTACTGTCCCCAGTAAGGCTCTTTGGGGGTGGTTCATCTAACTAACCTGATATGGGTTTACAATCATGATACGATATATATTCAAGCCACTGCTGGCAAGCTTTGCGTTAGTTTTTATTCTTGCAGCTTGTGATAGCAATACAACAAATGAAAACATTGATGATCCAGAGTTAGCGCAATTGAGCGTAGCTATTGGGGATGAGGTTTCCTTAACAAGTGATCAACAAAGAGACTTTGAAGAATCCCTTGCACGTCATGGCGGAAATCGCTTTAACCGAGAACCTGGCTTTTTATGGACAGTAGCTGCGGATTTGCAAGCATCTTTAACCGATGAGCAAAAGGCAGAGTTGTTTGCTGGCACTGAAGACGCAGAAGATGGATTGTCTTTCAGAGGTTTATTAGGGTTTCCTGGATCTGGTGGGCGATATGGGTTAGGTGGATTTATGGGTGGTTCTCGCCGCCATGGAATTTCCCCTATGGATTCTGAATTAAACTTAACTGAGGACCAGGAGACTGCTCTGACTGATATTCATACGCACTATCGCGAGCAGTTTAGAGCTCTTGCCGATGCACTTAATAACGGCGAGATTGGTCAAGATGAGGTCCTATCCCAATTGCTTACTCTGCGTGACGCAAAGCAAGCCGAAGTGTTGGATGTACTGACTGACGAACAAGAAGCTCTATTAGAAGAATATCGAGCAGAACGTGAAGCACAATTTGAAGAGTATCGTCAGCAGGTAAACGATGTTCGAAATGATGTTCTCGGGCTCACAGATGAAGAAGCTGAAGCGATAGATGCTCTTTATGAAGAGCAATTAGCTACTCGAGAAAGCCTTATTGAACAGTTGCAAGCTGGTACTTTAACCGTTACTGACTTCCAGGCTGAAATCGATGTTCTAGAAACGGCAAGGCAAGAACTTTTGGCTGGGCTTCTCAGCGAGCTCCAGTATGAAATTGTCCAGATTCATGATGCCCTGAGCGTTCGTTCAGGAAAATTCGGCCATCGCGGCGGCCGAGGTTTTGGACAGGGAAGGGGACAAGGTCACACATTTGGAGGATAATATGAGTTGACGTGCTGGATTCATCGTACAGAGTAGTGCTATCCCTCATGATTACTATGCACGTTGAATCCAGCACCAACTACTCAATGCCACCTCTCGTTATTGACTGAATCGTGGCGATATGCAACCCACGATAGAATACTATGAATAATGGTGAATTGTATGGTTAAGAATCGATTTATACAGGCAATTCGTGTCGTGGCTATATATGGAGTACTCTGTATTGTGGCTCTAGGCATGAATACGGCCACTGCACAGTATTTTGGGCGTAACAAAGTCCAGTATGATAATTTTGAGTTCAAGCAGTTTGAAACTGAACATTTTATCTTCTATTTCTACCCAGAATCAGAAGAGGCAGTAAAGGATGCAGCCAGGATGGCAGAGCGATGGTATGAACGACACAGCATGGTTTTTCTTCGTGAGTTCAATGATAAAAAACCCATCATCCTTTATGCTAATGACGCTGACTTCCACCAGACAAATGTCATCAATGGCAGTCTAGGAGAAGGGACCGGCGGTGTTACTGAATCGCTTAAGCAGCGTGTGGTGATGCCCCTAACGGGCGTTTATGCAGATACGGATCACGTTCTGGGCCATGAGCTTATTCACTCTTTTCAGTACGACATTGCATTCGCTGAAAGAGGGGATGAGGAGTATGAGGTACGATTCAATATTGGTCAGCTGCCTCTTTGGTTTATAGAAGGAACTGCCGAGTATCTGTCGGTAGGGCGCCAGGATGCA
>JAHQVL010000075.1 GCA_019634345.1 Rhodothermaceae bacterium
ATGCTCCGTGGGGCATGGCTATCGGTGATTTAAATAACGATGGGAACGATGATTTTGTGATCGGAGATGGGGAAACAGAACGTATAAAAGTCTACCTGACAACACGTGATTAAGAAAAGTTTTGGTGCAGAATTCGCCCTACGTCCTTTACGAAATTTTTCGACTGACGGAGGGAAAAATAGTAGAGCAGTGGAGTGTTAAACAGGCTATTCCTGAAACCATGGCCCATGACAATGGCATGATTTGACAATGGCATGATTTGATAATGGCATGATTTGATAATGGCATGATGTGATACGGGTCTAATTTAGATTGTAAACCATTTCTGTAAGGTAATGCCTCGCAAAGAACAGGCTGATTAGGACAGCTGGAATAAATCCAAAAACCAACTCACGTAGATACACTTTACTCGTGCCTCCTAAAAGGGAAAGCGTTAAATTAGTGGTTTATTACCCTTTTTCGTGTTTTTATGCCCCTCTGACTGGTTAAAGCAAACCTAACTGCCGATACCTTTCGATAAAGCCTGATTATTCGGTAAAATCGTCCAGATGGACCGATTTATTTTATTTAGGCACTCTTTCATCCACCCGAGCTTACGTAACCGTATAAATCTCATCATGGTAAAATTCAGTTCTGCACAGTGGTTTACCCCCGGTTTACTCATTCTTGCACTTACGTTCGTTGCTTTTCATTATTACCAAAATACGGGTCTGGATGAACCTGAAGCTGTGAGTGCTTACCTGAACGACGTGTTTCCTACAAAAATTGTCACGGACGTTGAGGTGACCTCGATCGAAGTACCGACTGATCGTGCGTTGGCAATTACACCAGAACCGTTGGGCGATCGCGTTTTTGTTGCTGAACAGGTTGGTCGGATCTATACCTTTACTGTGGATGAAAATGGCCTTGCGAATAGAACCTTGTTTATGGATGCGAGGAACCAGGTATTTAGCGGTCAGGATTCAGGGATGTTAGGGCTGGCTTTCCATCCCGAGTACAATCAAACAGGCTCTCCCAATCATAACTATTTCTATGTTTTTTATACCGCGATTGTAGACGGTAATCATTTTCTGCGCATTTCGCGATTTTCAGGGACACAAACGGGTGACCTGGGAAGCGAGTTGGTTATGCTTGAACAAGAACTCGGCCCTACATTGCATCGGGGAGGCGGCCTGCTTTTTGGAAATGATGGGTTCTTGTATGTTGCCATTGGGGATCTTGGTTACATGGAGCAGTCGCAGAATGTAGATGAGATGTTAGCTGGAGGCATATTGCGTATCGATGTTGATATGCAAGGCGGCTCTGTAAGCCACCCGCCAAGGCGCACGCTAAGCGACGTTGGTAAAGGCTTTTCTGGAGTAGGCTATTACATTCCCAGTGACAATCCATTTCTAGATACCAATGGAGGGTATTTTGAAGAATATTATACCTTGGGATCGAGAAACCCGCATCGAATGACGGTTGACCGGGAGACAGGAACCATCTACATCGGGAATGCAGGCTCGAATGGGGAGAAGATTCGGGAAGAGGTAAATATCCTGGAAAAAGGAGGAAATTACGGTTGGCCCTTCCGGGAAGGTACCATCGACCATCCGGAGTACATGGAGCGTCCGTCCGAGATCTTTGGTAGCAATCTTGTAGATCCCATCCATGAGTATCCCAAGGCAGAAGGAAATTGTGCAGTTATAGGTGGGTACGTGTATCGCGGAAGCCAGCTACCTGGATTGTATGGCAAGTACATCTTCGCCGATTATTGCGGGAAAAAGATCTGGGCCATGGATGTTGATCAAGGACCTGTAACTGAAAAGGAAGAATTGACCTTAGTGCCGTTTAATCCGTACACGCTGGGCGAAGATGCAAACGGTGAACTTTATATCGGCGTAGAAGGGTGGAATCCGATCTACAAACTCAAGAAGTCGGACGATGATGGACAAGGTAAATCAATTCCTCAGTTGCTTTCTCAAACTGGTGCCTTTTCTGATCTGACAACACTGACTCCAGCTTCTGGCGTAATCCCCTACGATATTACTGCTCCACTTTGGTCGGACGGTGCTGCCAAGTTTCGATGGGTTGCCATTCCAAACGATGGTACGCACGATACGCCCACTGAAAAAATAACCTTCAGCGAAGAAGAAGACTGGGCGTTTCCTGAGGGGACAGTGTTTGTTAAGCACTTTGAAATCGCATTGGATGAAGCAAATCCCACCAATACTCGCCGGCTAGAAACCCGATTCCTGGTACACGGAGAAGGAGGAATCTATTATGCGTTTACGTATCGCTGGAATGAATCCGGCACTGATGCAACGCTTATCCAACAAGGCGAAACCGAAGTGCTGACAATCAAAAATTCCCAAGGCAGCACACGTTTCCAACCCTGGTACTACCCTGGCCAAAGCGACTGCTTAGCCTGTCATACAACTGCAGCGGGATACGTTTTAGGTCCGAAAACAAGGCAGCTAAATAGCGATATATTGTATCCTGTTACTGGCCGAATCGGGAATCAAGTAGAAAGCTTGAATCACATCGGTGCGTTTACTCCGGCTGTAAATATCAATAATTTGCCGAATGTATTAACCTCACGGCATATCGCGGATGGAAGTGCGTCTCTCGAAGACCGGGTGCGATCCTATCTGGATTCGAATTGTGCTGGATGCCATAGGCCAGGTGGAGGAACGCGCTCAACCCTTGACCTGAGACTCCAAGTGGATCTCGAATCCTCTGGGCTTATTAACGGAGAAACGATCGATGCGTTGGGGATAGAGGGAGCGAAGATCATCGTGCCCGGTAGTCCAGAGAAGTCGATCCTTTACCATCGCCTCGTCCAATTGAACAACAGCCAGGCAATGCCTCCGTTAGGCAAAAACAAATTGGATGACGAAGCCCTGTCTGTCATTGAAGAATGGATCAATGATCTTGGTGGAAACTCAGGTACAGATATCGAAGAGGAAGGCCCCGCGTTACCTGCCCTGGCTACATTACATACGAATTACCCGAATCCTTTCAGTTCATCTACAACTATTAGTTACGAACTGGCAAGAGAAGGGCATGTAAATATTACACTCTACGATATCCAGGGCCGTGCTGTACGTGTGCTCGTTGATTCATTCCAACCAGGAGGGCACCATACCTCAACACTAGAGGCCGAGAACCTGCCCAGCGGGACCTATATCTACGAAATACAGACGCGTGGGTGGAGATCCTCTAAGAAACTGCTATTGGTTCGGTGAGCATCTGACTGGCTTCTTGCTTCTGGCAGTTCGTGGCCTGAAGCTTATCTTGTTCAACCAGAAACCTGGAACATGAAACCTGAAACAAAACAGGTAAATCCCAATGGATTTACCTGTTTTTTCTTAAATTCCCTTTATTCGATACGAACGTCTAATACACGATTGTTTCCCCCCCGAGGTATCATATGTCTGATGATATTAAACGATTGCTCGCTACGCTCGCCGGATATCCTGTCCTCTGGTGCTTCTCGATGTTGATCCACATGGTGGATGCTGGTTTAAGTAATTCCGAAGGGATCGCCTACCTGATCTTTATGCCTTCTGTTTATTTATTCGCAGCCCTGGTGTTTATTCCTTGTGTTGTTGCTGTCATTGGATTCGGCACGTATGGAATGCGGGTGTATTGGATCATTGTATCCAGTTCTGCGCTGTTAATTAGCTTATTGATTACAGCCGGTGGCTCCACCGCCACGGATATGATGGGTCTATTGGTTTCTTTCAGTGGGATGACCTTAATCAGCGCCCTTTTCTTGATACCAGGTACCCTGCCAGGAGTATTCTTCCTGAGAATGGCGGAACCACAGGCGTAATTTGGGCAACCCTTATTCCTCTCCGGGGAAATAGGAGCGTTCTGAATGCGTCAGTACATCTTCTTCCTTAAACCACAAGGTTTTTAGTTGCCGCTTCACAAACAAGGGCGACTGATCCGTGTGGTGAGGGGACTCTGGTCTTGACGTGGCACTCCCAAAGGGGTGGATGCTATGCGTTTCAAGAGTCCCATCAGGTTTCCAACGCGCAACCCAAATATGCGAATCGCCCGCAGTACCTCGGGCTCTTCCATCGTCTTCTAGACTGCCATATACGGCATGCAAGATGTCAGGGCCACCGCCAATTCCGAGATCTGTTGAGCCGCGTTGTAACCGATTAATTGTATCCCAGCGTACTTCGAGTGTGCCATGATGGGTCATCATAAACTCGGCTGAGGCCTTGAGTGAAGCGAGCACGTCTTCAACACTGGGTTGACTGTCGGCATTTCGGATAAGGCGCTTGGTGAGCCGGCCATGGTAGGTCAACACGCCAAGGGCTGCTTTTGTATTCTCTGGATTTGTGTTGCGATCCCATGCTAATAAGACCTCACGTGCTGCTGCTGTGAGGGAATCTGTTGGCGGGTCAATTTCGCGCAATTGATTGATTGATCGAGCAACCGCCGATTGGTCCGAATACTTCATATCGTATTTGTAGGCGAGGATCTCATCCATAGTCAACGACTTGTCGCTTCCGAACAGCTCCATTGCGCGTAACTCTCTGTTGTTCATATGCCGTTCAATGCCCATGGAAAGGGGATACCTGCTTGCATCTGGATTGCCCGGTCCATCTGTAGAGGTGAATGGAGTGGCATTACAATTTTGTACAAACCCCGAAGAAGGATTCTCAACGTGAGGGAGTTGGTCATAAGGCAGGTATGCATCCCATAGTGTTGCAGAGGTGTCTCCAGGAAGATAGACAGACCAGTTGTAGCTGGGGTCACGCAAAGGGATACGTGCGTTGTAGATGTACGATATGTTGCCGGCTTTATCTGCATAGACGGTGTTGAACATCGGGAGTTCATTGGTGGCCATTGCGGCATCCCATTCCGCTTTGTTTTTTGCCAACGCCATATGAAACCACTGGTCCAATGCGCCGGCCTGCTCAAAGCCTCCGTATCGAATGGCATAGGTCCCATGGTCGGTTTTCAGCGTAGGGCCGTAGATAGAGTCATAAACAGTCCTCTTTACGGAGACTCTCAAAAAACCGAATACCTTTACCCGTAGTTTTACCGTGCGTTCACTCAACGTCAGCCACTCTCCATCGAATCGATACTTCAGCGGATCATCAGGGTGCATCGTTAACACAAACGTGTCTATCAGGTCAGGTCGATTAACGGTATGTGTCCACCCGAGATGTTCATTAAATCCTATGGTCAAAACGGGAGAACCTGGAAATAATCCCCCTGCAGCATTCCATCCTTCTTCGCTTTTGACATGGGCCTCGTACCAGGCAAGAGGGCCGGTCCAGGGTTGATGCGTATTGGCAACAAGAACAGTGCTTCCATCTGCGGTTCGATGCGGAGCGAAGGCGAAGGCATTGGATCCTTTGATTTCTTCTTCATCGCCTTCCCCATTCTTTGAGATTCGATGGCGCCGTTCTTCTTCGAATAACTCGGAGACCCTACCTGGCACCCCAATGAAACTGGCGATGCTCATTATGTAGCCTGTAATGATATCCTCTGGGCGAACGGGGAAAATATCATACTGGACTTCTTTTGGGTGCGTCTCAGCATAATAGTTAATCCCGTTCACATACCCTTCTGCGACCTGTTTAAAAGCATCACTCATTTCATCGTACTTAGCATCGCCCTGTCCTGGGAAATCGAAGAACTTGACAAAGAAATCAACGGTAGCACCATCCCGGCCTAAATAATGACCTACCCGAGCACGGGCAGCTAACAAGGTTGTCTGGATGGTGGTGAAATCATCTTCGGCATGGGCATACGCCAGGCCAAAGGCTGCATCCGCATTGGTTTTTCCGAAGATGTGTGGTACACCCCAGGTATCGCGATGAATGACCAGGTGTTCTCGTTCTGGAAGATCTGTACGGTGTTTCTTCAGTTGTGCAGTGGGGCTACAACTAGATATGAAGACGGATACCAGGAGTGCGACCAGCAAGAGATGTTTTCTAACCGCAGGATTAAAAGGGTAATACACTGTATACATGACCAGGGGGAGTAGAGAGGGTAGTTTACAGTGTGCATGATATGAATATTTGTCTTTACAAACCTTTCTTTTAGATACACCAAAAGCCCCGGCCGGATATTCCAGCCGGGGCCTTTGGGTTGCTTCCCCAAGCGATTAAAACTTATTCGTTTGGCCAGATCAGGGTGGTGAGTACTGGTGAGGCCGGGCGATAATGGATGGTAACACCGTCGTAGAAGTTGATATTGGCCCGGGCAGTCAGATTGCCGTACACCGTTGTATTATCCATCATCTCGATTCTGCCGTTAGCAAAAACTTGCGCTGAGATAGCTACACCGGAAGAGAAAAAGTTGATCTGTTTTGAGCTATAGAGGCCGATCGTTGTTTCTTCGGTTCCGCTATCTGTTGCGAGGTCGTCATAAATCTGAATACGTCCATTTACCAGGAAAATCCCATATCCTGAAAGCGTCACTTCATCCAGCACGTGAAGGTTGCCGCTAACATACCATACGGTTGGGTTTTCACGAGTACCGAGTGTATAGTGCCCAGACAAACGGAGGGTGCCCTCTGTAGTTTGGGTGGCCAGGTGTTTGTAGTCTGAAGCAGTAAAGGCAGGTATATTGACAGGGGCGACCTTGTTGTGTGGGGCCTGGTTCGTTGGATTATAAACAGGTTGGAAAATATTGTCATGAGATCCGTTGATCTTCCTACCGTAATATGCAAACCCTTCAACGATTACGTCTTGCCCTAAAACCCCTATATGCTTGTTACTGAAGATGCTTGCGTTTTTCATCGTATTGTCGCCAGCAAGTATTCGGATTCCGTTGATGAGCCGCAAGTTATTTCCAGCGAGAACGGCATACTCAAAGAACGGGGGTACCTCCTGATCCATCAGCTTAGGAACGGCAACCGACATATTGGTGGTCGCTTTAGGTGTATTCAGGATCACACTTTCTGCAGACTCTTTGAGTGCTTGTAAAACCTGTCTAGGGTTTGCATTAGGATTCTTCGCCATAAATAGAGCAGCCGCACCTGAGACGTATCCCGCTGCCATGGATGTGCCAGACATCTTAACGAAATCGTACCCAGAGTCGTCGGTTTCCTGGATCAGAGAAATCAAGTCCGTGCCCGGTGCCAGAATATCAACGATTGCTCCATGGTTTGAGAAGGCCGCAAATCGATCGAATAAATCATAGGCACCAACAGTAATGGCTTTTTTAACGTGCGCGGGCGTGACTGTTTTTGCATCTATTCCATGGTTGCCGGCAGAGATCACATAAACTACACCATTCTCTATGGAGGCCTCGATGGCCTCATCCAGTGCGTTGTATTTGTTCGTCTCGATATTGGCACCCAGGCTTAGGTTCACTACCATAGGGGTGTTGGGATTTTTAAGCTTTTCCCCTGTCACGTATTCAACGGCAGCAATCACTGCGGCCATTTCTACTTCGCCGCCGTCGCTTGTTTCATCCCCATTAAGGACTTTCAGGCTGCGGACGTTCACACCTGGAGCAACACCTATCAATCCATCTGCATCGTCTATCGCTGCAGCCAGGCCGGCAATATGCGTTCCATGGCCGTCATAGTCATTCCCGTCGTTGGTGTCGACCCTAAAATCGATAGACTCTGTTACATTGATGTCGCTATTTGATACACCGGTATCGATGACAAATAAATCAACCCCTGCAGCCGTTTCACCTGCAGCATCCAGGCGCTGGGTGCCCCAAGGAATGAGTTGGGATCCATTTCCTGTTTCTGTGGCCAGGGGAAGGAGTACTCGACTCATGCTGATATCAGGCTCAACCCATAAGATATCTGGGTCTCGCTCCATGTCATCAATAAGATCATAAACCGCTGCTGCGTCTGCCCAGATGGCAAATCCGGTAAACGCATGTTCATATTCATACCGGTCCAGCACCTTGTAGCGGTCCAGGACCTTGTAGCGATCCAATACTTTGTATCTATCAAGCACCTTTTGTGGCTTGATCGCAAAGATGAGGCCGACGCTGTTATCATTCTTAAAAGCACCTCCCAAACGGCGCGTCATGGCCATGTGGGGGTGGCGAAATTTTCTGTTTGATGCTACAGGTTCACTCTCAGGCTCTTCGATACTTGTGCTCGTTAAGTCATCGCATCCCTGGAGAAAGGTGGGACTTAAGAGAATTAATGCAAGGAAGGTATAAGTGAACCATTTTGACAAAGGGGAGCTTGAGGGCATTGGTTCCAATCAGGCTGTTTTATTTATGGGGGAAGGCCTGGTAATGGTCAACCTTGGGTGAGGTAATTCCGGTATTTGCAAAGACAATACCAACCTTATGCAGGGACCTCTAAGGGGGTTTGTTCTGTTGAGATGATTACGTATTCTGGGTACGCAATTACAAAGGGTAACGTATGTGCATTCAAGAAAACACCGAGATCATCTGAGCCATTTAACGAAACAATTATGCATGTAGACGTCGTGTTCACCCTTACCGGGGATATAAGATGGAATTCTCGTGCACTAAAACAGCTTCGATTGATGAGCGGTATGGGGTTGTCCGTGTATGCCGTTGGTATAGCAAATAAATCAACGGGGATACAACAGGGAGATGGAATCACGATTCGGACGCTTAAACGGCCTATTGGAAGCGGGCCTCGGTTTTTTAAACGGGTTCATAAATTAATGGTTGAGGCAATCCAAGAGGTCCCTGCCTCTATCTACCATGCAAGCGACCTGTATACCTTACCCGCTCAAGCAACGCTCGCAAAACAGCATCGAGCTAAGCTGGTGTATGATGCACGGGAATTGTATCCACACGTAGCCTCAACGCAGGGCCGTCCGTGGACCCGCTGGTTTTGGCACGTTCTGGAGTGGCGATACTGCCGGCGAGCCGATCTGGTCAGTACAGTAAGCCCTAGTATAGCAGATCGAATGCGCTCAACGTATCGTATAAAGCGTCCCGTCGTACTTTATAACGTCCCTGAGTTTAAGTCTGTGGAGCCTTCAGATATCATTCGTAATACACTTGGCATACATCCAGGGACGTGTGTGATCTTGCATCAGGGCAATGTGCAAAAGGACAGAGGATGTTTCGTCCTGGCTAAGGCGATGAGGCAGGTAGAAGGGGCGGTGCTTGTTTTTCTTGGAGATGGACCGTTGAAAGGGCAGTTAAAAGACCATGTGGCGAAAGAGGGGCTTGCTGATCGTGTCCGTTTTATTTCTAAAGTAGATCCAAGTGTTTTGTTAGACTATACGGCTTCAGCGGATATAGGTGTAACATTGTTAGAGGATACGTGTCTAAATCACCGATTCGCTCTACCAAATAAGTTGTTTGAGTACTTGATGGCAGGCCTGCCCGTGTTGGCGAGTGTCCTCCCAGAAATTCGAAAGGTCGTGAATCGGTTTGAAGTCGGTGAATTGGTACATCCATCCAGCCCAGACTCTGTCGCAACTGGTCTTATGAAACTGGTTGCGGATGCAGAATTGAGGAACTCGTACAAGCAGAACATACCTGCCGTCTTTGAAACTTTTAGTTGGGAACAAGCATCCCAAGAATACGTGAGTCGCTATAAAGAACTCTTATCCCGTTAAAAAACTGCTAATGCTTCGCACTGTCTATCTACCTGTCCTACTAGCCCTCCTGGTATGCTTAGAAATCCAGGCGCAACCTGCGCCGGCAACCCAGGCTGCTACAAACTGGTTGTCATTTTCTGAAGCGCTGGCAGCAGCAAAGGTCAGTGGCCGGCCTATCCTGGTTGATGTGTATGCTCCCTGGTGCCCCTGGTGCCAGAAGTTGCAAACGGAAGTCTATCCTGATGAAGATATTCAGCAGTACATCGAAAAGAATTTCGAGATTGCTCGCCTGGATATTGAAGACAAAGAGACCTCCATCGAATTCAGAGGATACACGCTGACTTCTGCGGAGCTGGCTTCCGGACTAGGAGCCGAAGCAACGCCAACTACTGTATTCCTCGCCGCCAATGGGGACTATATCACCAGGCTACCAGGCTTCATCGATGCCGCCGAGTTTATACATGTCCTCAAATACATCGGCAGCGGCGCATTTCAATCCCAGGCCTTCAAAGAATACCGAGCCGGGCAGGAGTAAGGAATCCCTTCAGGCATCTCTTAAATAAGGTTATATCTAGCCTTCCCAACCGTCTATATATGAAAATCACCCTCTAAGGAGGAAAACCTTTCATATTGGTGTTGCGTATATGCAACAGTTGGTACGATGTCCGGAGATGCCCGAAAGCGAGTTATTCAACTTTATACAACTGAGGAAGGGGAAAAGCCCTTTGAAGAATGGTTTTATGGAATCAAGGATAGGCAGTTGAAGGGGCGCATTGCCCGTCATGTGGATCGTATCAAGAATGGAAATCTAGGCGATCACAAGGCTGTAGGGGAAGGGGTTCTTGAAAAGCGGCTATTTTTTGGCTCAGGGTATCGCATCTATTTCGCAGAATATGGCGAAATAATAGTTGTACTTCTTTTGGGAGGGGACAAGAGCACACAAGGAAAGGACATTAAGGCCGCAAAAGCATACTGGAATAATTATAAAGAGCGAATGCCATGAAGCCTGGAAGTTCTTACCATGATTTTCTCATTACATATCTTAAAAATCCTGAAAGCGCACTGGCTTATCTAGAAGTTGCCATTGAGGAATTCGAGGCGGACGGTGACAAGCAGCATTTTCTTCTCGCCATCCGAAACGTAGTTGAAGCCCAGGGCGGGATTGGCGCTTTGGCTGAACGCACAAACATGAACCGATCCCACCTCTATCGGGTCCTGTCAAAAAATGGCAATCCCCGATTGGATAAAATCGGCGCCATCCTGAACGGTCTGGGTTTTAGATTGTCGGTTAAACCGATTCAACCGGGGGCGTGAAGTCCGTTATTTAATCTGAGCAACCTCCCGGCCAATCAATCCATACTGATCGGGCCGGCGATGGTGCATGAACAGTTTCCGTGCTGGAGAATCAGCGCAATCGGAGAGGTCAATATCTGCATACAAAATAGCCTCTTCTCCTTTGGGAGCCTGGGCAACGACCTGCCCAAAAGGACTCGTCACGAACGACTCTCCCGCAAAGTGCATCCCATCTTCTTTGCCTACGCGATTGGCTAAGGCCATGAAGTATCCGTTATGGAATGAACTGACTTGCAACTCCGCTTCAAACAGACCCGCCGGCCATTCGTCCATGGCTCCTGCTTGGGGGACAATCACCAGGTCGGCGCCGGCGAGCGCTAGCCCTCTCAGGTACTCTGGGAAATGCCGGTCGTAGCAAATCGCAATGCCGATGCGGCCAACCGCTGTATCAAACACCGGTGCCGGAGTATCGCCGGGGGTGTAATAGCCCTGCTCGTAGAAACATTCATAATCGGTGATGTGCATCATGCGTGCAGATCCCAAGAGTGTCCCATCCGCATCAATCACGGGCGACGTATCATAGGCATTCTCACCATCCCTTTCAAACAGATTCAATACCACAACAACACCCAATCTTTTCGCTGCTTCAGCAAATAGATCGGTAGTAGGCCCGGGAATGGGTTCTGCTAGATCAAGGGATTCGCTATCTGCTTTGTATTGCGGATAAAACGGGGTGAAGGCGAGTTCAGGGAAGGCAACCAGGTCTGCGCCTGCTTGCGCTGCTTCTTCTAGGGCCTGTAACCCTCGTTGAACAGATGCCTGGTGGTCGTGGGTGGGTTGGTATTGAATCAGGGCTATTTTCATGTGTGGTCTTTAGTTTTTTTGTGCAATCACAATGCGAGGTCTATCAGCAAGGTCGTTTATCACTCGAATTTCGGAAAGTCCCTGGGTATCCAAATACTTGGCTATGTCCGTCGCAAAGTCCATATGCGTTTCAACGCATAGAAATCCTCTCTCCGTTAGTGCATCTCGGGTGGCTAATGTGACATACCGGTAATACTCAAGTGGATCGTCATCCACAAAAAGAGCGGAGTCGGGTTCAAAATCTTTTACTTCAGTGGCGATTGTAGGATGCTCTGAGCGAGGAATATACGGCGGGTTGGAGACAATCAAATCATATCCCTGCTCTGGGGCCTGGTGGATCTGGCTCTCCTTGATGTCACAACTAAAAAAGCGGACGTCGAGGTCCAATTGCCGGGCATTATCTTGAGCTATGGTTAAAGCGTCAGTACTTACGTCACAGCCATGAACCGTGGCATCTGGCCTTTCGTTTTTTAGGGCAAGGGCGATGCATCCGCTGCCTGTGCCAATGTCGAGAATAGCTGGGGACTGCATAGAGGCAAGGCATCCTAACACTTCTTCAACCAATAGCTCGGTTTCAGGCCGAGGTATCAGGACGCCCGGAGCGACTTGTACTCGAATTCCGAAGAACTCGGTGTAGCCCAGTATATATTGAAGTGGTTCGCATTTTGCACGCCGCACAACCATGCTGTTAAAGGCAAACAAGACGTCTCCGGAGACTTCTTTATTCGGATAAGCATACAGCTGAGCACGGGTGCATTTAAGCAATTCGCACAACATCCATTCGACATTTCGTCGTGAATCGGTTATGTTTGCTTCCTTTAGTAAACGCGAAGACTCATGAATTAGCTCAATTTGGATCCATGAACGGGTGCAATCAATCATTTTCGAGGCTTCGAATGTTATTGAATTGTAAAGAAAGCGCTTGTTTCCTGAGTGCTGGTAAATTGTGCCGGAAAATTAATGCCGTTCTCGTGTTAAAGCAGAATTACTAGAAGAATAGGACGACAAATTTTGTTTCGTTCATTCTTAACAGATAGATAGTGGACGGTTTCCTTTTATCGGGAGATACATCGATTGGGTAAGAGGAAAAGTCCTTTTCAGATAACGAAGTTAGATAAAATAATGGATACAAGAGAGAAGCTGACCGAGCTAGCCGGTAATCTATGGTGGAGCTGGAATCCTCCCGCACAGGCTCTTTTTAGTAAGCTGAATGAAGATGTATTTCAGGATTCATGGAGAAATCCTGTAACTACACTCAAGCAAGCAAATGCGTCTGTATTGGCAGATGCATCGTTTCAGGCAGAAGTGAATGCGGTATACGATGCATTCAAGTCATACATGGGGTCCAAGCCCCGATTTGAAGACGCTCCGCGTATTTCTTATTTCTGTATGGAGTATGGGCTCCATGAAAGCCTGGCTCTGTACGCCGGCGGATTAGGCATCCTGGCTGGCGATCACGCTAAAGCGGCTTCTGATCTTGGTCTTTCCTTTACTGCCGTAGGATTGTTCTTACGTGATGGGTACTTCCGGCAGCACTTTGATGCGAACGGATGGCAACAAGAAGATTATCCTGCTCTTGACCCAGAGAACTCACCTGCTACCCTGGCGACTGACAAAGACGGGAACGTTGTTCGTGTTACTGTTCACTTCGCACATCAACCTATTCAGGTTCAAGCGTGGAAAGTGCACGTGGGCCGCACTATAATGTATCTGCTGGATACTGACTTTGAAGAAAATCCGACAGAGTACAGGTCACTCACACGCCGGCTATACCAGAATGGCCGTGCTGTTCGGATTCAACAGGAAATCATCCTGGGCATTGGTGGCTTACGCTTGATTCAAGCACTTGGTATTGAAACAGACGTATACCACATGAACGAAGGACATTGCGCTTTCTTGACTCTCGAGCTACTGCGTCAATACCTGGAAAAAGGGAATGTACTGGATGACCTGACATTGTCTGAAGGAGAAAACTGGGTCCGAGAACAGTGTGTGTTTACAACGCATACGCCAGTGATGGCCGGGCATGATCGCTTCTCTCCTGATGTCTTCCTTGAGCAGATGGCTGGTTTTCGCGAGCAAATGGGCTTTTCAGAGCATGACCTCCTGTCGTATGGCCGCGTAGAACCGAACAATTCGGAAGAAAACTTTACGATGACGGTGTTAGCGTTAAATATGGCGCGGACAGCCAACGGGGTGTCTCAACTCCATGGTGAGGTTGCTCGCCGGCAATGGCGTCATATGTATCCCGATGCACAGGTCAAAGATGTACCTATCGGCGCAGTAACAAACGGCGTCCACTTGCCAACATGGACCTCTCCAATCGTTCAAGACTTCTTGAGTGATAAATTGGGAGACTGGAAAAAAGCACTGAGTGATGCCTCTATCTGGAAGCAATTAGAATCTGTTTCTGACGAGGAGCTTTGGGCGTTGCGTACAAAACTGCGTCATACGCTCGTAGCGTTCGCGAAAAAACACGTCGCTAACCAGACTTTGCAGTGCGTAGAGGCGTTAAATCCTGATGCGCTGACCATTGGTTTTGCTCGTCGTTTTGCCCCGTATAAGCGGGCCTCGTTGCTGTTCAGGGATTTAGAGAAAGCTGTTAAGATTTTCTCAAACGAAGATCGTCCCGTACAAATCCTGTTTGCAGGTAAAGCACATCCTGCGAATGCTGAAGGGAAGCAACTTATCCAACAGTTGGTAGAAATCAGCCGGCATGAAGCCTTTAAGGGCAAGTTGATCGTTCTGGAAAATTACAGCATGGAAATTGGCCGTATGCTGGTTTCCGGATGTGATGTGTGGCTAAACAACCCACGCCGCCCTTATGAGGCAAGCGGTACGAGCGGTCAAAAAGTGCCAGCACATGGCGGGCTGAATCTCTCTATTCTTGATGGATGGTGGCCAGAAGGCTTCAATGATACCAATGGCTGGGCCATTGGCCACGAGTCTTCCGCAGATACCAAAGAGCCTTCGATTCAAGATCAGGAAGATGTTCTTTTCCTACAGGATACACTCCTCAATGAAGTCATCCCCATGTTCTATAACCGAGATGAAGCCGGCATCCCACGCGAGTGGGTTTCCCGAATGCGTTCTGCAATGACAACCCTTCCCTGGGCATTCAGCGCCGAACGTATGCTCATCGACTATGTGGAACAAGTCTACCGCGTGCTTGAGTCTGCATAGGGATCACTGAGATCAGAAAACAACAAAGGCAGAACCAGTTCCCAGGCTGGTTCTGCCTTTTCGTATTGAGTGTTCTACTTAGAACATGTGTCTAAAGCAAGCCATTCTTCTTTGTCCAGCCTGTAAAGGCATCCACGAGTTGCTCGAATGAATCAAGTACAAAGAGTACGTCTTGCAGGTGCCATACATCATAATCCTGATGTGTGACAGTTTCTATGTCGAATGGAATCTTGGTTACTTCATTGGAAAGTGCGTGAATCACTTCATTTTTAGAAGACAGGATGCCTGCACCAAAGATGCGTTCGCCTTCGGTCTGCTTAATGAGGCCAAATTCCACGGTAAACCAGTGAATCCGCTCAAGCATTGGCCTGTGAGCACCACTGGCATTTAGCGCTGCTTTGCCGAACATCTGGTAGAAGTCGGCAAACGCAGGCTGGGTCAGCATGGGCATATGCCCGAAAATGTCGTGAAAGAGATCGGGTGCAGGGGTATAGTCGATCTCATGGCGCCCCCTGATGTAATCGGTCGAGGGGAAGGTGCGCTCTGCCAGGAGTTGGAAGAAGTCTCGTTCGTGAAGCAAGCCGGGAATGCGTGCGATCTTCCAATTCGTTGTTTCCTCCAGGATACTGCTGAGCTTTCTCAGAGCAGGAATTTGACTGTTCTTCAGTTGAAGTGTCTGTACCCCTTCAAGAAATGCTTCGCCGGCTCTCCCTGGAAGTAACTCCATTTGCCTGTTAAACAGGATCTGCCAGGACTCCTGGTCGATCTTGGAGTAAATAGGGTAAGGAATTTCTTCGCCAACAGGAGGGACCTCAATCAGGTGCTGGGGGATGCACCGAGGGTCAATACCTTCCTCGGCGGCCTTTTCGTAAGCAGATAACTCCGCTTTAGGAGTTGGAGAATACTCTATCATGATTAACTGCGTTAAAATTTATTTTGGAAGCGCTTTTTGTCCTCTGGGTTGATATATCTGAGAGAACACGCTTGGAAACTCTAGCCACAGTACATAGAACGTTAATGTAACCGTTCTGTTTAGAGAATCTATTGGACAAACATGCGAAGCTTATTGCATTTTTAGACCTATCAAACAGAGGAATCCTAAGATTCCTCTGTTTGTAGTTTATTCCCTATATTCCGATAATCACCCCCACCATTTGTAACCTGATGATTATCAATCCCACTCGTTTTACTTTCGTGCGATATTGTCTGCTTTGCCTTTTTGTTTTCCTGTTTGCTTCATGTGCGGCCCCGGAGGAGGGGGTAGAAGAAGCGCCCGCTATGCCCGAGCAGGCTGTGTTGGTTGGTGCTGACAGCGTTTCTAGTGCGCTGCCGGAATTTGCGACTACGTTCATGCCCGATGGCAATACGATGTTGTTCAACCGAACCAGCACAAACCGGGATACCATTAAGATCTTTTCTTCTACATTGGTAGATGGGGCGTGGAGCAAGGCTGAACCGTTGTGGTTTTCAGATGGGACGTATCTGGATGTAGACCCGTTTGTCAATTACGATGGCACCCGGCTCTATTTCAACTCGGACAGACCGCTTATTGGGGACGAGCCCATGGAGGAATTTGATACATGGTACTCCGAGTATAACGATGGAGAATGGGGCGCTCCGATTAATATGGGCCCTCCGTTGAATGGGCCGCTTACGGAGGTGTTTGTGTCGTTGACGACTGAAAATACAATCTATTTGAGTATGTCAATAGATGGGCTTCGGGCCATTTACAGATCTGAATTGACAGACGAAGGGTACGAGCCGCTGGAGAAAATCAATATGCCCATTCCAGACACGGTCGCTGTAGGGAATCCACTCATCGATCCACAAGAACGATTTCTCTTATTCACAACCCGTCAGCTAGACGGATACGGCGATTCGGATATATACATCGCCGATCACGTAGCAGATGGCCTGTTTGATAATGTGCGAAATGCCGGCCCGCTCGTAAACTCAACCTATACCGAGTTCGCCCCCGGCATCAGCCCCGATGGGCAATACCTCTACTTTGCCTCAGAGCGACCTGGAGTTGTGGGTCCGATGGAAGAAGGCGTGCGTCCGCCCGGAGATTTGTATAGGGTGAGCCTGGAAGCTGTGGTTGGGGAGTAG
>JAHQVL010000076.1 GCA_019634345.1 Rhodothermaceae bacterium
GTTCCATGAACCACTATCGAGGCCATCCATGTATTTTGCC
This sequence comes from Rhodothermaceae bacterium, assembly GCA_019634345.1. Taxonomy (GTDB): domain Bacteria; phylum Bacteroidota; class Rhodothermia; order Rhodothermales; family JAHQVL01; genus JAHQVL01. Next base: position 41 of record JAHQVL010000076.1, read on the forward strand.
TTGCCGGCAAGCGCACCAATCGGCATACCTCCGCCAAGCACTTTACCGTAGGTGGTCATGTCGGCATTGATGCCAAACCACTCTTGCGCACCGCCCGGTGCCGCTCTAAATCCTGAGATTACTTCGTCCATGATATAAACGATGTCATGCTCTTCAGTGAGCGTTCTCAGGGCATGCAAAAACTCTTTTGGTTGTAAGTCCGGCTTAGAACTCTGAACCGTCTCGATCAAGATACAGGCGATATCATCTGCATGCTCTTTGATGATCTCTAGAGAAGCAGGGTCTCCGTAGTCTAGAATGATCGCTTCTTCCGTCAAACTATGTGGAATACCTGGCGTCGCAGGAGACACATGAATACGATTGCCGATCTTACTGGATCGAAGAAGGACTTGCTCAAAGTTGCCGTGGTAGGCACCGTTAAAGTAGACATACTTTGTTTTCCCCGTGTAAAGACGAGAAAGGCGGATTGCCGCCATGACGGCTTCCGAGCCGGTGTTGCAAAATGTAGCTCGCTCTTGCCCGGTAAGTTCACAAAGAAGCTCAGCCACTTCACCAGCGAGTGGAGATTGAGGCCCAACTTCGACGCCTCGTTCAAGCTGTTCGCGTACGGCATCGGTGATGAAATCGGGAGACTGACCAAACAAGTTCAGGCCAAATCCCATGGCGATGTCGATATATTCGTTGCCGTCGACATCCCATAACTTCGAGCCTTTGGACTTCACGGTGTTGATCTGGTACACCATCTCTTTCCAGATCTTTCTAAATCCGTAGATCCCTCTAGGATCGGCAAAATGAGAGCGATGCCGTGCGGCTAATTCCTTGGACGTTTTGGTCTTCTCTGTATAGCGAGCAATGAATTCCTCCAGATGTGCTTTTTGTTGCTCTGTTAGCCCTCCGTCATCCGCCTTTTTAACAGGCTTATAGGGCCCAAAACGCCGCCGTTCTGGTTTCGGTACCTCCTTGAGTGTCTCATCACGAGGCGGAATAACCATGAGTGCCTTTGAATCCGTAGACGTATCATCCTGGCTGGTATGGTCATCGGCTGGTTGATCAGAAGGTTGTGCAGCAGGCATAGCTCCTGGAGCCAAGCCTCCACCTGTAAGCATGGACAATTGCAGAGACATTACCTGCAACTGTTGCGCCATGAGATGTTTGAGTTCTTCGACAGTTCCGGTTGCTGCGCCTGTTTGCAATGCATTAAACGCAGCTCCATTCTGGATAGGCTGGAGCGGTTGAATGGGCTGCATAGGTACCGGTTGCGGTACAGGCTGGCTCGGCGGCGCCTGCGGTGCTGCAGCAGGTTGCTCCGCAGGAGCGGCGGGCAAGACATCGTCAGAGGCCTTTTCTGCTAGATGTTGAATGAGCGCTGTGGGCGTAGGAATCTGCTCAATTAGTTGCCGGAAAGAAACTTTAACTTTAAATCCTTTCTTGATGGCCTGGCTGAATTGGATAAGAAATAATGAATCGAAGCCTAGTTCAAGAAAAGTGGCTGATTGGTCAAGCTCTTCTAGATCGAATCCAGATAGATCCAGAAGCAAGGACTTTAATTTGGCCTTTACGCTATCAAGTTTTACGGAAGAACTCATATGGCACGTAGAGTAAAAGTAGTGAAGTAAATGCTTATTTTTTTTCGTTTCCTGGGTTTGATAGAAGCTGATTCCAGGCTTGCAACTGTTGCGACATGAGCTGCAGTTGATTCTCAATCAGCGTTCTTGTATCAGGGTTCAGGGTCGATAAGGATTGAGGGACAGGAGGTGCGTGTCCGTTGGTATTGAGAGATTGACCATTTGTATACTCGGGGTGTATTCCATTGCTAACTGATGCACTCTCAAAGTCGTCTTCGGTAGTTGGTTCAAGAGAATCGAACCAATACCTTTTTCGCTCGAAAGGGTATGTCGGGAGGTGCACTCTTTTGCGTTGTTCATTCTGATAAACATGTTTCCAGTCTATCAGAATGCCCGTCTGCCATAGTTTGCCGAGGGTTTCCAGGGCTACTTTGTAAGACGAGATTTCTTGTTTTGCATGCGGAGACGATGAAAAGACATCGTGATCCGATGTGCATGAAGGATGCTGCCTGGTAAGTGTGCTCAACGTTTGTCCAGGACCAATTTCAAGGAAAACGTGATTGCTTTCATGCAGCATCGTGGATACAGCCGGTGCGAAAAGAACAGTGGCTCTTAGATGTTGAGCCCAGTAAGCAGGGTTCGTAGCGTCCTCTTCTGTAAGCGGACGACCGTGCGCTGTCGATACAATGGGGATCTCAGGGGCACTAAGCGTGAGGCCGCTAAGCAATTCTTCAAAGGGAGCCACTGCCGGATCCATCATGGCTGAGTGAAAAGCATGGGACGTGTGAAGCGGGCGGCAGATAATTTCTTTTGCTTCCAGGTCTGCCTGAAGGGCTTCTACGGCCTCGTCTGGCCCTGAGACTACACAAAGGGCTGCGCTGTTCACGGCTGCAATACTAACATCATCAGTGAGATGCGCTTCTAATTCCTCTGCTGGCATGCGCACGGCCATCATGGAACCAGAAGGTAGGTCTTGCATCAAGGTGCCTCGCTTGGCAACCAGGTGGAGGGCGTCTTCTAACGAAAAGATGCCAGCCAGGGTCGCTGCCACGAACTCGCCCACACTATGGCCTATCATAGCTGTAGGGCGAAGACCCATGGACATCCAGTATTTGGCGAGCGAATAGCTAATCGAGAAGATCCCTGGTTGGGCAACCATGGTCTCGTTGATCCGCATCATCGACTCATCAAGGCCTTCTGGTGTTGGATACAAGATGTTTCGGATGTCAAAGCCAAGAATGGGTTCAAGGATATGAGCGCATATATCCATCTCCCTTCGGAAAATAGGCTCGCTTTCATACAGGGCCTTACCCATATTCACATGCTGAGCACCCTGGCCCGGAAACATGAATACAACCGACCGGTTTTTGCGCACGCCATGCGTGGTGCTGATACGCTGAGCGTCTCCTTCTTTTAACACCTGGATGCAATCCTCGCGGTCGGTAGCAACAAAAGAACGCTTATAATTAAAGTCAGCACGGCCCACTTGAAGCGTGTAGGCAATGTCCTCGATCAGTAATTCTGGATGACTCTCGATGTGCTCAAGCAAATTGGCGGTTTGATGATCCAACGCCGTTGTGCTTCGTGCAGAGAGAGTGATCAGATGATTTGGCCGTTCACTAGCTAAGTCATGAAAGAGAGGAGCCTCCTCAAGAACAACATGCGCATTGGTGCCCCCAACGCCAAACGAACTGAGCCCCGCCCGGCGTGGCGCGTCCGAGCGCTCCCAGGGGCGCAATTTGTCATTCACATAAAACGGGGTATTCTCGAAATCGATATTTGGATTGGGCGACTCAAAGTTCAGGCTTGGAGGGATCTGCTCATTAGCCAGGGCAAGAGATGTTTTTATGAGTCCCGCACACCCAGCAGCTACATCTAAATGTCCAATGTTGGTTTTCACAGAACCGATGGCACAAAACTGATTGTCCTCTGTGCCCATACGGAACGCCTGGGTTAGCGCATCAATCTCAATGGGGTCCCCAATAGGAGTGCCCGTTCCGTGCGCTTCCATATAGGAAATGGTTCTGGGGTCGAAGTCGGCAAGAGCGTGAGCCTGCGCAATGACTTCCTTCTGGCCGTCTACGCTGGGTGCTGTGTACCCAACTTTTGAGGCTCCATCGTTATTAACGCCCCACCCTTTTATGACCGCATATATACTGTCACCGTCTTCGATAGCGTCTTCTAATCGTTTCAGAAGAACAACCGAAACCCCATCACCAAATACAGTGCCTCTCGAATTTGCATCAAACGTTCTACAGATTCCATCTGGAGAAACCATCCCATCAGGCTGGTACAGGTACCCCCTGTTTGCAGGAAGTTTTAATGTAGCTGCGCCTGCCAAAGCCATATCGCATTGATAATAGCTAAGGCTCATACAGGCCTGAGCCACCGCAACAAGAGAGGTTGAGCACGCTGTTTGGACAGTAATGCTCGGTCCTCTTAGATTTAGTTTAAAAGAGACCCGCGTGGAGAGGTAATCTTTATCATTGCCCAACTCATGCTGGAGTGTACCCCCGTGAAAGGAGTCAGCAAGGCCGGCAATAAACGAGGGATGGGATTCAAGGCTGCACAGGGTATACGTGTTCATGTAAGACCCCGCAAATACACCGATTGAACCGGGGTAGGTAGAAGGTTCATATCCTGCATCCTCGATCGCTTCCCAACTACACTCTAAGAACAGGCGGTGCTGTGGGTCCATCGCCTGCGCTTCTCTTGGATAGATTCCAAAGAAAGGGGCGTCGAAATGATCTGCGTCTTTTATCGTGGCCGAAAACGGGACAAAGTTGGGGTCACTTAACAAGCGTTTCCTTTCCTGAGGGGTAAGATTGAGTTCTTCTTCAGGAATCGGAACAATAGAATTGACTCCATTGACCAGGTTTTGCCAGAATGTCTTTACATTTTGGGCGCCAGGAAAGCGACCTGAGAGTCCAATAATTGCAATGCCATCCATAATATATCTTTTTGAGGCTCTATTTTATCTTTTAGTCTTTCGTAATTCCTTGATTCGTAACAGTGCGTCTTTCTGACGTGCAGCGCGTTCTTGAATTTCTGTGCTTTTTGTTTGCTGACTTTTTGTTTGCTGACGTTGTGCTTCTGTGAAATGCGTTATCAGGCTTCGGATCGTTGGTAGTCCAAAAAGGGCCGTAAGAGGGAGCTCCTTTCGCAGTGTTGAATTTAATCTGCTATGGATTTGGACCAGCTGAAGCGAGGAACCGCCAAGCTCTTTGAAACCATCGTCCAGGCCAATACCCTGTACCAGTAGAACCTCTTCCCATATGGATGTGATATCTCGTTCCAATTGGGACTCTGGAGGTGCAAACGGGGCGTTTATCTCTGGACGTTCAGCACGAAGCTCTTGAATGCTGCCTTGAATAGTGCGCACGTCGAAAAGAGAACTAGCAATCTCTTGATAAGGAGACTTGGACGTGCCGGCTGCTACTTTGGTGACTTTTTTGCGTGCTGCTTGTGAGGGTGTTGCTGCATCGAGTGGGTCGAGCGCAAGCAAACGTTGGGTGTCGTATCTATAAATAATGCCGGCCTGCACTTCTGTTGAAGTCGCCGGACCGAGATGAATCAAAAAGGATTCAACTGGCTTATTCTTTGGTGTTTGAGAGAATGCAATATCGACATAAGGACACTCATTGGCCGAAGCGATCTGCGCTAATTCTTTGAGTAATGCATGTTCAACTCCGCGTCCTAGCGCCCGGCAGCTCAATATCAGGGTCTCGACTTGAAGGTGTTCTTGTTGAACCTGGTACAACGTCAATCCAACCAGGCCGTAGTCCCCAAAACGATCGCTAAGATGGACGATGCGGGCTTGAAGCGTTTCTGATTCCAAGAGGGAATTCAACTCCGATTCCGTCCTTCGTATCGTCGTTGCATTAAATTGATTTGTTCGCTGTGTAAGCTGTGCCAGGCGAGGCAGGTTCGAAGAATCAGGTTCAGAAATGCCTATTTGTAGGTTCAGATGCTCAAGAAAGTCTCGCAGGGAAGTGGTAGAGCTCTTGAATTGTTCGCGCCGATTGTTCTCGACGTACCGTTGAGCCCTGTGTTTATCTTCTTCTGTGATGGTGAGCTTGTCGAACAACCAGGCATGGTCCAGAAATCTCGGAATGCTGTCGTCCGTTGGTATTTGCAAGCGATGAACCGCTGGTGCCATGGCAGCAACTTCTGCGTGCTCAATGGGGTTGTCGTCGATAAAAATGAAGCTGTCGAGCCCTAGCTGAAGTTCTTCTGCAAGCTCGATCAAGTTTTGCGATTTCGGCTCCCAGTTTATCTTTGTCGCTACGATATCTTCCCGCTTTAGCAGCATCTTAGGGTTTTGATCGAACACGGCAAAAACGTCGGCCTCTACATTCTTGCTGCAGAGGCAAAGAAGCATCCCTTGCTCTTTCTGGCCGAGCATGAATTGTTGCAGGGCCGTATGTGCCGGTGTAATCTCAATCCCAAGCGGACCGTCTTCACCGCAGACGCCGCCCCATAATGTATTGTCACAATCTAGAGCAATCACCTTGAGCGGGGCCCGTTGGATCGCTGAATAGCGCCGGGAGATGATCGACGCCAATGAGGTGAAATAGGAAGAGGTATACGGGATATGCCCGGTTTTTTCCGTAATTGGATCGTGATACTGCGTAACAGGATAAACCGTGTTGATTTCCTGCCGGGTGATAATAGTTACATTGGATAATCCCCGGAGTGATTCATTTATAAGCTGTTCTGCTTTGTCAATTTGCGCGTCGTGATGAGGATCGATGTACGTAGACGGGGAGGAGTGGCAGAACCCAATGATAATCGTGCTCTTTTGCTGTGCCGCGAGCGCTTGTGCTGCCTCAATGAACTCGTTTGTGTTGTGTTCTAAATCACCTAAGGGCCAATCTTCGAGGCGTACTAACAGGACATTGAGTGCCTCTTGGGTGTCTGTATTCTGATTGAGCGAAAATAAACTGCTTTGATCGACCAGTTGTTGGAAAACCTGGTTATAAGGAGCAAAAGAAATCGAATAGGGAATGCCCAGCTTCTCGAGCCAAAACTCAAGAGCTATCTCGATTGGTTCTGCTGTAAAAGTTGCAGCTACTGCGAGGTGAACGTGCTTATGATTCAGGGAATTCGGTGTCATGAATTCTCGATTAGTGCGAAGAACGTTTTGGATGATTTAGAATGAGAAGAGTGCGCTGGCACTGAGAACTGAGGACAATCACATAAATTCTGACGAATTGATGTGATTGGTTTCGTGTTTCGTGTTTTGGGTTGTAGTTGCCTGTGCAGTGAACCGGTAAAACAGGAGTCAAACGAAAATTTTCAGTACAGCATAGCACGATGCTAAATTGGTGCAATTCACCTACATTTGGCTAGCACCTTTGGAGCACTCCTCTATTTGAAATGGATTCAAATGCCCTGATTTACAGGACTATCTAAATAGATAGGTTCGGTTATGATTTGAGTACAGTAAGTTGAGTTAAATAATAAGGGATTAGAAAATGGAATAGATGAAAGGGGCTAGTGCCGATCCATTTACGAGGACGATGATAAGACTAAGAAGGAGAAGGACTAAGACGATAGGAGTCAACCACCATTTTTTTCGGACCTTGAGAAAATCCCAGATAAGTAGAAGCTTAGACATAGTGGATGAAACCGGTATTTGTAATAATTGCCCGTCCTTGACAGAATAGTACAAACGCCCCGAATTGATTTCAAGATCCCCCGATTATCTGTTTCGGGTTTCAGGTTTCGGGTTTCAGGTTGTTTTAACGATCAAAACCCACCTTTTGAACCTGAAACCTGGAACCTGGAACCTGAAACAATTCGACAGAATCCTGGTCTATGCCTGAGGCTTGTGAGATATGAATGAAAGCGGGCGGTTCTGTTTCTATACTGGTTGTTTTTGTGTAGTCTTCAGCGTTTATTACTCAGAGAGGCATTCACCACTCCTCTTTTAAGTACGCTGCAAGTTAAAGAACCTACCAGATTACCTGATTCTAAATCATCTAGACACGTAAAGGAGTACAATGGCTAACCAAGAAGTGATGCAGGCTGATAAAAAAGAAATAAGCTGGGTCCCTATAGTTTTTATTGTTACGTATCATTTGGCCCTACTAGTGGCTCTGCCTCTTTATTTAATGAGCTACACGCCTAGTTGGTTAATGATAGGGTGCACGTTCCTTTTAATCATTTGCTCAGGATTTAGTATAACTGCAGGATATCATCGCTTATACTCTCACCGCACCTATGTCACCAAAAAACCTATTGAATGGGTGTTGCTCTTTTTCGGGACGTTGTCCACGCAGGGTAGCGTCTTTCGCTGGTGTTATGACCATCGCGTGCACCACCAGCATCTAGACTCAGCAAGGGACCCCTATGAAACGCCAAAAGGGTTTTGGCATTCTCATTTGCTCTGGATGTTCAAGAAAGGAGCACCTATTGAAGACAAATACATCAAAGATCTGAAGCAGCGAAAGCTTCTCGAATTCCAGGATAAGTATTATGGGCAGCTTGTCTTGCTGACAAACGTGACCACTACGCTGCTTGTTGCCTGGATTACAGGGGACCTTATCGGTGCATTTGTCATCTCCTTCTTATTGCGCCTCTTTATTAACCATCATACTACCTGGTTTATCAACTCGTTGGCGCACATGTGGGGAGCCAAGCCGTATTCAACGGAGCATTCAGCTGTGAATAACTTCATCCTTGCATTTCTGACTTATGGGGAAGGATACCACAACTTCCATCATACGTTTGCAAGTGATTACCGCAACGGCGTTCGCTGGTACCAGTTTGACCCAACAAAGTACCTCATCTGGGGGCTGAGCAAAATGGGGCTTGCCTCAGGGCTCAAGCGGACCGATGGGCTGATGATCAAAAAACGACTCGTCCAGGCCGACCGTAAATTGTTGATGGAGCACCTGAGCGAAATTCGAGACACAAACTCTCAAGTACTCGAAGAATACATCGAGCAACTGTCCGAAAAACTCTCTGCAACGATCACATCTGCTAAAACGACCTTAGAGCGATACCGCTCATTGGATCGTAAGCAGAATCATATTGAATTCGAAGAATTGAAGACGAAGTTCAATGAGTTGAGAAGCGAAATTAGCCGTGACCTGAAAACATGGCGCCGGCTGTGCAACTTCGTCCTGAAGATGCAGCCTGCTGTGTAAATGGTATAAGAATCGGGCACGAAATAAGTATTGTGAAGGTCTTACATCCGTTGGAAGTGAGACCTTCACAATGTTTGACTATTCTATATCACCTCTGCTGAAAGTCATCCCGAAGTGGGAATGTCCCATATCACCTCTGCAATGCGACTATCCTGAAGTGCGAATGCCCTGCGTCACTGTAGTAAGACAACAACACCAACGTGTAAGTATCCCATGTCACAACTGCAGTAAGCCATCCCGACGTGTGAATGCCCCAGATTACATTGGCAATACAATGATCCCATAGTGCGAGCATCCTATGTTGCAACTGCAGAGCGTCATCCCAAAGTGTGAACGCCCCGCGTCACTTCTGATAAATGCTCCATCCAGGGCTTAGATTATCCTGAGCATCAACTAGCCTGTGAAACCAATTCGCCTTGATTCACTCCTTCTCCCTGGCCGTATATCTTCAGCATCTTGTAGTGAGAGGCGATGGCGCTGCTTAAGGTTGGCTGATGGTTGTAAGGGATACCATGCTCATTAGCCACGCGCTCAACGATAGGGCTTATTTTAGGATAATGTATACTACAGACTTTAGGGAAGAGGTGGTGCTCGATCTGGAAGTTTAAGCCGCCCACGTACCAGCACAACAATTTATTGCTGCGTCCGAAGTTAGCAGTGGTCTTCATTTCATGGATCAGCCAGGCGTCTTCCATGACAGACGTGTGTTTGTTCGTGAAATGCTCTGTGTCCTCAACAACATGGGCCAATTGGAAGATAACGCCCAAAATGGTACCCGCTACGAGGTGAATGGTCAGAAATCCAATTACAAACTGCCACCATACAACATTGAGGAAGATGAGAGGCAGGACGATCATGTACGTGTAATAGATGATCTTCATGAAGATCATTAACGCAACTTCTCCCTTAGGATGTTTGATGTTTTCATACGGCCCAAGGTCCTTTTGCAGTAGATATTTATAGTCCTTCACAAAGACCCAGAAGATGGTAGAGAGGCTGTAAGTAGCAAAGCCGTACAGGTGTTGAAATTTGTGAATCGGCTTATGCTCAGATTCTGGCGAGAGGCGCAGTAGAGGAGAGACTTCAAGGTCCTCGTCGATGCCCTGGATATTGGTATACGTGTGGTGGATCACGTTGTGGGTAATCTTCCACAAGTATCCGTTTGCACCCATTAAATCAAAGGTAAGTCCAAGCGCTGTATTGACCTTGTTGTTCGACGAGTATGCACCGTGAAGAGCATCGTGAGAAACGGAAAAGCCAATGCCAGCCACCCCGACGCCCATGACCAAGCAAAGCCCCCACATCTCCCAGATTGAAAACTGATTGCTCATGATCATCGCGTATGGACCAAACGTCATAAGCAACATCACGAAGGTCTTTACAATCATTCGGGTATCAGCCTTCTTGGACAGGTTGTTTTCTTTGAAATAGTCGTTAACCTGCTTTTTGAGATCTTGTATAAATGTCGGTGATTTCTTGTTCGAGAATTTAATGTTTACAGTGTCCACAAGGTGCGTCCGATTTAAGTGAGCCTTATACCTTCATCGGTAATAAGAAAAAGCGCATGTTGTACTGTGTACGAGCGCAGTATACATAGGTGGTGGATGGCTTAACGCTGGATACATCGTGTGATCTACAGTACAACGGGTCTTTCAGTGTGCTAGGGGTCGTCATTGCACGTACTGGCATCATTTCACGTACCGTAGATGCCTTTATGTTGATGCTATATATACTGAGTGCCTTGCTCAATAGCAAAATGCGCCATGAGATTTGGCTAAAAGTAGGTCAGTTCAACTCCTAAGTGCCAAATTGTTGCAAAACCGTCCCTGTAGAGATGCTGAGACGGTCTGTATAGCCATGATGATAGCAGATTTTGATTACACATCGAGCGTAGTTTATGGGAAAGTACGTGCCGAATTAGAAAAGGAAGGGAAGCCGATAGGGCCGCTATTCGTCTTGAGTTAGCCGTCTATATCTTGTAGCTTTGAGGGGGTGTCGTGGTTGCAGCTTTTCGCAACTGAACCCCAAGCCGTTAGCTAGCCTGCTTGTATAACTTTACTCCCTTTTTGAAATGAATCGCCGACAATTTGCACAGCTCTCTGCCTATTCAATAATGGCGGGGAACGTCTTGTCAGGGTGTGAAAACACCTCTCCGCAGCCTGCAGAAGCCAGTGAAGTGATGTTAGACCGTGTGGGGGTTGGGTTGTTTACGATCCCGTTATTGTTGGAGCAGGATTTCACCGGGACGTTAAAGAAACTGGCTGATA
>JAHQVL010000077.1 GCA_019634345.1 Rhodothermaceae bacterium
CCTTTCTAAGATCCTAGAACTCTCCCGTAATTTCTACGAGTCACATCTAGTAATCCTAGAACTCCCCCGTAATTTCTACGAGCCCTTTCTAAGATCCTAGAACGCTCCCGTAATTTCTACGAGTCACATCTAGTAATCCTAGAACTCCCCCGTAATTTCTACGAGTCATTCCCCAAAGATGACGGATGGCTCTTGCAATTTCTACAAGAGGCTTCCGTCATTTCTGGGCGTATCACAAAATCACTTGATGGAGAGTTACATGCTGTACTTCACGCCAATCCATCCCCAGGGGCGGTAGAACTCGCGCTGGATGGGGCGGAGATGGCTTCCTTGATAGAGTTCTAGTGGCTCGTTGAGGAGGTTGAGCAGTTCTACAAACGTGGACACTCCGCTGGTGAACTGGTAGCTGGCCGAAATGTCGAGGCCCCAGCGCTCCTGTACAAAGATGTCGTTAGCTCGGTTTGCGCTTACGCCGTCGCCGGCAAACTCATCCAGAAACTCACCGGTATGATTCAGGCTTACCTGCCCGGAAAACCCACCTCGCTCGTAGCTCAGCGCCAGGTTGAAGATATGCTTAGCTTGCCCCGGAAACACGTTGGTGCTACCATCAGACAGCTTTGCCTCAGATTCGGTATAGGTGTAATTTGCATAGACGCCTAACCCGCTTAATGCCCCTGGCAAGAAACGGAATTGCTGCTGGACAGCCAGTTCCACACCCCAGATGTATCCTGAATCCCCATTCCGAGATTGGAACTGGGTCAGGTCAAACGCTTCACCATCAACAATCACTTCATTTTCTTCCCTGAACGTGACGATCGGATCCTCGATCTGCTTGTAGAACACCCCACCAGAAATAACTCCAATGGAGGAGGTGTAATGCTCAAGGAAAAAGTCGAGATTCAGGGATCGACTTGGATCCAGGTTTGGATTACCTAACACCAATTCATCATCATCCCGAATCTCATAGGGTGCCAGGTCAAAGAAGTTGGGGCGCGCCAGGGCAGTTGTTAACGCAGCGCGAATGTTCGTTTGAGGGGTCGCTTTGTATCGCAGATGCAGCATAGGGAAGAGGTATCCATAGTCATTCTCTTCCTCTACACGCTGGATATCTTCCAGATCAGTGGCTAAATCCCCTTCATCGTTTTCTTCAGACACGACGCTCTGAAAACCAACACTTTCCACGTTTGTCTGCTCCCATCGAATACCAGGAAGAATCATGAATTTAGGAGACAGGTTCAGCTCTGTCATTACATAAGCAGCGAGGGTTTGCTCGGTTGCCTCAAAATCTTCAAGATTCCCTTCGAGCAATGCACCATCGTCCAACTCTAAGGAGGACCCGAAGTTGTTTATAAAATCCAGTACCTCTTCATTTCCCGTAATAACTGGAGGCAGCGGGTAGTTTCCTGCATCAAAGTCGTCAGCATCATAACGGCCTGTAAAAGAAACACCGTTTCCTTCACCTAACAAGATATCCGATGCATCATCGGTCAGCTCAAAAGCTTGCTCGGTTACATCTTGTTGCTTGTCTTTAAACCGATACTTGGCGCCAAACTTAAGATGACCAACCGATGCACCGAAGTCGTAGGGAAGATTAAAATTGACCGCACCGACGTAATCGTCGTTTGTTGTATTGCTTTCACTGGGTTCGACGGCGCCAAACTCAAAACCGCTGGTATTTTGCAGTGCACCATCCAGTGGGTTTGCTCGGATGTTATCCGGGTCGTTGATGACAGGATCAAACGAGACGTCTCCTTGCTCCCAGGCCACTTCTACATCTTCCGGGGTGTCTTCCTGGGATCGAGTATAACCCACGTGGTAATCAATCGCCATCCCTCCCTGTGTGCGTTGTTCTCCACCGAGAGTCACACCAAATGTATTCAGGTGTTCTGTACGATTCTTGTGTTCATATCCCAGCTCATCATCACCTACTTTATTGCGTAATCGATGACGTTGCTCGGTATCTTGTAACCCAGCAAATAGACCTCTGAGATAGATAGAAGACTGATCCGAGAATTCGTAATCGAACACGGTATTGATTCCAATGCGCTGGCGAAGCACATCGTAATAACGGATCTGCAATTCTTCCAGTTCATCGTCGCCTCCGAGTGGTAGATCGTCGTCTCCAAAGTCGTATTCCGGTTCGATATTATCCGAACCAAAATTGCGGCGGTTAAAAGAGCCATTTATGAGGTATCCGAACTTGCCGTTTGCTACTCGATTTCCATAGTTTAGGGAGCTTTTTGCAGAGCCTTGCTCCCGAATAGAACCATAGCCACCGCCAAAGTCAACGCTGAAGAGTTGCCTTGCAGGAGCCCGACGCGTGACCAGGTTAACGGCCCCGCCAATAGCATCGGCATCCATATCTGGCGTAATCGCCTTAGACACTTCGATAGATTCTAGAATCTCTACAGGAATAGCATCCAATGCAATTTGACGCACATCACCTTCAGGAGAGGGGATACGCTCACCATTAAACATCACGGTTGTTAGTTGAGGAGCACCACCACGAATCTGAATAAACCGGCCTTCACCCTGGTCGCGCTGAACACCAATCCCAGGCACACGCTGCAATGCATCAGGAGCAGAGGCATCGGGGAAACGACCTATCTGATCATAAGCGACGATGTTCGTGATATTCGGCGCATTTTTTTGCTGTGTTAATGCTTTGGCCTGTCCTTCAGCTCGAACCCCCAATATCAAGATTTCATTTCCTTGAATGGGCAGTAATGAGAGAGAGAAGTTAACCTCAGAAGGAGTTGATTCGTCAACAGTTACCTCTATCGATTGGGATTCATAACCAATGTACGAAGCGACCAGGGTATACGTGCCCGGCTTTACCCGTGGCAAAATATACTGGCCGTCTCTGTTGGTAGCGGCCCCTTGAAAGGTCTCTTGGATGATGATATTTGCCCCAGGCAAAGGGAAGCCATTTTCACGGGCTGTAACAACACCACGAATGACCGCCATTGAAGCTGCAGCATTAAATTCATCTAGAGGAGCATTATTTGAGTTAGAGCTAGTTTCCCGTGCGAGAGTTTGTTGCGCAGAGAATCCAGTCAAAACGCATAAGAACAGTACGTATATCATCTGCCCTAAAACAGGGCGATGATACCCTTGTACCTTGGTTAACATAACGTTATCTTTTTTTAGTTAACGAGGAAATGGGCTGGGATGAAGGGGGAGGTTCCAAGTCGCCTTTCTTCCAGTTCTTTTCCGAGGACCAATACCTATCGAAGTGCCTGATCGCCGGACATCGTTGCATAAAAACAACAACACCTCAATTATGGTGAGTTACCCTCTAAAGAGTATCCAACCATAATACAAAAGCCGCTATCCACATCATTTAAGAAAGTGTTACCTGAGCTTGATCGGGATGTTAAGAACATGCTGCGTTTTGTGGAAATAAAAAAGGGGTACCCATTCTCAGGATACCCCTTTTTTATTTCTACACCAGATGGTTACTCTTCCCTAGAAGCACCAAATGTCTGCTCGCCGGCGCCAATCAATCGTGATTGTAACCGCTGCAAGAGCGCGGGCAAAAAGAGGAGAGCGGATACCAACGTCGCGCCGATGCCGGCAACGGCTAATTGGCCAATGGTATTCAATCCAGGGTGGAAGCTCAGCAACAAGCCGGCGAAGCCGATCATCGTCGTCAATGACCCCATCGTGACATGCTCGCCGGTAGAACGTAGAACGGACATGATACTGCCGAATCCTTCTTCTCTGAATCGATGCACAATATGCACCCCGGCATCATTCCCAATACCCAACACCGCCGGCAGGACGATCAAGTTGTAGAAGTTGAGTTTGATCCCAAAGATTTCCATCAACAACATCATCCATAAGATACCAACCACCAAAGGCACGGTAGCCAGTAAGGCCCACTTGACGCTCTGAAAATTGAGCATCATCAACAAAAACACAATAATGAAGGTCGCCAGCACCATCCAGGGTGCTTCTTGCTGCATCAACTTCAGCATATCCGCAGCTACCAACGACGAAGATCCAGAGTGGTACACCGATCCATCAGCCGTTTCAACACGGCCAATATCTTCAGAAAAAGCAATCGATTTACGCCCGTCCGACAAACCGGCGAGCGGATAAATGATAATGAAGTTACCGATCTCTCCGGACTTTGAAGTGAACTGCGTTTTTAAATAATCCGGGACTTCTTCTATACGAATCGGGCTTTCTGTTTGCGCAGAACGACGAAGCCGGTTCATATCCTCTGACTCATCCTCACTCAGGAATGGATCATCCAGCAACTCTCTTATTAACTCCAGCCTTCCGAGCTTGGCTTCTTGATCATCCGGCTTCGTAGGGAAGCGATCCTGCATGCTCTCAATATCCCTCACTGTTGGCGATAACGTATCTTGATCTACCTTCATTCTCAGTGAGGCCAAGATGGGCTCCACTTCATCCGGATGGTCAACAACGATATAGGCCGGGTTGCGCTGATTCCGGTTGTCAAAGACCCGCCGGATGTAATCGCGCCGCTCATTATACGAGTCGTAGGCGGGCTCAAGACTACCGAAGTCATACTCGAACTCCACTCGTGGCAACATGACCAGGGCAGCAACTACGGCTACCAGGCTCCCAATGATCACTGCACCACTACCTGGAAAAACACGCCTACTGGGTGCTGGCTCTTCTTTACGATCGTCTGCAGCATCCAGATTGAGGAGCCTCAATTTCTCAAATACGGTAATCAGCGCCGGCATAACTACCAGCATGGCGATGAGTGCAAACAGGATCCCAGTGCCTGCAATGAAACCAAATTCGCTAAAGCCACGAAAATCAGCAATAACCAGTACATATAAAGCTGCGGCAGTCGTAAATGCACCAATTGCAATAGCTTGCCCCGTACTTGCAAAGGTCGTTTCCACCGCTTCAATAATCGATTTTCCTGTCCCTCGCTCTTCTGTATACCGCGCGAAGAAGTGAATCCCAAAGTCAATGCCCAACCCAAACAGGACCAGGCCCAGGGTCGAGGTCATCAAGTTCAGCGTTTCGAAGCGCAAGTACGCGATCCCGAACGTCCAGGATAGACTCATCAACAAGGGCAGACCGATCAACAAGGCCAACACCGGAATCCGAGCAAGTTGACCAAGTAGAACCTTCATGGAAAATGTACGGCCACTTCGCGCTCGATACCCTTTGTACAAGAAATAGGAAACAACGACAAATAGTACCGTCAGCACACCTGCCAGAAAGGACCCCAGGACATCATCCGAGATCGTTCTAATTTCAATCATTCTGCGCAACGGACGGCCCGCACTAACAACCTCCATTTCTGAGTGGTAGGTTGCCGGATCCATCGTCTCGACCAACCCATCGAGTTCTGCATATATCGATTCAATCCACCCAACATCCGTGAGCGAACCTGTTGGATACAACCGAACTACGAGCGCTGTACTGTCCTCTGAAACCGGATAATCCTTCCCTACAATATCGTTATAGACCTGCTGCAAGGACTCTGCCGTGGTATCAGGCTCTTCTTCCTCATCTTCTAGATCAAAAAAGAAGGGATTTGCTTCCAGGCGCGCCGCTTCGATTTGATCTTCCAAATACAATTCCAGCTCATCCAGTTCGTCTGAAGTGGCAAAGTAGAGGGCATTGTCCTTCATGAACTCTGTATCTCTGCGATAATCTACGCGAGAGAAGTAGGGTTCGGACTCCGTACCGTGCAGCGCTAACGCTTTTGGTATTAAATCTTCTATAAAGCGTTTGTTGGCTTCAAAAGAGGGGCTTACAACGGCAACGTCCACCGTTTCTTCTCCACCAACGGTTGCGCGAAGCTTTTCGAGCGCCTGTACACTATTATATTCAGGTGGAATTAACTTGGATAGGTCGGTATCAACGGTAAGATTTCTAAGAAGGCTCACCCCTACTACAGATAGGGCAAATGCAACTACCAATACCCAACCTGCTTGCCTTACAGTAAATCGGCTAAACGGCCTTAAGGCTTCAAAAATACGCTCCATATTCTGGTCTACTTAGCAATAACGCGATACGGGCCTACCGAGGCGACACGGCGAGCTTAATATTATCAAAATCCCCTTCACCAATCTGACCCGTATCATCGGAATCGCTCCATAGTCGAATACTAAGAGGGCGCTCAGGGGGGTTCTTTCCAAAGGCTTTGCGATAATCCTCCCACACATTTCGCTCAATATGCTCCCAGTCTCCATAGCCGTTCTTGCCATTAGAAACCACAATAACTCGCAATGTCCCTTGCTTCAACACAGTACCAACATCCAGCGAACTGCTGTATGTATATTTAATGGAAATCGGCCTCTTAAACAATCCTTTTTTGAAATCAAACGTCACATAAAACCCCAGGCCTGCGTCGTTACGCTTGGGATTATCCTCACTGGCACCTTCAGGGAGCTTATTCGCTCTCCAATCCCAGGAAAGGTAAGGGTGTGATTTGAGACTCCAGTTGAAATCCTCGTCGTTAGCCATACTCAAGTGCACGGCCTCGCCTTCGGTGAATGCGCGCAAGAACTTATTTCCACCTTCTTGAACGACAAAAAACTCCTCATCCGGCCTCATGTGGTGAGGCTCAACCTGGACAAGACCATGCTCTTCTAAATATTTCCAACGAAGCGGTAATTCCCCGTCTTTGTACTCTTCAAAGTCGTCAATGAGCAGAATATCCTGTGGTGGATTACTCGGCTGATCCATAATGGGAATAGACACCATCATGAATAAAGCAACTATTGGCAAAAAAGAAAATATCATAATACGTGCTAATTAAACGTAGTATGGGCCTGTACTACAACTTAAATACCATGAATGTGTACGAACAAACAAGTAAAAAAGATCGCGGGGGATAGGTTTGATAAAACGCTCTTTTCTACTTATATAGCACGCTGCCAGCTTAGATAAAGTAACACGCGTTGATACTTCACCTATTTTCAACCTTTTGCATTGACCAAAATAGTGAACATACCGTCTGAAAACTGGCTATCTTCCAATACATCGATATGATTCATCGACCCCTGATGTTATGAGTTCTGAGCATTCTCCCAAAGTGAGTTGTGTGATGGTAACCGCGGACCGGCCCAGCCTCGTCGTACGCGCCATCCATTGTTATTTGACTCAGACATATTCCAACAAAGAACTGGTCGTTCTCGACAATGGAACCGAGAGCATTGAGCCCCTTCTTAGCAAAGTCCCTTCTTCTGAACTGGTGTACAAAAAAATAGAACGTACGCCGGACTTGATATTGGGCGATATTCGCAACACCGCGCTAAATATGGCGCAGGGTGACTTTATCATTCCCCAATGGGACGATGATGATTGGTACCACCCTGCTAGAATCCAAATTCAGGTCGACGCACTATTAGAAGGCCATGACGCTTGTGCCCTGCATGGAACGTTAATGCACGTCGATAGCGAGGCGTACTTTAGCAGCCCCTATATTGGATTGCTTCCCAATGGTGTCCCACCCACGATCATGCATCGAAGAGACGATTCCATTAAGTACCCGTCGTTGCCGAGAACCGAAGACACCGTCTATGTAAATGCATGGCGAGATAAGACGTATCACTTATTACCAGTATCCTATTCGTATCTATATATCCGTTCCTTTCATGGAGCGAACACATGGGAAGTGGATCACTTTCTCAGGCGGATGCGCAATACCCCAATGGATACCGTTCGGTATTTTTGGTACCAATTTATCCGCCGAGACCTGACTGCACACCCGCGTTTCCAGCTGTCAAAAGAGATGCAACAAGCCTTTGACTTGTACTTAACCGACTCCCGGTCGCTCGGCATTTTTCCTTCGTCCTAGATACAACCCGAAACCGATCACATCGTCTCCTTGAGCGCCTTAAGCCAGGCATCTGCCATCAAATAGTTGCCCGCCACCGAAGGGTGCACACCGTCTGGGCACCAGTATTCAACATCTGCGTCAGCCAATGCCTCGTCAAAAATCTGTTGATAGGGAATCCACACTGCATCAAACTCCTCCGCTATCTTTTTGGCTGCTCTCCGATAGCGGTCAAACATAGGGTACCAATCGGCCGGCTCTATTGCAGTCCCGCCCTGGAGCGAGAAGGGCTCGCCGATGATGAATCGAACATCAGGAAGCGCAGCCTTTGTGAGCTTTAATAGATTTCTATAGTCTTCCTCATATACGTCAACCGTCCCCTTGTAATCATGCGTCAGGGTATGCCAGTAGTCATTGACCCCGATCAGGACACTTAACACATCGGGCTTTAGATCCAGGCAGTCTGCTTTCCAGCGATCCGCCAGTTGAAACACTTTATTGCCGCTAATCCCTCGATTATGGCACGTCCAATTGTGCTTCGGCTGCCTTGCCAGTAGTTGCGCAGAAGCTAGATAAGCGTACCCTCTTCCAAGGCCGGATGAGCTATTCGGCGACTGGGATTCTTTATTGCGCCCCGCATCTGTGATAGAATCTCCTTGAAATACTACCGTCATTCCTTCTAACGAGAGATGGGATTCTAGCTGACTGATTGAGTCCTGAGCAAACGCTGGAATATGCGCTCCAACGGCTGCTCCGAGAGCAGATTTTTTCATGAAGGATCGACGATTCATATGGGTAATGGGATTAATTATCTGAGTGTACCGTGTTGATAAAATACTGGATAGTCTTCACAAATTCAGCGGTATTTTCCCAGGGCACTCTGTGGCATGCATTGGGGATAGATATGTGCTGAATAAGCGGGTTTTGAGCTGCTAAGGTTGACCCAATTTCAGTGTACTTTGAGTCTAATTGTCCTGTCACATACAACACAGGAGGTTTTTTCAAAGCGGCAAGCTGGGGGGTTAAGTCTGCCTGATTGGCTTTCGAGAAGCCAGTAAAAAGACGGGCAATCACACCTCTCGAAAACTCGTTTTCGTTCCTTTTTATTGTTGAGCGAAGCCCTCCAAATACAGAGAGTTGATCCCATTCTTGGAGCAACTCCTCCCAGGGTTCGTCTTCAAATCGTTTTGCCCACCCTTCATCCCACTTGAGTTGCGCCTGCCTTTGTGCAGGATCAGACAACCCTGGATGCGCAGCTACAACAATGGCTCCGCCCCATAAATCAGGCTGTTGTAATACGGCATGTAAAGCAAGGCGTCCACCCAGGGAATACCCCATTATCCAGGGTTTATCCGGGGCTTTTTTCTGATATACTTTTTCCAGAAATGAAGACGCCCAACCATCAAGAGAATATGTTTGTTGCGTCCACAAGCTCTCTTTATGAAGGACCAATGGTTCTTTTTCCTTCACAAGGGATGACCTGTACAACGTGCCGTCAAACCGATTCCAAACCGAAGGAAGTTGGAGATTTCCATGGATGCACCAGAGATTCACGAGCACCTTAAGGGATTTCTTTCTGAACTGGCTTGGTTCTATCAAAAAGCTTTGTGATGTCCAACCCGAAGTACCTGAGGCTCATCAAAAGCAACGTCATTGCAGCACCCTCATCCAGATTTCCAATGAAAGGTAACACATCTGGAATCAGCTCCAAGAAGCCCATGGATGGATTCAACAAATAGAGCAAAGAGACGAGCCCCAGAATTGCAACAATGAAAGATTTAAGCATAAATCGCTGTTATTTAAGTTTGTTCACGTAGCCTGGAAAGTGAGTGTCTTTTAAGGCTGTCATTCCAAGCTTGTCGAGGAATCTATGCTTTATATAAGCATAGTTTCTTATGCAGAGCATAGATTTCTCGGCGGGCTTGAAATGACAAGGCTTGGAGCATCTGCTCTTCATGAGTAAACTTGTGTACCTTGAATCAGAATCCGAGAAAACCCTCACCCTTTCTGCGGCAAGCGGAAAACAAACTCGGTACCGTCTTCACTCGTCTTCACCACTTCAAACTCACCTTGATGCCCGGCAACAATAATGTCGTATGAGATCGACAGGCCCAGGCCCGTACCCGCCCCAGAGGGTTTTGTCGTAAAGAACGGTTCGAATATCTTTTCTTTTTCTGCCTGTGGCATCCCTCCGCCATTGTCTTTGACATACACTTCCACGAACCTACCGTTACATTGTGTTACAACCTGCAATGTCGCTACATAAGGCTCATCAGAAACTACTTTCTTTTCGCGCATGGCGTCAAACGCGTTGCTGCACAAATTGATGATTACCCGCCCGATCTCTTGAGGTACCAACATGACGTCACCAACATGATCATCGTAGTTTCGCACAATACTTACATTGATTGCCTCTTTTTGAGCGCGCATACCATGAAATGCCAGGTTTACATACTCCTCAACCAGGTCATTTAATTTCACCGTTTGAATTTCTCTCTTGCCGCTTCGTGCATGCTCCATCATGCTCCGAACAATGCGATCCGCGCGTTGTCCGTGCTTCGTGATGTTCGCAGCATTCATCTTCAAGTCCTCAAGAATAAGCTCAACATCTTCTCCCTTCTCTACGGCTTCATTCAATTCATCCGCCAATTCTATAGACAGCACTGCAAAATTATTTACAAAGTTGAGTGGGTTTTTTATCTCATGAGCGATTCCAGCTGTCAGCTGCCCTAATGACGCCATCTTCTCCGACTGTACGAGTTGTTGTTGCATATCCTTCAGCTCATTCAGTGTGTCCTGCAACGTCTTATTCTTTTGACTGAGTTCTTCGGTGCGATCTCGAACTCGCTCTTCTAGCGATAGGCTGTACGTTTCCAGCTGTTGGTGCGCGTCTCGAAGTTGATTTGAGTTACGGGAAAACCTTCTGTCCAACAGATAGATCAGTATAAAGATAAAGAACAGGATGCCAAGAGGTGACATAGAAGGTAAATCTGAACGGCCAAGGATTCCCTGAAATACCGTATCAAACATGCCAGGAACAGCTGTAATGATCATGGCTACTCCGAAGATACGTGCCTCGGAGTCCTTGTTTTTAATCGCAGGGATAACCGTGATGATCATCGTAATCAAACTTACGGCAAGCACCGCAAAGATTACTGGCGCCCATGTGAAGTATGGAAGCACCCCAGATATGTCCAATACTATGGCAAGCACCCATAACCAACCATGTGCATAGCGCAACCATTTAATAATAGACCCCTTTCCTGCGCCAACAATCCCTTCAAATAAACCAAGCAAGCCTACGGGGAAGAGAAGGAACGTACTTGTGAGGAAGTAAAGGAGGATTGTATTCTGAGTGAGCATATAGGAGAGCACATGAGCACATACGTAGTTCATCCCATAACAAAAGGAGCTCAATCCAAAATAAAACAGCAGCCACCTATTTTCCCTATCTCGCTTACCGATAAGCAAGAGTATAAACGCAACGATACCAATGTTAGCCAGGACCCCACCAATCCCAAAAGAGATTACGTTCTGCCTCAGCGCAAATCGCAATAAGCTATTCTCCTCTCCAAGGTATACTTTGTCCGGCCTGATCCCAATCACATCATTGAATCCCGACACCACACGAATATACAATGTTTTCCCTGCAGCATCAGAAGGCAACTGGACTAGATGAAAGGTATAGTTGTTAAACCTATTGGAGTACCGATATTCCATAGGACCCGATTGATAAAACCGAGTACTATCTACATACAGCTCTGCATTGGCCCAGATAAAGCGAATTGCAACCATCTGTTCTGCAGGCAACGCATCTGGTAACGTTGATTTCAACCACAAATAATCCTGCGCCTCCCCTTTGGGATTCATGAGCCGATCCGTAGCATCCCACTGATTTGATTCTGGAGAACGTGTCCAAAGCGGTGTTCCTGAATCTAAAAATGGCGAATCTCCCCAACGATACTCCCATTCATTCAGTTCAAGAGGTGGAGTGTACTCCAACACTCTGTTTCCAGACTGAGCGGCGCTCTGAGTTGTTATAATTACTGCCAGGATCAGCACGATCCATACTGGCAGTTTATCCGATTTCATCCGGTGGGTTTACTAGCGTAATCTAAATACAGGCTATAAAATTTCAGTTTAACTTTAATAATATAATGTATTTACTGCAAATTTCTTCCTAACTATTATTTCTAGCTAAAGCCGCGTATTTACCACATTGTTGTAAATCGATCCAAATTTATACGAAAACCCGATACGCCCGGAGACTTCAAATGTCGTAGATAGGCGCCGCTGCCTCAGCAAGACTTCTTCGAGAGAGGCGTCTCCTCTTGGCAATGAGAGTTGATCGTGTATGATTTCAAGATTCCCGGACAAATTGAGTGACAACCCCCTCACTAGCCTAAAACTGAAGTTGCTATAAAATTCTAACCGGTTTTTACTGAAGTCATGCAAATAGTGAGACCCTTCGATGCCAGCAAAGATAGATCCCCAGGGTTGCTGAATCCGGACATTCCCTTCGATCGATTGTCTTAACAAGTTCTCTTTCTCCTTTCCGAATAGGGTCTCCTCAATATAATTGTAATAACCGACATCAAACCGGTATTTGAATGTAATCTCCTTTCGCGTTGCCATCGAATAAGGAAGAAGGCTGTACTCAACAGCAGGGGACACCCGAATTCTAAGATCAAGATTATCAAATGTCGTTGAGATTAAATTACCGAATACACCTATTGACCAATGGTTTGTTAGTCCCCGTATAATGTACCCATCAAACCCGTTTCGATGCATTATTGTCTTTATTCTTGCATCGCCGCTATCAAACATCCGGGTATTGTAATTGAAGTAGGGCCGAGCTTGAATCCGCCACACTTCGGTGACTCTACTTGCATAAAACCCGTATCGGATGTCAAGACGCTCTTGTTGAGATTCTTTTTCGACATACCCGCCGGCGTACACTTCAAACACCCAGTTATTCCAAGGGTCGTCTTGTGCTTGAATAGTTCGATCCTCTTCTTTTTCGTAAGAAATAACCAGTTGATTTGCTATAGATGTCTCAATCACAAAAGGAACGAGCCCTACCTTGAGCACTTCCACAAGTCCTTTTCGAACTTCATCTCGGGTATCAGTATCCAGGGACGTAAATGTCAGAGTATGCTCTATTTCACTGTGGCTCCCTTGTCCTATAAAAGACACCGTATATTTTCGACCTCCACTCCCCGTGCCCTGATCGGTAACGAATATGTGCACCTGCGCCTGAAACCGGTCACGAACGTAATTGACGAATTCAATTTCCTCTCTGATATACGAAGAATCGCACCTTCTACAATCGAGATAGACTGAGATCGCCTGGTCTGGGTCTGGCAAGGAATCTATTTGAGAAGAAGCTCGCGAAGCGGTATTCGCGTATTGCGAGGGATTGGCAGCCGCTCCGCCAATAGTAAAGATCAACACAAATGTAAAAAAAACTACATTAACAGTCATACTATGTGATCGCATTCGTAATGTGGTGTAGGATTAATCAGTTTCGGAAAGCACTAACAAGTACTTCTCTTTTTTGCACAACGGATTCGTGTAGGGTAGAGGCGGGGACGTAATTCAAGTCGTTCGTTAACAACAAACCATCCAACCGGGTATTTTTCTCTCGATAAGCCAGTTCAATTAAGTGGGAGCCAGCTACCAGTTCAAGAGACAACACTCGATTATTGTATACATTATCGTGGACCTCTTCCCAGTGCCACCCTGAACCATTCTGGATGCCGTTCCAACGTATCCACCTCTGTCCATCAATACGAAGCCAGAAGGAATCTCCTTGGGCCGGCGCGTCAACACGTCCCCAGAGCAGGTACGTTCCGCTCACTGGCACATCGACGTAAAAACTGGCGTGCCCATCCTCCGGTGGCTGGGATGTACTTTGATGTTGACCGGTTACCTCGATGTAGGCACCATTGGAAGCATTTGGATCCATCCCAATGTCTAATGGCGGCCGTATACGGGCATCTTCAGCTTCCATCCATAAATTGACCGGCATTAATTCTTTAGGGGAGGTCCCCCATCCTTCCGGAATAAACGACTTATCGTTGGTAACCAACAATCGATCTATTTGAGTACCCGCTTCTCGGCTCCGCAATGCAAGGGTATGCCACCCCTTTTCCAACGCAAAGACAAGGCTATCCAGGCCGGCTTTCTTAGTGGTCTCTCTATCTCGTACCTGATCCCACCACCATGCTTGCGCTGTCTTGTTTTTGTCGGGCCCATATACATCCCATAACAGTTCATCCCCATTATCAAGCCGGATGTAAAATGAATTATCGCTTGTTGTTGGCGCAAGTACACGTCCCCAAATAACATAATCACCAGTTTCTTCAACATGGAATCGCATATGCGCCTCCCCAACACCATCTGAATATGAATTGCCAGCCCAAATAAAAGAATGGTTCGATGCGGAAGCATCTCGCTCTTGTTTCATGGGTTCATGCAAACGACCATTCTCTGGCTCGATCCATAAATAATCCAACGGTGAAACCTCGGCTGCATCACCTTTTCCACGGGGTCTATAAATCACGTTGTTGGTGATTAACACACGATCCAACCCGGTCCCTTCTTCTCGGCCGAAAATTCGAAGCGTGTGCCACCCCGGTTCAAAATAAAACGCTTTGGG
This sequence comes from Rhodothermaceae bacterium, assembly GCA_019634345.1. Lineage (GTDB taxonomy): Bacteria > Bacteroidota > Rhodothermia > Rhodothermales > JAHQVL01 > JAHQVL01. Next base: position 14,442 of record JAHQVL010000077.1, read on the forward strand.
GTTTCCTCCTTCCTCAGAGGACGCTGATCGACTTCGGACAGGATCCCAGGACCATACCTGCGCGGTCATTTCCTGATCTGGACCCTGAGTGTCCCAAAGCACCTTGTCGCCACCATTAACAGAGACGTAAAACGAATTTTCATCTCGAGAGGGCGCCAGAATTCTTCCCCATATTACGTACTCCCCGGCTTCTGCTATTTGAAATCGAATCATAAGAGCATCTTCTTTAGAGGCTTCTCCAATTTCTTCGATTCCAATCGCTTCTACATATTTATATCCAGAAGAAGACTCATGTAATCTTACATTCATTTTCCCAGACAGCTCTCCATTCTCGGCTTCATACCACACATATGTATAGGAACCCAATCCCCCTACATCAAACTTCAACGCCGATATAGGCAACAACATACAGAGAGCAACCAATATAATCGCTCCTTTATTCCAAAACCGGAGAGGCGAACGCGGGGTATCGGTACTGAGTATCGCCCTCATTCGTTGTTTGAGCATAGGCTCCTGTGCCATCCCAAGGGCATGCCTCGTGCTCCACAGGCCAGGTTTATTCCTCAAATTAGCCCACCTGGCAATTGTAACTAAATGCTCTGCATATTCAATATGCACCATGCCGCTTTGAAGAACCTCATCGTCACATGCTTTTTCTTGCTCTACGACTAAACGCTTTTTCGCAAGCCAAACAAATGGATTCATCCAGTACACGATACATACGACCTGGACACAAACATATACCAAGTAGTCATGCCGTTTTATATGTGCGATCTCGTGGAGAAAAACTGCCTTGAGTTGCTCGCTGGTCCAGTGCTCAGCCATAACGGGCAATAGGATAACTGGACGAAAAACACCAACCGTAATGGGACTCCCAATAGAGGCACTCTCAATCAGAATAATCCGCTGCTTCAATTTGAGCGTGGTTACGATCTCATCCAAAACGTGATGCGCCTTAAAAGAACGAATCCGTTTCCCATCCCTAAGTATCTTTCTGATCAACCTTTCATCATTAAACCACCGTACCACAAGGATGAAAATTCCCAGGCCCCAGATGAAAATCAACACGCTGGTTAAAGCAATGTGCTTGATGTCTCCAATCCAGTGCTGAGGCTTCACCTCTGATGGAGTGCCTGGATCGGAAGTCACACTCGAAGCCGGGCTGATTCGTAACGCATTTGGAGGAGACACAAATGCGTCTGAAGCCTGCTCAACAAATGAATTTGTTTCAGGAGATGAGATCGGGGAGTCCACATCCCAATTCGGGGTGTAAAAATAAAGCAAAGGAAGGAGGTATAGCCCTAAGAGCCCTGCTCGTAATATGCCTGCCTTCAGAGAAGCAGAAGCATTTTTCCATGTACTCGCAAGAAGATACACCCCTCCCAACACGAGTGATACCCTCAAGAAATATATCGATACTACAGTATGGTCTGCTAAAACTTCTGCAATCTCGATCATTTATTATGGTTCTTCTTTTTTCGTTCTGATGCGATCCAGGCTTCCATTTCATCCAGATCACTATCACTAATCGGAGATTGCGATGACCCCAATAACGCTATTACAGTCTGAGGCGTGGATCCTCCAAAAAACGTTTTTACCATGTGTTTTAAGGCACTATTGGTAGCTTCTTCGAGAGGAACAGTAGGACTATATATATATCGGCTTCCCTCTTTTTTATGATTGACATATCCCTTTTTTTCGAGGACGCCAAGTGTAAGTCGAATCGTATCATAGGAAGGATCATCGGTGAGATGAAGAAGCACATCCGATACGGACGCTTCGCCGAGCTTGTATAACACATCTACTATTTGACGCTCGCGCCTGCTCAACTCAGAGAAATAGGGAGTAATCATGACAAACCAGTAATAATCTAACTCAAGTTAAGATATGTAATTTTTCTTACATTTCATAAAACAATTTATCTGTGGTCACATTCATTTAGATTAGATGCCCTTCAGACCTTCAACCAGGCGATCCATGCCTTCAGAGACGGTATCTTTTTGGAGAGCACCAAACGCAATGCGGAGATAACACCCGTTTTCCATTCCGAAGGCAATCCCAGGAATCAGGGCAATCTTGTGTTTTCGAATTAAGTATTCGACGACGTCGAGAGAGGACCGATCAGTGTCCACCTTAATCATGAAATAAAAGGCCCCTTCTGGAATTGAGAAGGAGCAAGACGCTCCCAATACACCCAGGCGTTCCCCAACGAGGTCTCGTACTTCTTGCAACCCGGCAATGTATTTTTTTGGGTATGCACCTCCTACATCAAGAGCCGCTGTTGCTGCATGCTGGCTTGCCAGGGCGGGGCATATCAGGTTGGTGTCTTGCGCTTTGGCTACTGCCAATGACAATGAGCGAGGGATCAACATGTACCCAATACGCCACCCCGCAAAACCATACGATTTAGACAAGGAAAACAGGGAGATGGTATGATTCGCTGAACCAGGTATTGATGCTGGAGAAAAATGCATCACTCCATCATATACAAAATACTCATACGCCTCATCGGAAATGTGGTAAAGGCCTCTTTGCGCGCACAGCTCGTTAATAGTTTCGAGGAGCGCTCGATCGTAAACCGTCCCTGTCGGATTATTGGGAGAAACAGTAACGATTGCTTTAGTCCTGGATGATAGATGAGCGGTGAGTTGTTCTATATCTATATTGTACCCATCATCGAGTAGTACACAAATGGGAGTACATCCCAACATAGTGATTGCCATCTCATGGTTAAAATAGTACGGGGAGAACAATATAACCTCATCACCAGGCTCGGTTATAGCGAGCAGTGCATTTAAGAAGCCCATATTCGCCCCGGCAGTAACAACAACATCCTGTGCTTCCGATACCTCAACTCCATTATCTTGCTTCAGCTTAGCGCGAATCGCCTTTTTTAGCGGTTCAATACCACCAACTGGTGAGTACAAATGATTTTTCGGGTTCTCCCACAACCGATCGACTGATTCTTTACAAAGGGAGGGTGGGGCATAATGTACAACCCCTTGCCCCAAAGAAATTGTCCCAGGATGTTCTCGGATCCAACCAGCAACTTGAGGAATGATCGGATCTTGAACACGATCCATTCGAAGAGACATAGGCGTTAGGTTATAATTTTCGGAGATGATTTTCGGGCGCGATCTTCAGCTAAAGAATACAAATTTAGTCTGAACGAAAACAAATACTCGACATAACACAACGCTTGCCGTACCTTGATCTCTCCAAAACGCTAGTTATATAGATTGATATGCATCGCATCGCCTCAGAAATAGAGATTCGTTCACATTTTCCCGCCCTTACTCGCACAATGAATGATCGACCCGTTGCTTACTTCGATGGTCCTGGTGGTACCCAGGTCCCTCGCGAAGTTGGAGAAGCAATGACGGAATATCTCTATCACCACAATGCCAATACGCATTGGGCATACCCTGCAAGTAAAGAAACGGACGAGGCACTGCTTGCCGCACGCGCTACCTTCGCAGATTTCCTCAACGCAAAACCAGAGGAAATAACCTTTGGGGCCAATATGACGACCCTCGTGTTTCACTTGGCTCGATCTATCGGGCGGCAACTAGAAGCAGGGGATGAAATTGTCATTACGGATCTTGATCATCACGCGAATATTGACCCGTGGCGCGCCCTAGAGGTGGAAAAGGGGATTAGAATCAAATCGGTCCGATTTGATACGGATACAGGTCAATTGGATTGGGCTCACCTTACCGACTTGCTCTCAAACAAGGTAAAGGTGCTGGCAATAGGCGGTGCATCCAATGCACTTGGTACAATCAATGATCTCAAACAGGCTACATCTCTTGCCCATCAAGTTGGTGCTTATGTCTTTGTAGATGCGGTACATTACGCCCCGCATAAATTGGTGGATGTCCAGGCTATTGGTTGTGATTTCCTGGCATGCTCTCCGTATAAATTTTATGGTCCCCATCTAGGCGTATTGTTCGGAAAACACGAACTGCTCGAACAACTCAGCGTACCAAAGTTACTTCCAGCTCCTAATCATAATGGGGAACGACTGGAAACGGGTACGCAAAATCACGAAGGCATCGTTGGGGCGGCGGCGGCCGTTAATTTTCTGGCCAATCTACACCCCGAGCCCTCTCTCGACCGGCGGCTTCGCCTTCAACTGGTGTTCGATACGTTACATCAGCGTGGGCATGAACTGATATCTCACTTGTGGGATTCCCTAAAAAACATGAATCACGTTACAGTCTATGGCCCCTCTCCAGAGATGCCGCGAACACCAACGGTCTCTTTTACAGTCGATGGGTTCTCATCTGAAGAAGTCACCCGACGGTTATCAAACGAAGCCATATTCACTTCGCATGGAGACTTTTATGCGACTACTGTTGTACATAAGTTAGGGTTGTCCGAAGAAGGCCTGGTTCGCACCGGTTGCGCGTGTTATACGACGCAAAATGAAGTAGACAGGCTGATAGAGGGTGTCAAACACCTAAATCGCATAAGACCCTAAAAAACATAAGCTTAGACCCTGTAACAAAACCTATATATTTAAGGCGCACAAATCACTCAAAAACAAAGACTTACAACCAAGACAATCGATCCTAACGGCTTTCTTTATCGGAGGCCCTATAAGTACCCGATTTAAGCCTTTAGAACGCGCCTTTTTCTTAATCGTTTATTCAAATTAAAGCATTGAATTTTACCTGAAAGGTAGCATGAGAAAAACATCCCTTCTTCGCTTTCTTTTGTTGAGCTTTGTCATCTTCCCAGTGTGGTCCTGCCAGGGACAAGAGAGTGTGCCGGAGGTACAGGCGACAAAACCAGATGCAGAATCTTTTGGTAGACTGGTTCATGAACTCTCAGGAAAACCAGGTTACTTCGACACCGACAACCTGATCTCAAATGAGTCGTCCTATCTCCACGTTATTCCTCAATTGGAATCACTCGACATCCGAGGTGGTGCTTATCTGGGCGTAGGTCCTGATCAGAATTTTTCGTATATCGCTCACATCAAACCAAGTGTTGCATTTATTGTCGATATCCGAAGAGACAACATGCTTACCCATCTGTTATACAAAGCACTCTTTGAGTTATCAGATAACCGGCTTGATTTTCTCGGACACCTCTTCGCCAGGCAACTAGATGAATCCCTGGCTTCAAAATCAACAGAGTGGGATGTTGAGCAGTTGATGAATGCAATTGAAAAAGCCCCTCTACTTGAGAAACAACAAACTGCGCTGCATCAGAAAATCAAAGAAAAAGTAATTTCTTTCGGTGTCGATGTATCAGAAAAAGACCTGGCTACTATTCATCGATTCCACAACGAGTTCATCACTCAAGGACCGGATTTACGATTTACAAGCCACAATAGAAGTCCTCGAGCCTATTACCCTACTTACGAACAGCTGATGAGCGAGGAAGACATCCACGGAGAATCAGCCAGCTACCTGAGTAACGAAAATCTCTTTCAATTCCTCAAACAACTCCATGAGTCGGATAAAATAATCCCATTGATGGGTAACTTTGCGGCACCTGAAGCCATACCAGCAATCGGCGCTTACCTTAAGAAAAGAGGGGAGAGGGTCACTAGTTTCTACACCTCAAACGTTGAGTATTACCTCATGTATCAGGGCCTTTACCCGGCCTATCTTGAGAACCTAAAGCAATTGCCTCTCGCAGAGAACAGCGTAATTATTCGAAGCTACTTCAATCGTTTTCGGTCTACGCACCCACTCACTGTTCCCGGGTACGCAAGCACTCAATTGCTACAGTACATGGAAACGATGATTGCTCACCCAAATGCGTCTTACTCAGACTTGATCTTTGAACACTTTGTCCCTAGAGAATAAGGCTCAAATAATGCTTATTTGAGCTGTTTCGCGCTCCGTGTTTCGCGTTTGTTTCTGCTTTTCACGAAGCAAACTCGCAACCAACTCGCAACCCGGAACCAAAAAGAGGAATCCAATGGATTCCTCTTTTTGTCTTAAGATTCAGGCGGAACTATGATGGCTTCGCCGCCCATGGCCATTTTGCCTCCGCAGTACACGTAGGTCCGCACTTTGATGTGCTTTCGCTTTTCAATCTTCTCGACCACCTTCACTTCCACAGTAATCTCACTTTCGACAGGTACTGGACGCACAAATTTTGATGAAATAGAAACTGCAACACTGCCATATCCAGGAAAGTCCTTACCTAAAACCTTTGAAACGACGGCCAACAAAAAAACACCGTGGACGATAGGGCTATCGAACTGGGTATGTTCGCTTACATATTCTGGGTTAACATGGATGGGGTTGTCATCACCCGATACTTCAGCAAACGTCAGCACTTCCTCTTGCGACAAGAAGCGATTGAACGTATAAGAATCACCGACTTCAAGCGTTTCGTAGGTGTGTTCAGACTTTATCATGATATCGATATTACTTAGGTGTTTACGGTGTATTATTAAAATGCCCCAACTCGGCGAATGCCCAGGGTTAATCCCAGGTTGCTCTCTGGCCCTAATTCAGTATCTCCCCAATCATAGCCAATTCTTGCGAAAGCATCTAGTTGAATCTCAGGGAATATAGTTGAAGATCCCTCAAAAAGGAATGCATATCTGTGAACAGGAGCATCAAAACGAGCATTTTCAGTACGCACAAAAGTGTCTGACGCCAATACAGAGTGGGCTCCATAATTTCTAGAGTAGGTCAAAAACAGTTTGAAGTCTACTACATCGGGTATTTCACCTTCAATGCCCAGGTGGTGCGCTAGAAGGATGTTATTAATATTCCCTTCAAAGCCATCTGCAGTCAAAATCAGCGGTATCCCAATCGTTCTTCCCCTGTGTGTCCACCCACTTTCATAGATAAAATGGTTATAATAATTGTCCGTCCCTCTGGGCTCACCAATCCCTTTTTTCGAACTCTGCCTCTTTGTATTCACATGCTCCCATAGAAGAGCATGAATCAACCCCTCGTTTTTAAAATCAAAACCCAACCCCCAAAGGCCATCCCAGCCATTCCTGAAGGCAAGGGAAACCGTATCCTCTAAATAGAATTGCCGATATGCCTGTATATTTACGGAAGGGAAGGAGAATCTCAAGCTAAAATCATACGCTCCCAGAGAATTCCCAAGCACGTTTGTTCTTTCTCCATTAATCACCGCGTCATCGGCCGCGCCTTGGATGAAGAAAACTCGGAGGAAATCACTGAAACTGGATGGCAGTCGGTCGCCACGATTCTCCCTAACGGGGATGCCTCCCCACATGGTATAATGCAAGATTCCTGCACGTGCGTGAACCGGCCAATTCGGCATTCCGAGGCGCAAATATAGATGTTTTTCGTGCAAAAAGGCCTCATTGACTACACGGTCACCTTCAATCCATCCGTGGCCCAGATACCCCCGAACCCCTAGAAATTCACCCGTTCCAGGGACCGTCACAAAGTCCGGCCAAGAAATACTGATCTGAGTTATGGGTGCTGCATTCCGGGTCAAGAGCATGGACCCTAACGACAGCGACTCATGAACTTCGCCCGTTGTGCGTTCTTTTTTCCCCGCCATGAACTCAAAAATCCCCCAGCGTAATTGTGCATAATATTGCTGGAAGAAAACGGTGCCTTGCTCTCCTGTTCGGCCCACCCAATCTACACCTAGCTGGTAGGAGACATTCTCACCCAACATGCCGGGATATTGGGTACTAAATCGTAGAATTCCGTTTGGGGAAGCCGGATCAATAATGCCAAATTGATTTGCGGCGGACCAAAAGGGGAGGGTATCTTCTGTTGCGCCGGCAAAAAAAAGATCTGTCTGGTAGTTCACTTGCTGCCTTTGTGCGTATATATCCAATGCACTTGGATACAGAGCAACCACCATGAATACCAGTCCAAGACAAACCTTCCGTAGGAACATAAACCTGATGAATTAATCCCAAGGGACTTGCTGAACGTACATGGCTACATGAAGTTCAAAAATTTTATACATAGCATCCCTAAAGAACGCCGAAAAGCGATTGCAAAATGGACACATCGCGTCTTGCTCGCAGGTGTTTTCACGTATTTAATTTTTCAGCTGACTTCGCTCGACTGGGGCGAAGCGCTCCGGGAGATCCCGACCAACCCGCTCTTCTATCTCATATTTGTAGGGATCTACTTTGGCTTGCCCGTCGCAGAATCTCTGATTTACCGCATCCTATGGAAGGCCCCGTTCAAGAAAATATTCCCTGAGCTTCTAAAAAAAAGGGTCTACAACAAGGACGTCTTAAATTATTCGGGTGAAGCCCATCTGTATGCCTGGGCGCGGCAAAACATCGACAGCACAGACAAACAACTCTTGTTAGACATGAAAGACAACACGATTATTTCGTCGTTGACTTCCATGACATTGGCTTTCTCGCTACTTACCCTATTTTTGTTTACAGGATTTCTACCTTTTGACGCCTTATTTGAAGGGGTGAATCAGAATTGGATTATAGGCGGGGTATTATGCGCTATTTTATTGGTGTTGCTTGCCCTGCGGTTTAGACGGTCTGTTATTTCTATTTCGGGCCCCACCGCAGCCGCACTTTTTGGGATTCATATAAGCCGGCTGCTTATTGTTATGGGCCTCCAGGTTTTGCAATGGATGGTAGGCATGCCCGAAACTGCATTACAGATCTGGTTTGTGTACCTGTCTTTACAAATTGTTGCAAACCAGATTCCTCTTATACCGTCAAAAGACGTGCTGGTGCTCGCGGTAAGCAAAGATTTGTCACAACAACTGCAGGTCTCAGAAGCGGCCATTGTAAGCATGTTTGGCATCAATGTCTTACTCGACAAGCTAGTAAATGTGATACTTTTTACGTATTTATCTAGCCGCAAGAAACCGACCAATGAACAGCCATCATCTGATTCATGGAACAAGGAAAACACCCTTATAAAAAATCCATCCGAGCTATAGGCATCACGTTCCTCGTCTACGCTCTTTTGGTTGCCACTCATCTTGGTGAGTTTTGGCCGTTTAGCATATACCCCATGTTCTCTCAAGCGGGCAATCCTTGGAGCCGGGCGATTGTATTGGACGTAACCGAGACAGCCCCTAATCTTTCCTGGGACTCCGTTAACGAATCCAATCTTCCAGGTACGGCAGTAGCAGTACCCGATTACGGTGTGGACCCAATCGACCTTGCGAACTTCGTCTCTAAAACAGAGAAATGGGATCAAGACCGAGTCAGCGGACTCCGCAGCATGTTCAGAGCCGATGAGTTGGAAGGCCGAAGCTTGCTGGTTATGCGGGCTCGAGGCGAAATGAATGAACAAGACTCCGTTCGGGTCTACTTCGAACCCTATATCGTGCTAAACAATACGGGCGCTGTGCTCAACCCGGAATTACCCAGATAAAACCTACCAACCATCGTGTCTTTATTATCGACCCTCAGCCGCGAACTCTTTGACTATGAGCGGGAAGAAACGACCGGCGAAATCATTTTCTTTAAGCTCTTTGAGCTTTTTGTGGCCTACTGCACTATTCAGTATGCGTGGGCATGGGGTTTTTATATCTTGCGCCTCAGCGATGTCGTCCTCGAACTTGGGGTTGCTATATATATAGACGCCAATTTGTTTTTCGGTAATGGACTTGCCATGGTTGTGGCCGGCATAATAACCGTTTGCGTCCTGCTTGGCTTCTTTAGAATATCCAAATGGGGTTATGTTATCGCCATGCTCCTCCTGCACTTGCAGTTTGCCATCCGGTTCACACAAGGTGAGATTCCCCATAGTTCGAATGTAATCGGCATGACCCTCATGGGGCTTGCACTCGGCGTTTTCATGTTTAATGATGCAAAATACCGCCGGCGTTTCACGATGGGCTTCACCTACTTTTTTGTAGGACTGGGCTATTTTATGGCAGCCATCTGCAAGCTCATTGGAACGGGGATTTTCTGGTCAAACGGTAAACATCTCTGGATCTGGATTCACGAAAAAGCGATTGATGCGTTTGCCTACACGGGGATTCTGGATTACAATATCCTGCAAGAAGTATCGCTGAGCAGTGCCTTTTTTGCTACCACTATTTTGACCATCGGCCTGCTTTCAGAGTTTTTTGCCTGGGCCATGTGGTGGAGAAAATTCAGAACGGTTATTATCCTAGCTGTACTCGGGTTACACATGGGCATTTATCTCGTCATGAATATTATGTTCTGGCAAACCTTCTTTGAATTGATTCTGCTTGCATTCCCCTTTGCCGTTTGGATTGATAAAGCGCTGGATGCGTACGCCACCTCCCAAACGAAAAACCGGATCAACCAGATTGGGCTCCGTTTCGCATAACATCTTCCTATAATGTTTAAGAAAAAAGAAGGCCACGAATCCTCAAGGCTTGAAGCATTCAGTGATGCCGTATTCGCATTCTCAGCTACTCTGCTGGTCGTTTCCCTGGAAGTACCCGATACTTTTCCTGAGTTAGTCTCTGAACTCAAAGGATTCATTGCTTTCGGAATACGCTTCGGTGTTCTAGTCGCACTTTGGACCGTACACAATGCCTTTTTTAAGCGATATCCCATTGCAGATAAATCAATCACATTCCTAAATGCCCTCTTTCTGTTCGTCATTCTTTTTTACGTGTACCCTCTTAAATTCATGACAGAAAGCATTGTCGCACCTCTTATTGGCGATTCGGCAAATCTAGGCATGAAAAGCGTGGACGACCTGGCCCTTTTATTTATCCTTTATAGCCTGGGCTTTGTTGCTGTATTTGGCTCTGTGGCGTTGATGTATTTACACGTTTCGCGTACAAGCTCCTCTCTTTCTCTCTCTCCACTCCAAAGCCACGAAGCAGGATATTTTGCGCGGCACTATGGGATTTTTGCCGGAGTAGGGATTATTTCTATCCTGTTTGCCTTTTTCAATGTTGGCGTTATCATTGGCTTTCCAGGGTACATTTATGCATTATTAGGACCGCTCTGCTATTGGCATGGGCACCGATCCGAAAAGAAATCAAAAATACTCAGAGCACAAGAAATAGCTTAAAACACGCATCCCTATGAAACAGACGTTCTTCGCTGTTGTGCTGCTCTTTTTATCCACAACAGCTATTGCCCAGATCACACCTCGACTTGAAGATGTTTCTTCGTTGGACGGTATCATAAAAGCATATTACGAGGTAGTCTCCGGACCAGCAGGGCAACCAAGAGATTGGGCAAGAGACAGTTCTCTTCACCTACCCGGTGCGCAAGTACTGATTGTAAGGAATGATGCCGAAGGACATGCAGTAGCCGGCAAAATGTCTTTAGCTGAGTACCATCAGAGAAGTGGGGGGATTAGCGAAGCCGGATTTTTTGAATACGAAATCCACAGAGAAACGATGCAACACGGAGCCATTGCGCATATCTGGAGCACCTACGCATGGAGCCAAACCGAAGACGGCCCGGTTGGCGGGCAAGGCATCAATAGTATCCAGCTCGTTCACGACGGAAAACGCTGGTGGATCACGTCATGGATGTTTGATGGACGAACCAACGCACCCGAAGTGCCGAAAAAATACCTTCCCAAGCGATAACTGTGCTCAATTACGTGTAATTGAGCAGTTCCAGGTTCCAGGTTTCAGGTTCCATGTAGGAAGGTAGGTCCCTAGTCCAGAAACCTGAAACCTGGAACTTGAAACCAAGAACTTGAAACCAAGAACTTGAAACCTGGAACCTGGAACTTGAAACCTGGCCCCCCACACTCACGGTGACAATAAAGGGTTACCGGTTTCCCCTGGGGCCCACTGCCTGTGCCACGTTCCAAGATGCGTTGCCCCGAAGCTTACCCCGCTGAAAGGACCGAGATTTAGGATCGCACCGAGATCTGACTTGATCGAGGTGTTATCTCCGATGGTCAAATCCAGCCCGTTATTCAGATCTTGCAATCCACTCACCAGGTCTGCCATGTCTTCGTTGAACTCCTCTTCTTCGTCGGTGCGCTTGTGCCAGTACAGGCTCGCTTCGTAAACCCGGGTAGCAGTGACTCCATCTGTAGAAAAGAGCCGGATAGTCAGTGCGTTCATTCTGTTATGGGTATGCCATACACAGTGCGGCCCGGAATCATACGTACATTCCGGCAAATAGGGATTGCCTGTATCCCACAATTTTCTAAGCGAACTCAGACGAGTAATTGTGATGTCGAAGTGCTCTAAATCAGCCGGGTCAAAGACCGCGGTTCTGTATTTATTTCCTGGATCGGCGAGGGTGGTATCGAACCCTGCAGGTACCGATTGAAAAATAGCATCCTGCCCGATAAGGTCAAACTGTATCAATCCCAGGCCATGATTTGTATGGTTGTAAATCTCTAGATAGATAGAGTCGGATGAGCTGATTTGGCTGAGCGTCTCGTCAAATTTGTTGTATCCCTGGTGATTGGGGGCGCCGGCTCTGTCTGAATGAAATACGACATAATTACCCTGCTTGGAAGTATAATCATGGGTATGCTTCAGAACGTCTTGATCCTGGATATCGGTACCGTTGGGAAGCGCCCAGGCACCACTCATATCTCGCATAACAGAGAGGTCCATGTGGCCCGCATTGATGGGTTCTTGTAATGTCACAAACATCCCTTCGATGTTGACATTACCGCTGAAGTCCACAACTGGATTCATGTTAGACGACGGGGGCTTAACCAGGATGATGCCATCCCACTCAAAATCAATTCCGCTTGGGATGACGAGATCACCCTCTACAACCAGAATGCCTTTACCGGCAAAATTGCTCGTAATGTTCAAGTCTCCTTCAACAGTAAGCATTTGTAAGCCGTCATTGATTCCAAAGTCAGTACCCAGGCTATAAAAATCATCTACGGTCTGTAGCAATGATGGATTAGCCAGCGAAAACTCTGTAACAACCTGGTTAATCTGATCGGGAAAGAATATACCTTCTTGGGTCGCATAAAAATCACGCTCTGCTTGTGTGATCTCAGTTATCCCAACACTGTGCCCGCTAGTCGCCAGAGTAACATCATTGACCAGGTCCGCCCAATCAATGTTTACCTCTCCAAGAGAACCGATAATTCCCAGGTCATCAACAAGGATGTCTTCCAAATCTTGGATATTCTGATCATCAAGAGCCAGGCTGTCAAAATCGAGGGTTGCCAGGCTAGAAATGGTTGGGTTCACACGCCAGGTTTTTAGCTGAAAGGGGTTTACCGCAAAATTCTGCCATGAATACCTGCTCCGCACCTGGTGTACAGTGGAGTCATAGTCCGCCTGAACCGTAAAATCCAAGACACTTCCGCTTTGAGTAAGCCCACTGACTAAAATCCGACCTCCATCACGAAATACCGGCCCACCCAGCCAGGAAGTCAGCGTTCCGCCTTTCCCAACCCATTCGGCCAGGACGGCTTTACGGCCTTCCAGCGCCAGTTCTCTAGCCATGAAATTGGCCTGTCTTTTATATTCCCTTTGCTCAGTTTCTTGGCTTTTCAGTTGAGCGTTAAAAAGCATGGTCATAGTCGTTGCAAGCACAAATGCTGCTGCAACAAGTGCACCTTTACCCATGGCTATTACCTTGTGTTGTATATGTGTGTGTTAGAGATCCCAATTGATTAAGTCAACCGTACCGCCATAACGGCTGAAGTTAAGCTGACTTTTATTGCGTTGTTCTGCAGTGATATCCTGAACCCCCGTTCTCGCCATCTGAATTTGGAAGCGTACTTTTGTCATGTCCGTAATAGGGCAGGGCGTAGTAGAAGAGCTCACAAAACTACCATCCCGGAGGCCAAACTCGACATTAAAAAATGTAATGGTCGATTGACTCCATCCTCGTGCAATGCCATCGACTTGCCGCTCCAGCCGATAGAGCGGATGCGTAAGGGTATCCGGCCCCATCTCGCGCGATACGCTTCGCCCCGTTTCACGGATCAGGTTGTAAGAAACAATGGTCACCTCGGCAGAATCGGGCTCCAGAAGCCCCGCTGCCACTTGAGGATCTGACAGTGTTGGAAACGTAAACAGGGTCGTTGTGTCCTGCCCTGTAACCGCATTACTTACTGAAGTGCTACAGGCAAATGCGGTCCCACCAGTCAGCTTGCCTCCAGCTTGAGCCACATCGGTTTGAGCCGCGGTTCGCATATTAAAGAGATCGCGCTCAAGCATGTCTGCGATGTCCAAGGTCTCCGAACGAACGATCTGGTTAATTGTAGCGTCCGCATTGGACTGGGTGCCTCGCACTTGCAGCAACACAAAGATGGTCACCATTACTGCAGAAACCAGAACGGCGCTGATGTGATCTAAAAAAATGTGCATCCGAATCTATAGGGCTTGCTAGTTGACGTAATCAGAAATGGTAACCGTTTTCTTAAAGGTTACCTGTGCTGTTGAATGGCCAATGCTATCCCGCGACACCACGTGGGCAATGATTTGCTTGGCGAGCGTTTGCGACAACGATGTGGTATCCGCTGTCAACGGATCTACATACCGTACAGTGTACGTAGCCCGCAGCCCATAGGTCTCGTTACTCAACGTGTGCGTAAAGTCCTCAACGAACCCATCGTAGTCGTCAATATCATCGAAGTCAGTCACATCCACTTCTCCTGATTCTCTACCCAGTGATGCTGGCAATGTGAGGTCACTCGTACCAGGATCAAGGACAGTCATTGAAGTGCGTGCCTCATCGAATGCTTCACTTTCTGCGATTTGATGGAGACGAACCTTAGCCCAGTCTGCCGCTGCAGACTCCAATTCGCGGACATAAGCCCCTTTTTGTAGCAAGAAGATGGATCGTTGTTGGTTAATCGATAGAGTAGCTAAAATTAACAGCGCGCCCATGGCGAGCATTGTTTGCAGTTGCATAGCCTAGTTCGAGTTTGAATAGATGTAGAGCGATTGAGCAGGAGGGGGGCTATGCTTCCTTGTGAACCAAGGGATGGAGTAAGTTATTGATTGCGAAAAGGCCCAAATCAATAAGCGTACCAATTGCACCGAAAAGCTATACAAGGGGCTAACAATTGGATACCTCCTCGTTATCCAATTGTTGTAAGCAAGATTTTAAGTAAGATATCTCAAAAAGAGTATCAGCTTGCCCTACCGTAACAATCCTGGCGCGGCCTCGTATTGGCTCTACTATACGTGAAGTAATTGCGCGCAAGATTATGACTGTATTCGATTATCTCTTTTCTTCCGACTCGGATCGCAAGCCTCTCACCCAAAACGAAGTTCAGGCCCTAGCCGATGATGCATCATCGGTCGTTGTTGAATGGGCCAAGGAAGACACGTACGTAGGAGAGCTTCAAGCTATTCGCCAATACCGCCGCGACACAGGCGCTTCATTGGAAATTGCCCTACGCGTGATCAAAGAACTTAAATGGCGAGCCCACATTAGCAAGAATTAGGTACTCTTCTCAAATTCTCTCTGCCTCATGGAGAATCGCCGTTCTATCGTCCGTACTATGCTTCATGGTACTCGTGACTTTCAGGAGTATCAGGATCACACCAAATACGACCCGGCTACAAAAGACAACTATTTCATGAGGCTTCCTGGCGGTTTACCTGTACCCATCTCTTCCTTCGAACGCCGTAAAAAGGAAATACTCGACAGACTGGACGATAAATAGTCGGGCTCTTCGATATCCCATTGATTGGCAGTTGGTTGATTTGTTAATTGTGTGATTACTGTACCAAGGAAGCACTAGCTTCCTATCCCGCCGTATCCGATCACGCTTACACTCATCAATCCTGTCATGCAAAAGAAGTCCTTGTCCCGGCGCTCTTTCGTCGGTACCTCTGCTGCCGCATCCTTCGGCGCTCTTGTACTCCCTCGTCATATTCTCGGTGGACCTGGTTTTAAAGCTCCTAGTGATACCCTCAATGTTGCTGCTATTGGAGCCGGTGGTATGGGGGCATCCAATATGGCCCAGCTAACCAGCCAGAACATTGTTGCCATATGCGATGTGGACGACAGACGCCTTGAGCAGTCTTTCTTCGATAACCAGGGCAATGCTCGGGAAAATCGAAAAGAACTCAAAATGGCCTATGACAAGGCAAAGCGATACAAAGATTATCGCAGAATGCTTGAACGCCAAAAAGATATTGATGCAGTCGTCATTGCGGCACCAGATCATATTCATGCCACAGCTTCCACGATGGCAATGCGCATGGGGAAACACGTTTACGTTCAAAAGCCATTAACGCACTCCATACATGAAGCGCGGGTTCTCAATAAAGTAGCACAAGAAACCGGTGTCGTTACACAAATGGGCAACCAGGGCCATTCGTCGGATGACGGACGTAAACTCATTGAATGGATTTGGGCTGGTGCCATCGGCCCTGTTGGGGAAGTTCATATATGGACAAACCGCCCTATTTGGCCCCAGGGCATGGCACGCCCGAAGAAATCAGAATCGATCCCGAAATCCATGGATTGGGATCTCTTCCTTGGGCCTGCTCCTAAAGTAGATTACCACTCTTCGTATACCCCATTCTCGTGGAGAGGGTGGACGGACTACGGGACAGGTGCCCTGGGCGACATGGGTGCCCATCTGGTCGACCACACCTACTGGGCGCTCGACCTCGACTACCCAACGTCCATTGAAGCCTCTGGCTCTCCCTTTGGTGGAGACGACAAAGCATCCTTTCCTCTAGCCACTCAAGTTCACTACGAATTTGCGCGCGGAGGCAGAGAACCTATTAAAGTTACCTGGTACGATGGCGGGCTGCTCCCACGCCGGCCAGAGATGATGCCGGCTGATGCAGAAGTCAATCCTTCGGGCGGCGCCATTATGGTTGGAGAGAAAGGGGTGTTGGTTTATGACACCTATGGACACAATCCTCGGATGTACCCACAACACCTCGAAGAGGAATATGCAAACACACCGCAAATGCTTCCTCGTATTCCTGATCAGAACCATGAAATGAACTGGGCTCGCGCTTGCATGGGGCAAGAAGAGGCCTCATGTCCATTTGAATACGCAGCTCCGCTAACAGAAACCATGCTACTTGGCGTAGCCGCCTTGTATGCAGGCTATGGCAAGAAACTATTCTGGGATGGCAAGAAAGGGGAGTTCACTAATGCGCCTGAAGCCAATCAGTATCTACACCGTGAATACCGCAGTGGTTGGGAATTGTAGAACTCATAATCGTATATAAAAAGGGTTGGTTCTGAGGAATCAACCCTTTTTCATTTTAGCATCTGATGAAGCACGTCCAATAAGGCCCCATCCTGATCATGCCGGTGCTCCCAATACATAATGCCCCCCAACTCATGCTCCCTCACAAACGTGCTTTTATAGATTAACGATTCAGGATCTTCGTAAGAAATGAATATCGTAGAATCGGGATGCCACAGATAAGGCGCCTTGGCTTCTTCGTCCCAATGCCGCTCAAACCCATGCTCCTCTGCAAGCAGATCTGCGATGTGACCATACCCAAAGGCTCCTTTGAATGATTCGTACTTCTGATACAACCCATTATTTTTATCCTCAACCCCTTCCCAACTCCGTCCGTAAAACGCGACGCCCATCACAACTTTCTCAGGTGGGACACCCGTTGCCAGGTAACGCTCTATGCCAGCTTGCGTTGTACGCTCAGCATCTATTGACGCGACCGATTTATTCAACCCAGTGTGATGCCCCGTCGTCTCTGAACCCTCTGTATAAAAATCATAGGACATCAAATTTATATGATCCACAAAGTGATGTAGGGTATCCATTTCCGTGTTTTCCAGGTACTTTTTACTATCACTGGCAGCAATCGTTAATAGATAACCAGGAAACTTACGCCCTTTCGCTTCTCCCATTTCATCCAGACGGTCCCGAATGGCTTTCAGGAGCCGGGTAAAGTTGACCTTATCTTCTTCGCGATACACAATTCCTGGCCCGGGCTGGCCCGGATATTCCCAATCTATGTCTACACCATCAAGAGAATGGGCATTGATTAATTCCTCCACCTGTTCAGCAAATTCAGATCTAGAACGCTCCGTTAATGCAGCATCTGAAAAATGGTCCGCTCCCCATCCTCCGATAGAAACCAGTACTTTCAAATATGGAGTCTCAGATTTTAACTGTACGAGCCGTTTGATATACGCCGGCCCATCTGGATCCGGAAAGTACAACTCTCCATGTTCGTCAATGCGCGCAAATGCATAAATGATATGGGTGAGTCTATCTGCGTCATTAACGTTTACATCTGCCGGACCGCTTGCATAACCTACGATGCGATAAGGGGGCGGCTCTTTTGCACTGAATCCAGCCATCCGGGTAAACTCACACCCCACCATCACAAAGAGTACCGCTGCGAATACCCCAATCAGCACGATATGTGTTTTCTTCATACCCATTAGAACAATACAACGAAACAGACACCCAGGTTCTTGTCTGCACAGTCGTTTTGCTCTTCGAACGCCTCGGATTTATGAAGCAGGTTTAATTCGACCTGATCAGCGCATACTCCTGGGGCAATAAATCGGCTACGCCCAGGCTCGCCAGGTGACCATAGACGAGCAGGTTTCCTGCTTCGATCCTTGAACCATACATATACCCCGACTCATGAACAACAATCTTCTCGCCTGTAGTCTTTAAATATGAGAGTTGCTCTGATGGGATGAGTACTTTTTTAAAGATTCTCCCTTTCTCACCTGTTCTCAAATAATACACTCGAATAAAATCATCAAACGTCATCTCAAACTCATAGTCCACGTCCGTTTCGCTAATGATGTCATTTACATTAACCGGGTGATACCTATGAAGAAATATCTCAGGCCCTTCCTGTCCTTCACTGTAATCTCGAAGAATTGAAAACCCCTCTGATTCGATTTTACCGTTCACCATCGCCCATAACAGATGCTGCAAAGACCCTTTGAAGGATACTTCCCGCCGGCTCTCCCATTCCTGTAGCTCCCCTTCGTCTTTCGGTTCAAGTTCCTCAAAATACCAGGTACCGTTTGTGTAGCTTTTGTCTTCCGATTCATTGTAGAGAAAGTAATCAAGGACAAACGTCACGTGATATCCCAGGCTTCGGTTCTGTATTTCCAGGGGTTCGGTTGCAAAAGCCTGAAAGAGTGTCCCATTATCCTTAAAACTCAACACGTAGGGATTTAAGATTTCACTCTCTTTCGCATTCCCAGAGCTACCCAAGAATCGCTCAGTAAATTCCTTCAACTGCTTTTTCCATTCTTTCGGCTGTGTGTCGGTCACTTCAACGCCATCGAGCTCATATACAATGGCCTCCAGAGGCATCTCCAGGCGAACATCTTGAAATGCACGTACCTGTACCTCTTGGGAGGCCGACACATAACCGATTATAGAGGCAACAACTTTATATGAACCCGGGGTAAGCTGATCAATTTTGTATCGCCCTTCTGCATCGGTGGTCGTTCCCTGGAGGCGGCTGGATAGAAAAACATGTACTCCGGCCAGTGGCTCACCGCTCTGTGCATCCACAACCCTTCCCGATATCATGCTATTCCCAGCAACCTGGCCAAACACCAAGGAGGGGAGCATCATCCAGAGCGACAGATAAACACATGTTCGAAGTAACACCATAAGACCCTGATGCAATTAGATCATTTTACTAAAAGAGGACAATCCACTATTTATGTAGGCACTTAGTGGAACTGCATGTTTTTATTTTCTGTTAAGCTTAGTAATCCACCATGTACGATCTAAAAGCTTAATTGCAAAAAGCATGCTACGTTCATTCACCGGCCCCGTGCTGAGTGTTGCCGGCCTGGCTATTCTCATTCTACTTACAGGCTTTCAAAAACGAAATCCGGAACTCCCAGATTTAAAGATAACTATTTGGGCAAAACAACCTTTCCTGAAAAACCCTGTAGCGATTAGCCACGACCGTCAAGGGCGCCTATATGTCAGTGAAGCGAATCGGCGAAAATCTACCGACCTTGATGTGCGCAACATGAAAGGTCTGGAACCCATCCCGTGGCCAGCACTGGATTATTCACTTGAATCAGTTGAGCAACGCAGAGAACTACTCAAGGAGTACCTTGACCCTGCGAATGGGATTGTTCACTCCTGGATGAAAGACTATAATGATGATGGTATAAAAAACTGGGTTGACCTTCAAGCCAAAACAGAGCGCATTAATCTATTGGAAGACACTGATGGAGACGGGGCTGCAGATAAAGCCTCTGTTTTTGCTGAAAACTTTAATACCGAGGTTACGGGGACAGCCGGCGGGGTCCTCTGGTTTAATGACAACGTCTACTTTACAGCAATCCCGGATCTCTGGCTGCTTAATGATGACGACGACGATGGTGTAGCTGATAGGAGGGAGGTGCTCGTTACCGGCCACGGTGTTCACATTGGGCAAGGCGGGCATGACCTTCACGGCCTAACCGTCGGCCCTGATGGTAGACTCTATTGGTCGGTTGGAGATAAAGGAATCAACATCACGTCTAAGGAAGGCAAGCATTTTTTCTATCCCAACCAGGGCGTCGTGATGCGGAGTGAACCGGATGGATCTAACTTCGAAGTCTTCGCCCATGGGCTGCGGAACTGCCAGGAGCTCTCTTTCGACACGTACGGCAACCTCTTTTGCGTAGACAACGACGGAGACTTCAAAGGAGAGAGAGAACGTCTCGTTTATGTGACCCAGCATAGCGACACAGGGTGGCGCATCAATTGGCAGTACAACCACACCAACCAATGGGCCAGCGAACAAAAATTGCCAGCATACAACCCCTGGATGGATGAAGGCCTGTCTATTCCTCATTTCGACGAACAGGCTGCTTATATCACGCCCACTCTCCAGAACTATTCTGATGGGCCGGCTGGCTTTATTCGTAATCCAGGCACTGCACTATCTGCTGAGTACAAGAATCACTATTTCCTCACTCAATTTCCAGGAAAGCGAATCACCTCGTTTGAACTGGCACCATCTGGTGCTTCATTTAAAATGATCAATGAGTCAACCTTCCACGAAGGATTCATGGCTACAGGGCTCAGCTTTGCGCCCGATGGCAGCCTGTTCATTGCAGACTGGGCCGGCAACTGGGAGCCTACAGAAGAGGGCGGGATTGTTCGCGTTGATGTTGAAGACGCAAAGCAACACCCCCTTCGCGACAGCACCCAAAAGCTTATTGAGACAGGGATGGACAACCGATCGATCGATCAATTGGTCGAACTGCTTGCCTACCCGGACCAGCGAGTCCGGCTCGATGCGCAGTTTGAGCTTGTAACGCGTAATGAATTAGCCCAGCTCATTTTTGTTGCTCAAAACTCCACAAACAGACTTGCTAGAGTTCATAGCATGTGGGGCATTGGCCAACTCATTCGATCCAACCTCGATGCTACTCCTTTTTCGATCGCTGAACTACTCGGAGATATAGACCCGCAAATCAGAATCCAGGCGTGCCGGCTTGTCCTTGAGGCCCCTCATCTATTTAAGGACCGCGAGCGGCAATTGGTGTACTTGATACAAGGGAAAAATCAACAAGTCCGTTTTCATGCCTTGATGGCTCTTGCCAAAATGGGCACTGACTTTAGCTTGCAGGCAATCACTAACCTGATCATAGACAACAACAACACCGATCCGTTCATCCGCCATGCTGCTGCGACAGCCCTCGCAGGCATTGGGAATGTAAGTGCGCTCACAAATATGGCCAAGCACCCCGAACGAGCAGTCAGGAGAACGGCTGTTGTAGCCTTGCGGCGGTTGCAAAACCGAGTAGTGTCAACCTTCTTAAATGATGCGGACGGGCTCGTCGCTCTTGAGGCAGCACGCGCTATCCATGATGATTATGGAATCCAAGAGGCCATGCCGCTCCTTGCAGCTCTACTCAACGAGACGCCACATCTAGACTCGGAAGGGCTCCTTCGCAGAGCACTAAATGCCAATCTCCGTTTAGGTGGCGCTCAGTCATTGGAACGCGTCTTACAATTTGCATCCAACGACTCGAATCCAGCCAACCTCAGGCAAGAAGCGCTTGACATCGTCTATACGTGGAAAAACCCTCCGGTTTTAGATCGCGTTGAACGCAGGTACAGAGTTATCCCTGAACGAGACGTAAAACCCCTTGCGCCCATTATCGAGTCGCATCTACCTGCCTTACTCGCTTCTAATTCCTCTGAGCTAAACCGTGCGGTTTTTGACATTGTGGACGCCTACAATATTAATCTAGACCCGGAATTACTGAGCAATATCCTCAGTGATGAATCCCGACCGGCCATCGAGCGCATTGAAGCCCTGCAGTTGCTCGCCCCTCAAAAAAGACAAGCGAAAAAAGCATTTGCTCGCGCCTTCGATAGCCCCAACGACTCATTGCGTGCCGAAGCAATGGCTCTTGCCATGCAGCTGGACAAAAAGCGAGGGCTGAGTAGAATCAATTCTGTACTGGACAAAAGCACCTCGATAGCCGAACAACAACGCGCCTTTTCCCTTCTTGCCAGGGAAAACTCCAGCGCTTCAGCAAAAACACTGCAGCCCTGGGTATCCAAATTGGCTGACGGAACACTCGACCCCAGTATTCAACTCGACGTGTACACCGCCGCAGAGATGAACGATCTTTTACCAGAGAACTACGAAGCATCGACCGATGCCGCTATGGCTCTCACCTTATACGGGGGCAATGCAAAGCAAGGGGCCGAGATCTTTCAAAATCACCCTGCAGCTCAGTGCATCCGCTGCCATGCAATAAATGAGGGTGAAGGCAGCAATGTGGGGCCCAATCTGCAAGGCATTGGTTCTAAAGTTGATAGAGCCTATCTACTAGAATCTCTCATCCAACCAAGCATGACGATGGCTGAAGGCTTTCCCGGCCAAATGTCTTCAATGCCTCCAATGGGAATCGTTCTAGAACCTCAAGAAATCAGAGATGTGATCGAGTACTTGAGCACGCTGTAATTCTGTTAGTTGCACGTACTGGTACCAAAAAGTATTTTAAAGGCGTTCGTTTATCCCACTCATTCTGGAGCGCCTATTTATGCGGCACATTCTGACCATTCTATTCCTTTCAGTTATTGCTTCTGCTTGCACAGCTACAACTGGAAATGAATCCCAAGACCAAGAAGAAACACAGGTTGCAACAACCCCCGATCCTGACTTCACCATAACCACAGACCAAACCCACAACAAGTTCAGTAGTGCCATACCACCGATCCTTACGGTCCCATCAGGTTCCGTTATTGAGGCAAGTACAAAAGATGCCTCGGACAATCAATTTTCACTGGCCTCCACCGTGGAGGACGTCGCAACCCTAGACTTTGAACCAATTCATCCACTCACTGGCCCCGTGTATGTAGAAGGCGCTGAACCGGGAGACATTCTAGCAGTGACGCTGCATGATATTGAAATGGGTGACTGGGGATGGCAGGCTGTTGTCCCAGGATTTGGTTTTCTTGCTGACCAATTTACAGAACCCGCTCTTAAAACGTTTGAACTCGGAAAAGACAAGACCTCCATTGAGTTCGCGGAGGGAATCAACATCCCTCTAAATCCATTTCCCGGCGTTATGGGTGTTGCGCCAGCAACAGGCGAGATGCTAAGCACTATCCCACCCAGAGCAAACGGCGGCAATATGGACGACCCGCACATGGTTAAAGGTACCACGGTCTACTTCCCAGTATTTGTAGAAGGCGCCCTGTTCTCAATAGGTGATGCGCATGCTGTGCAAGGGCTTGGCGAAGTGTGTGGCACAGCCATCGAAGCACCGATGCGCTTTGTGTACGAGCTAAACCTTATCAAGGGTGAACGCAGTATCGAGGAACCCCAATACGAAACGGATGACTACTACGCAGTAACGGGCTTCGGAGAATCTTTAGACGAAGCTGCTAAGAAAGCAACCGAATTCATGGTTGAGTACCTGGTAGACGTTCATGGACTCTCAAGAGTAGATGCCTACATGCTCGCCTCACTCGCTGCCAACCTAAAAATCGCAGAAGTCGTAGACATGCCCCACTACCTCGTCACCATGCATATTTCGAAAGGGGTTCTGGGGATATAGCACCCATCGAATCACCACCCACCTGTTCCAGCTTCGCCTTTGTATGGCCCGACAATTTCGTTTGTAACCCAACCACCGTAAAACCCTCCTGGCTGAGGGCGGACGCGTTCTTGGTTTATGTAGCAAGCCAGGCGGCCTGGATAGAAGGACATATAGTCCTTGATAGTACTAAAGGATCGGCTGGGGTTCTTGTAGCTCCAGCCGATGGCTCCCTCTTCGGGATGGTCGGAGAGTCCCCAGTAACTGGCTGCTCCTTTCCATTCACAAAAAGAGCTTCCTCTCATTTCAATTAGCCTATCCATGTGCACATCCTGAGGAGGTATGTAGACTGTTGGTGGGCTGGCTGTTTCAAGCACGCGATATGCGTTTGTTGTTGTAGCAATCAGCACATCCCCGTGTTTTACTTCGATAAGCCGGCTGTCTTTTACAAGAGCCGGAGGACGAGGATAATCCCAAACCGATTCTTGTCCCTCTTGCGGTTCTGTAGCAAAAGGAGGCCTTTGTATTCCAGTGTACTTCCACATAAGAGAGAAAAGTCGTTCTAATAGACAGGAGCCTGTCAAATACCTTGAGCAGTGAGCCCTACTTCGCTCTCTTTGTCTCTGGCGCGCTGGTGCCTATCTATGAGCGGAGCAGTGAGCGCAGTGAGCGCAAAGAAGGTCCCTATAATGAATACACCGAAGGGCAGTAATTGACTCAGTCCAAACCAGTCACCGGTATATAAAATAGTGGAAAGCCCGCCGATACCAACAAGCACCTCTATCCAAACCCCACTTTGCAGCCTATCCATGACAGACGTAAACCCATAGATGCTTGCAAATAGGAGTGCTCCATAATAGAAGAGCCCCGGAAAGCCGATATCCGTGAACGCATAGAGCATATACAACAGCAAGACGGTGATCATCACAAACTGAAACCATGACCACGCTACAAACAGGGACGATGCGCGGGTTTGGTACTTCTTAAAGTTGTACACGTCATCAATCTTATGCACCGGGTATTTTTTTGCTACGTCTGCCGGCCGCCATCCTGTTGGCATAAACCAGATACGCAATTTATCCTTGAGGCTTTGTGCCCGCCAGGCATCTTTGATCAACAAGCCGAGATGTTGAAAGTTGATTCGGATGGGATTCCACGTTTGAGCCGGCCGCGTTATTCCATAGACAGGTTCAACGTCGTCCAATTCTTCTTGAAACGTCCCAAACATCCGATCCCACCAGGGAAAGATCTGCCCCAGGTTTTTGTCCAGGTATTCCGGATTAATCGCATGATGCACGCGGTGCTGAGAGGGCGTGATGATCACGTATTCCAATAGGCCCATTTTGGGGATATGCCGGGTATGATACCAGAACTGAAGAAACAGGTGAACAGGAGCAATGATATTGATGACCTCTGGAGGCACACCCAGAACAGCTGCTGGAATCAGAAATAATGAGTAAATCCCGATGATATTGGAAACCGACTGACGAAGGGCGCAAGCGAGATTAAACTCTTCGCTGCTATGATGAATCACATGATTATTCCAAAACAAATTTACGCTGTGATTCAAACGATGAGACCAATACCCGGCAAAGTCGATAGCAATAAATCCAACTACATACAGGAGCCATGTCGTTTCAATTTGAAACAAGGACAGGTACTGCACCAGAAAAGGATAGGATATAATAACTACGGCCAACCCAAGAGAGTCCTTCACAACGTTTGTCACTCCTGAACTCAAGCTAGAGATTGTATCCAGATTGTTGAAGGTCTGCCTCTTGGTGAATACGCCATAGAGCGTTTCAACTATAATCAACACCATGAAAAATGGAATCGCGACAAGAAGCGCATTCGCATAGGTTTGCATTTCAGCAGCCCCTCATTGTTTTGTCTTTTGATCAAACAAGCAATTCGCCCGTCATGATGAGCGCAGCGTTTCCTCCAACCCGGACACTCTCAATGTCCTCTGCAGGACCTACAACTTCAACATAGGCCTGCCCGGGCCGATTCATCCAATGGCCTTGTTCGGCAATGAACGTTGGGGTGTCAATAAGCCCATAGTGCCAGATGTACGCAGACATCCCGCCAGTGGCCGACCCTGTGAATGGGTCCTCAAAAATATCCGGTGGCGAAGCAAAGTGCCTGGCAAACGTAGATCCGTCAACTGTCACACCTGCCATCGCAAACAAATGCACGCTAAAAAACTTCGTCTTGTCTCGATACGACGCAAGCCCCTGGGTATCCACTGCAATTTTTCGCAGGGCCTTATGGTCCTTAACAGGAATCATGAGTTGTGGCGTCCCAGTGCTCACTGTTTGGATCGGCATGCCGGGAAGTAAGTCGCCTGATGAAAGACCAAACAAGGGCAACACATTCTCCGGATCATGCTTCATCAGAAACTGCGGCTTTTTCTGCGTCATCACGATCCGCTCGATTGTACCACCTTTACTAAAGATGTCGACATTGATGGGACCAACATTCAGCTCCAACGTGATCGACATCTTGCCTTCCGTCAATCGAACGCGCCCGGATTGAACGAGCGCATAGGTCGTTGCGATTGTTGGGTGGCCCGCCATCGGGATTTCCTCAGCAGGAGTAAAATAGCGTACACGAAAATCGGCGTTCGCTGAGTCCATCACGAACGCCGTTTCCGAAAGATTCATCTCTAATGCAATGGCTTGCATCAACGCAGCATCCATGTCTCCACATTCAAATACCACTGCACAAGGGTTTCCGCCTAGTGGATGATCCGAAAATGCATCCACCTGCATAAGTGCATGTTTTTTATACATATAGCCAATCAACGTGGGAGTTTCAATTTTGCTCCTCGAGCAATCTGGTCGTTGAGATTCACCTGGTTGATAATAGCCAGATCCTCCGCTGTGAATCCACGCGGGAGCGGGTTTGGCAAGAAAGAGCTAAACGTTCCTGCCCGGCTTGTGGTGATCACATCCAGACGAGTTGGAGACACATTGATCTTGCTTTGATCCGTAAGCCTGGCAAATCCATTCAACGTTGAATAAAAAGCCGTCTGGTAAGAATCGAAATCTGTTTTGGCAGAGTAGGACAAAAACGAGTACACGTTACCGCCATATTCAACGTGCCGTGAGACCAACTGAAACTCGTTCGATTGCTGGTCGGTCGCATTGGCCAGTACATCGTACGCCTGGAGAGCATTCACAGTAGTACCGCCTTGCTGGAGCACGGAGATACCTTCTTGAGAAGCAAACTTTGTCCCGGCTTCCTGAGCTGAATTTGCATCCGAAGCGATTGAGAACACGATGATTGCTTTCTGATTAGGCTCAACAAGAACCACTTGAGTAGGCTGGTTAACAACCTGGTATCCAGTCGGGACCGGGAATCGGAATTTTAAGGTCGGATGATAAAAGGTGTTGCCTTCGGTGTAACCCTGCCTTGGATCCTCACCGACTATAATATCATCGACCAGCGCCAGGTATTCATTTCTAGCAACCTTGTTCATTGTAAGCTCTTGCTCCCACCCGGCAGCCATACGCTGAATCTCCAACTCGCGCTCACCCGGGTCGGGATGGGTCGACATGAAATTGGGGATACTTCCTGCACCAGCTTGCTCACCAATTCGCTTCAAGGACCGGAAGAACTCAGAACCCTCACCGGCTTCATATCCCTTCATTGCGCTATACTCAACACCCAGTCGATCAGACTCCCGTTCATTATCGCGCCCCCAGCTGAGAAAGAGTAAACCAACCCCAGTACCTGCAGTCTCCAGCACATCTTGCCCCGCCGTACCACCCATCACACCCTGGGCTACAACAGCGCCCAATACGACACCAGCCTGGCCCAATTGCTGAGAGGCGGCTCGCGTTGAGCCGTGCCGTCCAACCACATGCCCGATTTCGTGCCCCAGGACGACCGCTAACTGCGCTTCGTTGTCAAGATGAGCCAGGATACCCCTTGTGATATAAATGTAGCCTCCGGGCAAAGCAAAGGCATTTACGACGGGACTATCAAGCACTCTGAATGTGAACGGGGTACTTCGCATTTCTGATGGCGTATCTTCGCGCCTCAGATGGCTTACGGCCAGGAGTTCTTGCCCAAGGCGATCTACATATGCAGCCAACTCCGGATCGTCGTACAATCCATACTGAGCAACGATCTGCTGATCGGCCTCCTGACCAATCTGAACTTCCTGCTGCCATGTATATCCATAAGCGCGCTTGCGGCCCGAAACCAAGCTTTCCTCAAAGGACACACAACCCGCCATGGGTACACTCATCAAAACGATCAGGCACCAAATTGCTAGAGTTCTCCACTCTGATAAAAACGTATTATCCTTCATAATTAATTGCTGATACTTTGTTAGGTAATTAATCTAACGTTTTAAAATTTAAACAGGTTACTGGGCCGGGAATAAATCCTTCTTCAACCAGATGAATCTGGTTGGTTTCTCGTTTCATGTTTCTCGTTTCATGTTTCTCGTTTCATGTTTCTCGTTTGTCTCTAATTATTCCAATCCAAACTAACCAGAAACAGTTCAAATAAATGGTCAGATTTATCTAAACCAAGAAACATGTGCAAAACATGTAAGCCTAATCATAGGACTACACGGCTAGAGCGTCAAGCACCGTATAGTTTAATTGAATATAAGTATAATCTATTTTTCTAATCA
>JAHQVL010000078.1 GCA_019634345.1 Rhodothermaceae bacterium
GTACAAGAAGTCTAACTTCAAAAAGATCTACACCTTCCACCGCACCCTGGGCATCATGTATGCGCTTACCGAGCAGTGGGGAGATTCTGGTACCGTTACTTCCGCCATTTTCCAACTGGAAAATGCATTGAGAACGCGCAACGTCTACAACAGCCGGATTGCCCGGCGGCAACGACTCGACCCAATTGCTATCGATGCCCGCCTTGTCAATTTGCTGGCCATGGCATACGCCGCAACGGGGAAAAACGAAGAAGCAGTCGACTTGCAACTGAACTATCTTTCTGACGCTGTAAAAGCGAAAGACCGGTTCACGTCCCGTGAAATCCTGCGAGAGATCGACTACGCAAAACTGGAAGGCAAACAGGCGCGCCAATACGAACGGTTAAGGAAAACTGTTGGCTCGATGTAGAGAATCCATAGTGCTGATTGCCTCGATGACAGTATAACTCTGGCTGCTGGTTCTCTATAAGTCTGCCACAATTCTCCTCATTTTGCACACACTCTTTCCATACAATTTTCCCTCTTGAATCCGCCCATCTTTCGGGAAGAGGTCTGGTTTCGTTACGAAGACAGATTAATAAAGTACGATCAAATGAATCTTAATGGATTCTTTTGATCGGTTTCTGGTTTCTCGTTTCTGGTTGTTTCCAGGGTAAAAAAACTGCTTTTCAACAAGAAACCAGAAACCAACCAAATAAACCGTCAGGATTATTTGGTTGTACCCAAGTGTGCCCAAGTATAAAAGAGTCTACATCCTCCTCCTAACGGGCTCTTTTAGCTAAGAAACGATTCTGGCTGCAATCGACCCATCCTTGCTTCTAAGGAAGCATTGTTCGCCATTATCCTATGCTCGTGGTACGCACTTCCCCCTTTGCCCCTCAACAGGAGATGCTAGATCTCAAGGAGTTAACCATGGCATAAATGAGTAACCTCACCATATATACCGAGGGTGGACCCGTCCAGGCGAACGACGGCCGTTATCTGCCCCGTGAGGCGGATAAGGAATTGATGGCGCTCTGCAGTGAGGGCCAGTTTTCGTATGTACTCACGGCACGGCAGATGGGTAAGTCGAGCCTGATGATCCGGACCGCTGAACGGCTCGAAGAAGAACGTATTCGTACTGTCATCATCAATCTCAATAGTATTGGGACGATTATCGACATCGATAAATGGTTCTTCGGAGTCCTGGCTGTCATTTCTGACAAACTCTTCCTTGACACAGACCTGTACGAGTGGTGGGACAAACACGAGCACCTTGGAGTCGTCCAACGGTTCGTGATGTTTTTTGAGGACGTGGTGCTGATCGAAGTCGAAGAGCCCATTGTCATTTTCATCGATGAAGTGGATACCACGCTAGGACTGCCGTACAAGGCTGATTTTTTTGCCGCGATTCGCCATCTCCATAACGAGCGCTCCAACAGCCTCGACTTAAAACGCCTCACGTTTTCTTTAATCGGGGTTGCCACACCAAGTGATCTCATCAACGATCCTCGGCGCACCCCATTCAACAT
Source organism: Rhodothermaceae bacterium (assembly GCA_019634345.1). Lineage (GTDB taxonomy): Bacteria > Bacteroidota > Rhodothermia > Rhodothermales > JAHQVL01 > JAHQVL01. The sequence goes on from JAHQVL010000078.1 coordinate 1,512, forward strand.
CGGCGTACGCGTCCACCTCGACTATTTCACGCTCCAGGAGGCCATGCCGCTCTCCGATGGATTTGATTTGCCGGCAGACCGGGCAACCCAGGTCTTGCTGTGGGTCATGAACTGGACAGGAGGCCATCCCTATCTAACCCAGCGGCTGTGTAAACGAATCGCGGAGCAGGATCATGAATTCTGGACGCCTGAACTGGTTGCCCGAGAAGTAAGACTCACCTTCTTCGAAAAAGAAAGTGAAGAAGACAACCTCCGGTTCGTTTCGAATATGCTGACCGAACGCAGCAGGGACAAGATGTCGCTGTTGAAGCTCTACAGAAAAATCCTGTATCGGCATCATGTTAAGAGCGACACCCATTCACCAGCTGCTGCACACCTGGTTCTTTCAGGTGTCGTCAAACAGCAATTTGGGTCGCTCCGGGTTAGCAATGGAATCTATGCTCACATCTTCAACCATCAATGGTTGGACGAGCAAATGGCCGGTTTGCTCACACACATCCGTTGGTACCAACGAATTCCAACGGCAGCCTGGTTTGTAGCGGCGGCAGTGATCATGGCCTTCATAGGCACCCTGCTTACGATGCAGAACCAGAGAAAGCACCAGGCAGAAAAACTAAATAGCCAGCTCGAAGCGCTGAATGATGTTCTCATCCAAAAAGACGACTCGACGGATCTCCTCTCCGAACAGCTTGAACTTGTACAGGATAGTGCGGAGTCCTTAAGCGAGTTATTGTTCGAAAAGGAATTCGGTACTTCGTCCTTGAATGTTCGTCTTTGGAGAACGAACCAGCGGCTCGCAGATGCATTTCGGGAGACGGATTCATTGAGTAATGAACTGAAGCTCTCGATTGATAGCACGCTTATTCTCAGCGAACAGCTTTCTGAGCAAATTGTAGTCGCGGATTCTCTCAGAACCGAAGCGAAAACAGAGTCTCAAGCAGCAAAAGAACTGCGGCTTGAGAACGCAACGTTTGTATTGGCCAACAAAGCACTGAGCCAGGCTTCGATGGGAAATACCGAATTGGGGGCCCTGCTGGCTCGGCAGGCCTTTGAGTTCAATCGGATGAACGATAGCCCCTTTCAGAACACCGTCTACCAGGCCTTACGCGAAACCCTGAACGCCCACGCCGAGGATATCCAGCAGCCTGGAGGGCCTTTTTTACTTGGCATGCACAATGAATGGGTGCGAACCGTTGCGTATAGCCCGGACGCAAAGTGGATTGCTTCCGCTGGTGACGATGGTCGAATCCTATTAAATCAAGCGGGCACCATGATCGATGCTCCAGCCACCGTCTTGCACACGGATAAAAAAAGCATTCGATCGCTGTCGTTCCATCCGTCAAACGATGTGTTAGCCGCCGGGTATCACGACGGCACCCTCCAGTTCTGGCATGACTATTCTTCAGAGAAACCAACACCTGAATACATTTCGCTCGGCCTCCTTGATCAAGCAGGCATAGAAAAAAGCACCGTGGTCACATTCAGTCCTGGCGGCTCCCGGCTCCTACATGCCGGCGGACGGTACATCAATGTTTATGACGAAATGGGCCAGGAATCCGTAGCTCGCCTTGCAGTACCGGAAGGAGTGGAGGTGAATGCACTCGCCATTAATGAGCGCGACGCCTTGTTGATCGTTGGGGGAAGCGATGGCGGGTTGTACGTCTTTAATAATTATGAGCAGAATGAACGAAAGAGGGTCCTGCAACACGATGGGCCTATCCAGGCCTTAGCCCTGAGTCCTGATGGACGCAAGATAGCCACTGGGGGAAGAGACACTGTCATTCGGTTATGGACCCTGCAAGAGGACGGTGAGCCAATCACTGATATTCAGTTACGCGGCCACGAAGGACCAATCAATACCCTTGCTTACGATCGAGCAGGGCATTCGCTTATTTCAGGAAGCTCGGACGGCAGTATCCAACTGTGGGATATCCGACATGCAGCAATCGATCCAAACCCGGTTGTGTTGACCGAACACGACTCCTGGGTATGGAGCCTCGATGCCAATCCACTCGGTGGAACCCTGGTATCCAGCGGGGCAGACAGAACCTTACGTCTCTGGACCACAGATCCCCAGGTATTGGCCGACCGCATTTGCATGAGCGTACCTGACAGAAATCTCTCCCCCAAAGAATGGCATTCGTTCGTTGGAGAGGATCTCTCCTATGCGCAATACCACAAACCTTGCCCGTCCGTACGGCTTGGTCTTATAGAATAACCCCATCACTAGAAGACAGAAGCAATTTAGACCCATGATTATTAAAGCCACTCTTAGCAAAGCATGGATGATACTGGTCCTGTTTATGGCATTCGGCCTGGCAGCACCGGAATCCTATGCCCAGGCAAATTGTAATCAGCGGCTTTCCGAGGCCACCAAACAGTATCAACGCGGTTTCTTCAACCGCACCATCGATCTCCTTTCAACCTGCCGGCGCACGGCCTTTAAGAACCAGGTTTCCGAGATAGGAGCCTATCGGCTCGTCGCTCTGTCCCACATCGCTCTCGACCAGGAGGACAAAGCCTATGCATGGGTAAAGAAAATTGTGTCCCTCGACAAAAAGTACATCCCCGATCCTAACGACCTCCTCCGATTCAGAGAGTTAGTCGAAGAAATGAGGCCTGGAAACAGAACCCTCCTGGTGAGTGGCCTCGGTGCAGCGGCTGCAGTTACAACAGTATTGCTGCTTACTCGAGGAGAATCCGGCAGTGGCAGCGAAAGTCCCTTGCCCGGTCCCATTTCTTTACCCCAATAAGTGTCCCGATTTGCAGAATGTACGATACTATGCCTGGCTTTAAACTCATCGTTCCTCTAGGACTCTATTTTCTTATACTGCCTCTCTTCTCCGTTACCTCCGCCCAGTCCTTCACTAAGATAGAAGTCAATTTCCTGGAGGTCTGGAACAGCCGCGCCGCCTGGGGAGACTACGACAATGACGGAGACTTTGATATACTGGTCACGGGGCAAGATCGTAGTGGGAAAGGTACCTCAAGGATCATCCGAAACGATAACAATACGTTCGTTGAAACCGACATCGAGATTGAAGGGCTCTACGATGGATCCGTGGTTTGGGGAGACTACGACAATGACAACGACCTGGATTTTCTTATAACCGGAAGAGACGAAAGCGGCGACCACATCTCATTAATCTACACCAATACCGGGCAGGGGTTTGTTGATTCAGGAGTCAGCCTGAGTGGTGCACATCATGGCGCATGGGGAGACTACGATAATGATGGAGACCTGGACCTCCTCCTGGTTGGATCCAATACCCTGCGCGACTTTTCTAAAGTCTATCGCAATGACAACGGACAGTTTTCGAATATTGGCGCTCCGCTCAGAGGCATCTTGAGTGGGCAGGGCCGCTGGGGAGATATCGACAATGACGGGGATCTTGACGTACTCATCTCCGGGCAGGAAAGCGAGGCGTTTTCTCCTATGTTTTCTATGTATCTGAATAACGATGGGGATTTCACGTACTCACCACTCAGTGCGTCCCTCAATGACGACAACAGCAACGCAACATTTGGAGACTTTGACAATGACGGGGACCTGGATTTGCTCAGGGCCCAATACACGGGATCCAACAATGGCTCCGTTTCGTCGGACATCCTAAGCATCGTCGATCCTAATCTCCCAGGATCTCCAGGTATTGGGCAAGTGCTCTATTTTGCTGCAAACATCCCTATTAGCGAAGCCATCTGGGGAGACCTGGACAACGACGGCGACATGGATGCCGTCATCCCTAATCAAAGCACGAATACCTATCGGTTGTATACCTATGGGGGTGGCCAATTATTCGATACCGGTTACGACCTGGACACGCTAAATGGCCATGAAATCGTATTGGCCGATTATGACAATGACAACGATATCGATTTCCTGGTAACAGGAAACGGAAAGGCGTGTGTGCATCGAAACAACATCGCAAGCAAGAACGATGTACCCAATCCACCGGCGGAAACCAGTCAATTACTCAGTAATAATCGAGAGCAGGTGTTATTGAGTTGGGGACCCGGAAGTGATGAAGAGACCGCCACGGCCGGCCTGGCCTATAATGTTCGTGTGGGTACGTCTTCACAGTCCAATGACGTCGTCACATCGATGACATTGGCAAACGGGCAACGCAAAGTCGTCGACCCCAACACTATCATTCATGCTAGAAACTGGACCGTAACAAACCTGGAGCCTTCGACTTATTACTGGAGTGTCCAAACAATCGACAACACGCATGGGGGCTCTGCTTTTACCGAAGAAGGAGTGTTCAGTACGTTGTTTTCGAGAAATGACCATATCGTTGGTACACTAGACCAATTCGGTAGCATCGAGTGGGGGGACTATGACAATGATAATGACCTGGATATCCTTGTAACCAACGACCAATCCGGCTCATCCACCAAGACGCGTATTTATAGAAACGACAACGGGGATTTTGTTGACATCAATGCACATCTAGAAGGAGCCAGTTCTGGTGCAACCTGGGCGGACTATGACAATGATGGAGATCTCGATGTCCTGATTTATGGGCTGGAAAACGCAAGCGGTAGTTTTGATACTAAACTCTTTCAGAATGATTTTGGTCGGTACTTTGAGACCGACATTGTTTTCCCTTCAAACTTCTGGATAAGTGCACAATGGGGAGACTTTGACAACGATTCAGATCTCGACATTCTCTTTACCGAGTTTGGTGAAACCGGCACAACCAGTATCTACCAATATGAGGCGAATCAATTCACGGACCTAGAGCTCGACTTACCCGGCCCAAGCACAAATCGTAGCCGAGCCGAATGGGGCGATTTTGATGCAGATGGAGATCTTGACATCCTCGTCGTCCATTGCAACATCGAGGACGCGTTCAACAAATCCTCTAGTTGTATCCTCAAGAATGAGGGCGGTGCGTTTACAGAAATGTTGTCGTTCCTCGTAAACCCTTTTAGTGGTGAAGCAGCCTGGGGAGATTACGACAATGATGGAGACCTGGATGTCTATGTCCGCGACAACGGTCTGTGCATCCTTCCAAACGATGAAGGAGAACTCGCCGAGACAGAATGTTTCTCTTCGGAATCGACGGAAGCGAGTCCATTTAGCAAACCAGTGATCGGAGATTATGATGGAGATGGGGATCTTGATTTTTATTCGGCCAGCGCCGGTATTCAGCGTAACAACGCTGACAGTTTCCTCGGTATTAATGCAGGGCTTTCTTCCGAGTTATACCATGCGGCGGCCTGGGGTGATTACGACAATGACGGCGACCTCGATATACTGACCGCTGGATTGAACGCTCGGCTTCATCGCAACGATGGCGTTTTTGCATCTGCGCAATCACTCCATAATGCACGACCAGATGCACCAGCAACTCTGTCGGTAGAGAAAGGAGAATCCTCCGCCCTATTATCCTGGGACCAGGGCCAGGATGAAGACACGCCGGCCGAGGGGCTCTCCTACAATATCTACATCGGCACACGACCTGGAGGGCATAATATCCTTTCTCCATTGGCCTTAGAAAACGGGGTTCGATTGGTTCAGGCACCGGGTAACGCAGGCCAAAATACGAGTTGGGAAATAACCGGATTGATACCGGGCAGAACGTATTACTGGGGCGTACAAACGATCGACTCCGCGTACGAAGGATCCGAGTTTATCGAAGGGCCATCTTTTATCCCCGACGGCCTTGCACCGCCAGTAGAACTAGCCGCCATTTCAAACGAAAGCGGCATTCAAATAGCCTGGAAAGAGATTGCAGACATCTCTGAAGTGGCTAATTACGATTTACTCCGCAGAGTACAAACGTCAACCTTTATCTCTACTTCTTTTGACTCTACCGCTTCCACAGCTCCGGGTGAACGAGGCTTTGTTGATCAGGATGTAGAGATTGGGTCTGGTTACGCGTACCGGATTATTGCAGAGGATCTAAGCGGCAGTAAGACCAGCACATCCGAAGAGGTTTTTACCTATAAAGTCCCGTTTGATGATGCACTTATTCCCTTTGACTCTACGCTTCAGAGCACGGCTCTTTTTGAACTCGACCTGGATGAGTACTTCACCGATCTCCCTGAAGGCGAACTTACTTATTCAACCCTTACGATCCCGTACGAAGTAGCCAGTTCTCGAATCGTGCGGGGTGGCAAAAACTCGCTCATCGTTGTGCCTAAAAACATCGGTACAGCACGTGTTCTCGTTCAGGTGCACAATGAAGAAGGCGAGGGGATTGCAACAGGGCTCAACATCTCCATCAATGCAGTGCCCTCTATTGCACAGGCTCTGCCTACGCAGTACGTGACGGCTGATGCAACTCCGTTCACGATCGACCTCTCGACCCTCTTTCAAAGTCAGAACGATGCTCCGTTAACGTACTCGGTTTCGACATCGAATGCAGTCATTGCTAACCTATCGCAACAGCAAGACTCATTATTAGTGGTTAGCGTGACCTCAAATGCATCCGTCGGCGCCCGCACAACGATTGACGTGACAGCAACAAATACCTTAGGAGGATCTGCTTCTCTTTCTTTCGACCTGGTTATTGATGCCATGCCGAGCATCAGCACACCATCCCTACCTGCTGCAGCAGATATCTCAGAGGAGACCCCCTTTTCATTAGTCGCAGAAATCGATGATAATAGTGGTGTTGAATCTGCCATGATACATTTTCGGCTCGGTGGTGAGCTGCAGTTCTTCAGTGCAGAAATGACTGGTTCACCGTCAACATCGAACACCTTTGAATACACCTTCCCGCAGGCTGTGATCAACAAACAAGGTTTAGAGTATTTTATTACGGCGCAGGATGTTTTTGGGCTTGAGTCCAGGTACCCCGAATCAAATATCGTTTCTATCCCGGTATCATTGCCCAACGGAGTAACTCGCAGTTCAATTCAACCCTTTGGCACATCACAGACCGCCTACCGCCTTGTGTCTTTCCCTATTGATGTAGACGAAGATAAACGAAATGCCCTACGCGCCATGGAAGATGTTTTGGGAGAGTATAACGTTGCACAATGGCGGTTCTTTGCGTTTACAAATGAGCAAACGTTTATCGAGCTTCATGAGGCACGGAATCTGGAAATTGAACCAGGACGAGCTTACCTGATGATCGTTCGAGAAAATCGCCCCGCTCTTTCTTCACCATCAGGAAGAACACTAAGAACGGATCAGCTATTCCAGATGACCTTGCACCCGGGATGGAATCTAATCGGAAATCCGTTCAACTTCGACGTACCGATGAGCAACCTTCGTCTGGAAAGTGGGCGAGTGGTGGATTTGAGAACGTATCAGAGCGATGCTGAAAACCAGCAATCCCCACAATGGCGAACCGTCTCTGCAGAGGAAAGCATCATCCCGTTTGAAGGCTATGCAATCTTCAATGAAGCCACAGAGAACGACATCCTGTTTATTGAACCAAACCTCACCCAGGCGACGACTCCGTTACCCGCAAGCAAGGCATCAACGGACCAGGATTCGCTGCTTTGGTCCATACAAATTCTTGCATCTAGCCAGGATGCACGCGATACAGATAACTGGATCGCTCTCTCAAAATCAGCACAAGAAGGAAAGGACTCGTTCGACCGAGCCGAGCCGCCCAGTGTTGGTGAATTCGTTTCCGTATACTTTTCCAGGCCCGAATGGGAATCCACGATAAACCGATTCCAATCCGATATTCGTCCTGAGTTTGAGGAAGGTGGCGTCTGGGAATTCGAAGTGGCAACCAATATCAACGATGTTGTAGATCTCCAGTTTGCCGGCCTCGAACGTGTACCAGAGGCTTATGAAATCTGGCTTGTTGATGAGTTAGTAAATGTCACTCACAATCTAAGAGAACAGGATTCTTATGCGATGAGCGTGAGTGCTTCGCGCACCTTAAAGCTGGTGGTTGGAAATCCTGAATTTGCATACAACGAGTTGGATTCGAGTCAAGACATTCCAGAGGAGTATGCCTTGCATCAGAACTTCCCTAACCCCTTTAATGGGAGCACAACGATCACCTATAGTCTACCCGAAGAAGCCCAGGTAACAATCGAAGTGTTTAACATCCTTGGGCAGAGA
>JAHQVL010000079.1 GCA_019634345.1 Rhodothermaceae bacterium
GATAGTCCACTGAATGATAGTCAACTGAGTGATAGTCCCCTGAGTAATAGTGCACCGAGTGATAGTGCACCGAGTGATAGTCCACCGATTGATAATGCACTCAGTGATAGTCCACCGATTGATAGTGCACTCAGTGATACAGTTGCAGCCGAGACTGAACGTGATGACAGCATGACGGTTGAAAACCATCGTGCGGAACCATTAGCTGGTGAAAACAACCTGCCGTATGCTAGTGAACAAGAAAGCGTCCAGGAGGATGATCTTCAGGAGAGCCAAGAAACGATGAATCAGCGAAGGGCTCGCTATATTGAAGAGGAACGCAAGAAATTGTATTCTCTCATTGGCCGGCTTGAACAAAATACTCATGAAACTGAATCAAAAGATGAGTATACTTCGCATAAGGATCCTGTTGATGAAGGGGTATCTCATGTAGAGCCTTTGGGGGAACCTGAAGCCGGTTTGGAAGATGAGCAGCAGCCATCTAGTGAGGGTGTAGAAAAAGAAGAAAGCAAGCAGATCGGGTTCTCAACAGACCGAGCGCTTTCATTAATGGATTACATTGATGCAGTGCCGGAGGAATCAGCAGAGCCTGAGGCAGATTCTGTGGAAGATATCGATCTGTCAGTTGATTCTACTACTCCTGTTGCAGATGAACTTACCGATAATCGGCAACAAGCTGAGATTAAAGACATTAGAGAGACTGAATCTGAAGAGCCCCCGGCCGAAGAGCAACACCCAGAAATTACAGTACTTCGTTCAGAAACTGTTTTTGCCAGTAAAGAATCACCCACCTCAAGGCCAGTTGTCCCCATTAACGAAGAAGAAGTGGTTATGTCGGAATCGCAAAAGGATGAACAGGTGCAAACAGCAGATGTGCCAGAAGTAGAAGAGCAGACGGAAGAAAAACTGGTTGCGCAGCCTGAAGCTGACACTTCACCCAAGCCTGAAAAACAACCAGAGGCTGAAAAGAAAGCTTCTATGGAATTCGACCAAATCGGTTTTGAATTCGAAAACTTGCTTAGCGTCGTAGAGTGTTTAGCTTTTGCTTCTGAAGAACCCATACCTCTAAAAAAGATTGCACGTATTTATTCTGAGGTGCAAGGAATTAAGATGCCAACAGAAAAGGACGTGTTGGCAGCTGTCGATAAACTCAACGAATCGTATGAGAAAGAGGGGAGGAGCTTTAGAATCAAGTCATGGGGTAGAGGAATCAGGATGGCTTCTCATCCCCAATATGCGAATTACATAAGGGCACTGTATCAAGATAACAGGCCCAAGAAATTGTCGCGTACTCTGATGGAGACGCTTTCAATTGTTGCCTACAGCCAGCCAACAACTAAACCGGAGGTGGACTTCGTTCGGGGAGTGGACAGTGACTATGCCGTAAGAAAGCTGCTTGAGCTTGGGTTGATCGATATTGTTGGCCGCAGTGACGCAATTGGCCGTCCCTTGTTGTATGGTACTTCAGAGAGATTCTTGGATCAGTTTGGCCTCAGTGAAATTGATGCGTTGCCTAAGCTTCGAGAGGTAGAGGAATTACTGGGCGATCCAGCGTTTCAAAAAGAGCGACTCCATTTATTGGCGCTCGAAGGGCTCGATAACCCTGAGGAGATATCCGATACGAGTTCTCCAAAAGAGAACGAAGCAGAAGCTTCGCCAGACAGAGAGTCTGAATAGAATACCCTATGGGGTGTTTTGCCAGATATCAGTCTCTGGATGGAATGCGGTCCAGGCAAACCAAAATGCGACATAGGCATTCGAGACAGGTTTTAAACGCCTTCCTTTTAATTGACCTTCCACGGCTCTTCCATCAATCTGCCAGACTGACCCCGTCTCCTTATCCACGAACGTGTTGTTTTCAACAAGGATCACAGGAGCTTGTGTGGCCTGATCTAATGAATAGGCCATCGCGGAATTCCCTTCTTTTGTCCATAAGACAACGATGTGTTGTCCGCGAAACTGAGTTTGGATGGCTCTCAATGAGGACCCATCGTCTATGACTCCGAATGGGAAAGCGAGCCCCCCATCTCCTTGAGGAAGTACGAGTGTCCGCTCTTTCGGAGGGCGTCGATTGTCAATAGGCATTTCAAAGAGTAAGGCCCCATTGTTTGGCTCGTTGTAATTACCGTAGGGGTTTCTGGTATAATCACGATCATACCCGGTAGTGGATGATACGACGCGCGTCGATGGATGAAGGGATTTCCAGGCGCTCCATGTCATTTCCAGTACCGGAATTGTAAAAAGTTGGGTCGAAAAAGCGGGACCGCACTTGGAGGACCTGGAAAGTTGAGGCCACAATGATTCTTCTGGATTTCGATCAAAAAGAACCAGGTTATTGCGGTATAAGAGTCCGGAAACACCAAATTCAACACCACCCAAATCCGTGCGATCAATGACAATGCCTGAGCCCGTGAGGGGGCAGTATGTAACGGAAAAAGGAATAGAAAACGAATTAAAGTTGATGATTTCATGATGCCACAAGATATTGTGGGGAACAGCAATGACTTCATTTTCTAATTCAATACCAAGGACGAGGTCTTCGTCTTTTAGGTAAGAGATTGATTCAGCAGAAACTAAATCTGGATCGGAAAGAGCAGGAATCACATCTCTGCCTAAAACAGAGGATAAAAAATCGGGATCGAGTTCACAGGCTGATTCACCGTTTGAATCTATCGGGAGAGATGGGGTAAACGGCGCCTGGTTCCCTTGCGAGTCGCATCCATGAATGAGCGTGAAGATGAGAAGCCAGAAAAAAAAGGGAGCGCTAAATCGACTGTTTGGGAGGCTTATCAATTTCATAACAAGGTAGTATAGGTAGATTACCCTTGAAAATGGAAAGATTGTTTTGTAGCATATTATTAAACACGAAATAAAATCCCATTATGCAAAAGGGTTTTGCCTGAACACTCACCAATTGGCTTAACCTGGAAGACCCTCCAGATACTTTTCATGTCTGATTTTATTCGTGTTAACACCACTCCACGAGAGCTACCATAAGCTCTACACCCACGTATGTATTATTACACAATACTTTAAGGAGGCTCTTATATGAAAGCAGCGAAAGCGCTTTTGTTGGTACTTTTCCTTATGTTACCGGTAACATTGGCGTCTGCCCAAGTCGGGAAAATATCTGGCCGAGTTACAGATACCGCTTCAGCTGATGGACTACCAGGCGTGAATGTCGTCATTGAAGGTTCCGCCGTAGGCGCCGTTACTGACTCTGATGGATATTACGATATTATCAATGTCCGTCCAGGTAATTACCAACTCCGCGTATCTTTTATTGGGTATACCACTAAGGTCGTAGACAACGTAGACGTAAACATTGGTCTTACAACGACTGTAAATGTTACACTCGAAGAGGCCACTGTTGGCCTGGATGAGGTCATCGTAACCGCCGAGCAGCCCGTGATTCAACGGGACATATCAGCGTCTCAGCGGACAGTGGATGCGGTTGAAATTGAATTTGGCCGTTACCAAGATGTCAGTAATGTATTAACCGCGCAAGTCAGTATTAATGAAGTCGGGACCTATGAGGATCGCCCTGAGATTCGAGGGTCAGGCTTTGACGAATCGCTCTTCCTGGTGGATGGTGTTTCTCAAGGTGACGCCCTGACAAATCAGGCTTTTTACAAGGTAAACCTGGATGCTGTAGAAGAAATACAGGTCTTGACCGGCGGTTTTAGCGCCGAGTACGGAAATGTGCGTTCCGGGGTAATTAGCGTTGTTACCAAAGAAGGCGGAGAGCGCTATTCCGGTTCTGCGAATATCACCTATAGTGCACCAGGGCAGCGCCACTGGGGCCCTAATGTCTTTGCGTTTGATTCTCCTATCGTGGACCCCTTTGTGAACGAAGCATCTGGTGCTTTCACCGGAAATGACTTCTTCGATGGATGGAATGAAGTCGCTGCTTCCCTGGGAGACGGAGAGGCTCATGCCGGCGAACCTATGGAACTGTACGCTTTATGGCTCTGGCGTCACCGCTCAGAAGATTCAATCGACGAATTAAAGCGCCTTCAGGATCAAGGACTTGTTCAATTTGCAAACGGAGTGAATCCTAATGACGAGATCTTCCATGAATATGGTGTTCTCCCGGATATTCGCGCAAGCTTTACGTTTGGTGGGCCTGTTCCTTTTGTTCGCCCAATGAACTTCTTCTTGTCGTATGATCGAACAGAAACGGAATATTCTTATCGATTCCCTCAGGCAAATTACAGGGAAGGAAATTTCCGGGGTAAGTTGACAACAAACGTTGCACCGGGCATGAAACTTAACCTGAGCGGTTTCTACAGCCTTCAAAGCGGTGGAGATGGTGGTCAGGGACCAGGTATTGGTGGATTTGTCTCAGGCAACCCATATGTGGCTACCGGTGGTACAAACAAATTGTGGTATCCACACTGTGCTGTAGCTGGTGAACGGGAGCGGCAGGTATATTCTGCTTCATGGACGCACACACTTAATGCGAATACATTCTATGAAATCACGGCCACGCACAACCGTGAGGATTATAGAATGCTGCCTGAATTTAGAAATACAATTCCGATTCCTGGTAACTCATTTGGAGCAAGTCACCTCCGTTTTGGCCGGCTTGGTTCAGAAGCGGATATTAATGCAGGGCTAGCCAGTGGTGAACTTGGAGCCGAGTGGCAGAACTGGCAAGACTATGCCATGATTCAGATCGGAGATGTGTGGTATGACGAAGCGCCTCGGGGGTATGGTCCTGTAAACTGGCGTGATGTTACAGGTTATTACCGAATGGAGTCCTGTAATCTCCGCGTGGACGAAACCACTACTCGTGGATACTCCTTCAATGGTGCCGTTACCAGCCAGGTGAACCGATTCTACCAGATTAAAGCAGGTATTGATGTACGTTATGACGACATGGAACTGTTTTATCAAGCGGTTGACCCATCAGTAAACGGCGGTACCACATGGCAGTCAAATGCCGATCCCTGGAGAGGGGCAGCCTATGCACAGAATAAGCTTGAATTTGGTGGGTTTGTAGCGAATATTGGTTTACGGCTAGACTGGCACGTATCGGGTGAATTCCCTGCATTGGATCTAGAAAATCCCGATGCTGCAAATAGCCCCTACGCTGAAACGCTGCTTGCGGGAAACACAACAGATGCCGATGGCAATATCGACCTGTATGATAAGCTACCTACCGAGCGGGTATCTCAGGCTCGCCTGAGTCCTCGTATCGGGGTTTCTCACCCAATAACTACACGAGCGAAGATCTTCTTCAACTACGGACACTTTTACCAGTGGCCTAATGCTCTGGATCAATATTCTCTCGCTATTCAGACAAGCCGCGGGTCGATCGTCGAAGATTTCGGCAATCCAAACCTGGCACCTCCTCGAACCATCGCTTACGAGATTGGATACGAGCAGAATTTGTTTGATCGTGTAAGCTTGCGTTTAACAGGGTACTATAAGGACATCAATGACGAAGATATCGAAGCGCGCTTCTTCCCACTGGGATATGGCGGCCGAGACATGGATATCCGTGTGAATGGGCAGTTTAGAGATATTCGCGGCCTTGAAGGCTTTGCCGAACTTCGACGCGGAACGATCCCTTATTTCAGTGGCTGGTTGAGCTTAAACTGGTTGTCTGAAAGTAGAGGCCTCTTCGGGTTTGATCGATTCTACGAAGATCCAAGCCGTCAATCTCGCCGTGTAAATGCAGAGGTGTCGAGTCCGGATGTTCGCCCCATCTTCAAGATGAATATGAATGTCTATACCCCTTCAGACCTTGGGCCAAGTTTTGGCGACAATGTGTCTCTATTGGGTGACTGGAATATCAACCTGCTTTACACCTGGCAACGAGGTAGGCGATTTACCTGGAATCCCGAAAGCATTCCTCTCGTCGAAAACAACATCCGATGGCGACCTTTTAAGCGCTGGGATCTTCGTATGACGAAGGAGCTTTTCTCTTCAAATAATTTCCGAACGTCAATCTATGTTGATATCACCAACCTCTTTAATCAGCGTAACATGACGGCTTTCAGAAATGGGCAAGATGGTGATGATGATCAATTTAACAGAGAAGATGAAAACTGGGCATGGAGCGGCCACCAGTGGTTCCGCAACCAGGAGCAAATTTATATGGAGTCTCTTGGGATCACTGTGAACCCTGACGGAAGCATCAACGGAGATCGGCGTCCTGGTGATTGGGAAGACGATGACATTGATCTGCCGGATTTCACGCCGTATACCTTCCTTGATCGACGTGATGTTACGTTCGGCGTTCGCCTGAATTTCTAATCACAAATTAGGTGTCCCTTTGGCAGCTACTACCGCCACCTACCCTTGGTGGTAGCTGCTGAAGAGGTACGACTCCAATTGGTTTGATAGAAGCTCTCCCGACCATAAAACAGTGCCTGCCTATCAGGCTCACAGGGATAGCTATGCTTTTGGAATGCTCCTGTATTCTGTAAAGGAGATATTAAGAGGATAATAGAATGAATCGCTATTTAGTGAGAAAAATACTCGCCAGTGCATGCATGTTGTGTTTTGTTCTGGCTGGGTTGCATTCGCAAGCTGTAGCCCAAGACACACGAACCCTCAACGTAGGGTCCATGTTGTATACCACCAACTCTGCATTCACGGCTGATGATATTAACTGGCCGCGTGCACAACCAGATTCTGATCTCAGAATGATGGACACCTACGGGATTCTTGTAGGGGTTCAGCGCGATTGGTCAGATGCTGCCGGGGTAGCGTTTAATCGACAGGTAGCTCAGGTAGCTCAGCACAAATACTCTGAATTGGAGAATGTTACTGTTCCTGTTTCTGATGGATTTAGCCGTACCTATCGTACACCGTATCCAGACAAAATACTCGATGGCGTAGATCGTACAGACATCTTGGGCGGGGGCGACCCTGTTAGCTCGTCTATTCCTGCGGATGTGATGATCAAAACTGCAGTAACTGCATGGCCGGATGGGATGAACATTCTCATCGAGCGTTGGGCATATGCTTTTGCGAACGATGCGTATGATGACATGGTTATTCTTGAGCATGTCTTTACCAACCAGTCGAATGAAACGTGGGAAGGCGTATACTTCGGCACAACGGCTGACCCTAATGCCCATGCGTTCTATCCTGCTGATTTATGGGGTAACTATTACGGGGCAACCTATCGGAATTTTGCTGCCGGCGATATGTCTGCCGATTCATTGCGCCTCTGGTATTCCTGGGATGCGGATCAGACCAGTGCGTTCCCGTCAATAGATACCCGAGCAGAGCCTGATGGTATCTGGGGTAATTTTAGAGAGCCTCAGCATATGGGGTATATGGTACTGCATGCAGATGCGAGCCCTTCGGATGAAACAGATGATCCCGCACAACCTTGGAAAGCGGGTTGGTCCCAGCGTGAGTTGTCTCCCAACTTGAATGAGGAAACACACGAAGGCATGTACAAATTCCTCGCTGAGGGATGGGATCCGTCAAATCCGGGTGCGTATGCAGAGACAGTAGACGGAGATGGAAATGTTCTTCCTGGTAAAGATGGTCCATATCGTCGTGTTTCACCTGGAATCGACCTGAATGACGGTACCTTCGACCCAGTAACAGAACAGGAAAAGACAGTACTGTTTAGTTTTGGTCCGTACACTTTAGCTCCTGGCGAAGATGTGCGTATCGTCACAGCCTTTGTTTCGGGCCAGATCCCTCATCGCACTGCAATTGATGCTGGTGCAGCTTATTCGAATGGAAATAGTACGCAGCGTCCGCTCGTTCCGCTTCCTGATGACATTGTTAATCCTGTAACAGGGGAAACTGTTGCATCGGCTGGGTCTACGCTGGATAAAGCAGCCAAGAATGCCGTATTGGATATTGGCCGCGATCTTGTTTTCGAAACAGCAGGTCTTGCAAATCGAGTATGGCAGAATGCAGCTGTAAAAGAAGGTGATGGATCATTCAATATCCCCTTAGCTCCTGCCACGCCAAGTCTCACCGGTTTTTCAGAGAATGATCAGATCAGGTTACAGTGGGGACAAGAAGCTACTATGGATCAGGATGGTGGTACGGTTACTGGTTACCGAATCTACAGAGAGTTTAACCGGCCTTCTTCTGTAACTTCGCCCACAGACACCACCTTCTTGCTGCTCACTGAAATCAATGACCCGAATACCTTTGAGTACGTTGATTTGTCAGTGAATAGAGGGGAGGATTACTACTACTACATTACGTCAGTCAACGCAGATGGGGTTGAAAGTAGTCCTTACTTAAATCGCACGGGCACGACGTCTGAGAAGGAAATAGAGGCCCTTACGCCTACTCGTTCGCCTGATCCAAACTGGAAAGACAATATCGTTGTTGTACCAAACCCCTACCATGCCGCAGGAGCGGATAAGTACCCAGGGCGACGCCTGGTATTTCTCAACCTTCCTGCTTTCGCCAACATACGAATCTACACGATGACCGGAGATCTCATTCAGCAGGTTGAACATCGTGAAAGTACAGGTGACAATGATTGGCAATTTCAGGATACCTTTAGCTCAACAGAAATCGTGAGTGGTGTCTATATAGCTGTCATCGAGGAAACCGACGCAAGCGGTTCTTCTACCGGTGAGCAAGCGATTGTCAAATTCGTGGTGATCAAATAATCATTTGATCCTTCTATCACAACAATGAAATTGCCTAAGAACATTTGATTATGAAACGATTCATCACATTACTCGCGATACTGGCCCTGACGGTATTGACCGGTTCTGAAAGCCTCCAGGCGCAGCCTGTGAAATTTGCTCAGGCCGGGATGGGCTTCTTGAAAATAGACGTGGGCGCTCGAATAGCTGGAATGGGAGGTACACAGGCCAGTACATCGGGAACTGCGTTTGATGCGTTTGCCAACCCCGCAGGCCTTGCTTTTGTGGAAGGGTTTGACGTAATGGCGAACTCAACATCTTGGATAGCAGATATTAGTCACTATGGATTGGCCGCTGCATACAATGCAGGCGGGCTCGGTACGTTTGGAATCAACCTGGTCTGGATGGATTACGGTACGTTCCGGCGAACGGTGCCTGTCGATGACCTGGCTGGTTTTGCGGATCTAGGCTCCTTTACGGTCTCTGAATTTGCTATTGGTATTTCCTACGCACGGCAAATTTCGGATCAGTTTGCCATTGGTGGTAATATCCGCTATGCCGAACAGGATCTGGGTACTGTGACCATTTTCGACGAAGTGGAGGGGAATAACCGGGATGTCGGAAACTCTGTGGACAATTTCATCTTGGATTTCGGGACCACCTATTTCACCGGATTTAGAGACCTGCGATTTGGGATGTCGATTCGGAATTTCTCCAATCAATCCGACTACTTTAACCAGCGTTTTGAGTTGCCCTTGAACTTCGATTTTGGGGTTGCCATGGACTTGCTTCAAATTCCTGAAGCAGTAGAACAAAATAGCGAATTGACGCTTGCGGTTGACTGGCAGCACCCTCGCGACTTTTCTGAGCGCCTTCATGCTGGAGTTGAGTACGGCTTCATGAAGACCTTCTATGTCCGCACCGGTTATAAATTTAACTATGATGAAGAAGGCTTTACAGCCGGCCTCGGAATCAACTACGACGTCAGCGCCGTTGGTACGATTCGGGCTGATTATGCCTATGCTGATTTCGGTGAGTTTTTCGATGCAGTACACCGAATCACCATCGGGTTTAAGATCGGAGAATAACTTATTTTAGTCCCTATTGGGATGTTGTTAAGTTCCTGTTTATAGCCGGCTTTTCTCTGAACAGAAAGGCCGGCTTCTTCAGGTCCTAAAAAGATGCGATATGGCTTCAAAATCTATAATAATGCGCCTACCCATTAAGGCACTCCTGGTTTTTGTTTTACTTGTCGCTTCCGCTTGCGACACGGCTCAGGACAACACCCCTGAAGATGATCGCGTGCAAACGGTCGACTTTATCCTGGAGGACCTGGATGGAACGCCTTTTCAGCTTTCGAGCACACAAGGAAAGGTGGTCATACTAAACTTTTTCGCCACAACATGTCCAATATGCCAGGCAGAAGCGTCGGATTTAAATGATCTGTACCTCGACTATCAGACTCAAGGAGTAGAAGTTATTGGCATTGCCCTTCGGACATCGAGCGAAGAAGAGATTAGAGCGTTTGTAGATGCGTTTGATATTCCTTATAAAGTATTGCTTGACGATACGGTAGTTTCGCGAGCATATAGAGTTGTTGGTACTCCTGATGCGTACTTCATTGATCGGGAAGGATTCACTGTTGATCGTATTCAAGGGGTAAAACCCATTGATTTTGTAGAACGGTTGGTAGAAAGTTTACTTTAGTGAACTGGAAAGACGTTCTCAATCGTATTCGAAAGAAACCATAAAACTTAAGAATGAAAAAAGAAGATCACATCTCACGTCGGAATTTTATTGCTACTGGTAGTTCACTGGTTGCAGGTGCTATGGTGGCAAATCCTCTAGCTGCTTTTTCACCTCAAAAGGAAAAAATGAAAGTGGTTCTTGTTGGAACGGGCGTTCGGGGCACATCAATGTGGGGACGATCTATTGTTCAGCAATACAAGGACCAGGTCGAGTTTGTTGGTCTATGTGATCCAAATCCTGGCCGCTTGGAATATGCAAAAGGATATATCGGAGTGGATTGTCCGCTCTATTCCGACTTCGAGAAAATGGTTAGAGAGACTGAACCGGATACAGTGATTGTGACAACCGTTGATTCTACGCATCACGAGTATATCGTGAAGGGAATGGAAATGGGTTGTAATATCATCACCGAAAAGCCGATGACGACGGATGAAGAGAAATGCCAGGCTATTCTTGACGCGCAGGAGAAAACGGGAAAGGATGTAATAGTCACCTTTAACTATCGCTATTCACCCCATCGCCAGAAAATGAAAGAATTGCTGATGCAAGGGCGGATTGGTAAAGTCACTTCCGTTGATTTTCATTGGTATCTGGATATCTATCATGGCGCGGCATACTTCAGGCGCTGGCATGGGAAAGAGAAGTTTGGCGGGACGTTGTTCGTGCATAAAGCTACGCACCATTACGATCTTCTGAACTGGTGGCTGGATTCTGAACCCATGGAAGTGTATGCGAATGGTGCCCTTGAATTTTACGGTTCAAACAATGGATTCAGGCATACCAACTGCCGGCCTTGCCCGCATAAAGATTCGTGCCAGTTTTATTGGGATATTACTCAGGATCGGCGGTCCATGGATTTATATGTCAACCATGAACACCATGACGGCTATCTACGTGATGGTTGTGTATGGTCAGAAGAGATTGATGTACCGGATAAAATGGGCGCACAGATCAAATATGCGAACGGTGTGCAGGTTAGTTATTCGTGCACGACCTACTCGCCCTACGAAGGCTACCGAATCGCATTTAATGGAACGAAGGGGCGATTGGAAGCGTGGATACATGAGAGACAACCGTGGGTGATGGATGACTATGACGAACTTCGCCTGACGGATAACTTTGGGTACACACAGCTTATCCAGATACCACATGGTGGTGGTGGGCATGGAGGAGGAGATACGCGATTAAAAGATAAGATCTTCCTGAATCCAAATTTGCCCGATCCTTACAGGCAATCTGCCGGCGCCCGGGATGGCGCAATGTCGATCCTGGTCGGGATTGCAGCCCGAAAAAGTGTGAAGGAAAATCGAATGGTTCGAATCTCTGAACTTACTTCGCTAACACCAACCGCCGTGCGTTCATCCATTTTGCAACGTTAAGGCATTAACCACATTGGGCTATGGGTGGCTTACAATCTAACTGGTCTGCTCGCTTTAAATCAGCAAAGCTACCCGTCATGTTAATTTTTTGGCTTGGGTGCTTGTGTTTTCTTGTTCAGAACACAAGCGCTCAGGCAGAAGATTCTTATGCCCTTCAGATAAAAAAAGCTGACCACCAGTTGCGGTCCTTTAATTTGTCAGAAGCCCGCAAAGGCTATCGGAGTATTATCAGAGAAAATAAGGAGTACGCACCAGCGCATATAGGGCTGGCCAGGGTGCTTGTGCAAGAACGAAAGTGGGAAGAGGCGTTGTCCTCTATCGATAAAGCGTATGGCATAGATAATGAACATCTCGAAGCAAAATATCTAAAGGGTATCATTCACCGTGAAATAGCAAAGTTTGATGTCGTATACGCACCGAGACATCGCCAAGAAGCGATCGATCTATTTACCGAGATATCTAAGGCCGATTCCACTTATGAGACGGTATTTTACCAACTGAGCTTACTACAGAGATACCTGGGCAACTTTGCAGAAGCCATTCATCTAGGACATCGTCAACTCGCCATTCATCCAGACAATGTAGAAACGCATATTGGGTTGTTTCGAACGTACAAGTATCTCATTGAGCTTGAAGAAGAAGAAGAGGCAAAAAACCTATTGCAAGAGGTGCCCGAAGGTTACAGGGAGCTTTTTCTCGCTGAGATGGATCGAAGAGCCGGCCGACCTAACTTTGCGGCTGGTCGGTTGGACAAACTTAAGTCGAGTTCATCATTGGCGTTCCCACTTCAACCTATACTGCTGATACGTGCCCGTCTTTATTATGCTAATAGAGAAGCGTTGAAGGCGCAGCAACTGGTAGACCAGGCAATCAATGAAATCCAGTCTGAAGCAGCTGCTGCGTATGTGTTCGAAGACTTTAAGTATATCCTGGAAGATGCAGAGCTCATTCAGTACAAAAAACTTACTTCATTCGAAGAAAAAAAGGCGTTCTTTAAAGCGCTACTGGAGAAACGCGATCCAATGCCGGGCCGCCTCGAAAATGTTCGGGTGACGACGCATTACAATCGGATGCTGGTTGCTGAAAAGGAGCACCTCTATTACGGTATACGCAGTTGGCACAATAACCCGGACAAAGCAGGCTATCTCAACTTCCCTCGGGTAACTTTCTTAAACGAGGAGTTTAATGACAAAGGGCTCGTCTATATCCGAAATGGCACTCCTTTAGATAAAATAACTCATGTTGGTGGGCCGGATAATTTCTTTAGGACTCAAATCTTTGGGATTGAGACTTCGAATTGGATGCCCAGCGAGCGGCAATATTCTGCAGGGTATTCACTGAATGAATCATGGAGATACAGCGATCCGGATATCGACTTCCATTTTGTTGTGGCTGATAACGAAGAAAATAACTGGAGGCTCACCCCATTACTCTCCAGTATGGCCATGCTAGAGAGCCGGGAGCATTGGGGGGATCCCTATGCATCCATGCTTCGCGCCATTCGCAATCAATCACAGGCAAGTACAGAGACTGTTGATAACTTTGCCTTTAATGCAGAGCTGGAAGATGGGAATACGGAATTTTCAGACCTGGAAGAAGAGGCGACGTCGGTTGGGAATGCGAGCACAACCGGACAGGCGCAGCGGTTTGAGTTGGAGATAGAAGAAACGCGTCAGTTCATGATTGAAAAAAGCCAGGAGTCCGTGGAGTTAGGCCTGGCTCTTGACAAGCATACCTGGGAAGAAGAGATCGAATCGATGCCTATCCCGTACATCGTGGTTAGTTTTAGGGGAGATTCTGGTAAAGGTACGACGGAATTAGACATGTATTATGCCCTTCCCATGGGCAAGATTTCGGAAGCCTGGGAAGGAGAGAAGCAAGAAAAGATACCTGTAGAGACGGGATATGCGGTATTGGATACAAGCTGGCAGACGATTGATGGGTATTCATCCATTAAAGAACTGCCTTACACAGAGGATGAAACGGCGGCCATCATAGATTTTCATCGGTCCGAAGTGTTGCCGGATAGTTATGTTGTTGCGCTTCATGGGGTACCCGATAACTCTTCCTTGATGGGGGGCTATAAGTTTGGATACACTGTTCCGGATTACTCCGGCGATGAGCTGATGATGAGTGACTTGTTATTTGCGCATCGCATAGAGCCCGATTTGTTAGGGAAAAGCAGGTACACGCGGAATGGGTACAAGATTGAATCCAATCCCTTCCAGCGATTCTCGTTGAATCAGATTGTATATATCTATTTCGAAGTGTATAACCTGGCTTATAATAGTGACGATATGTCGGGCTATGAAATCGAGTATATCCTGACAGCGAATAAGAAAAACCAAAAGAGAAAACGAAAGAATCGTCCTATACTGACATTAAAAGTAGAGCGATTCAGTGAACTGCGCTCACCCGTAGAATACGCTGAGTTTGATGTGCAACAAGTGGATCCAGGGATGTATACGATGACCATCCGAATTACGGACACCGCAACAGGAGCAACAACCGAGAAGTCCCAGAAATTCGAGTTGACCCCATAGAGGATCGGTCAATCCGCAATGATCAGGGTTAACCCATACTGATTATCCTCAACAGTAAAAACCTGCTCGTAGAAAGGGATAACATAGTTGAGCTTGTCCTGAGTAGGTAGTTCTTCGACCGTAAACCGAAGAGTACCTGCTTCCGAAGAGCCTCTGAAACTGAAATCAATCTCTCCTGCATTGGGGCTATACGTCTCTTCAAGGGTAAATGTGCGCACCGTTTTTCGTCCCTGTTTGAGCGCAATAGACAATTCTTTTCGCCCTCTATAAATGCGAAGCGTTTGGGGTGTTGTGCCACGGTCTTTCCCTTCTACAAAAACGGTCGCGACTTGGGCAGTAAATGCTGCCATGCCTTCATTGTCGTTGCCAAAAAAATTTTGGGATTGACAAGAGGAGAGAAAAAGACAAAGGGAAAAACTAAGAGAGAGGACGTATTGGGAGTTGGAGAGCAATTTCATGGCAGGAGGCAGAAATGAGAATAGATCAAAAAAACAACGCCCAGAGGTGATGCTTTCGAACATCCAGCCCTCCAGGCGTTAAGCAATTGATAATCCTGTTACTGAACAATTATTTGTAATCCGTACTGCCGATCCGTAATAAGTAATGGGTCTGTACGGAATGGGATATAATAATAGTTATCTCTTCTTTTTGGGAGATCCTCTACGTTAATCTCCGTGTAATATCCATCGGTATTTGTTGCATTGAACGAATAGAGCAATTCATTCGAGTTAGATGATCGAGTTTGTTCGATTTCGAAAAACCGTACACGTTCTTTACCGATTCTCAGTAAAATCTCACTGTAATTAAATCGACGATCCACACGCAATACCCGAGGAGTTAAGCCTTTATCCTTGCCATCAAGGAAGACCCGTGCCTGGCGCACAGCAGGTAAGTTTTCATCGATTCTAACCAGGGCGCCTTCTTCACCTTCCTCTTCGGCTGTTTCTTTCGAAGAAGAGCATGCACCTAACAGGAGTAATAGTGTGAGCAGGTAAATACTGGGGCGAAATAGTTTCATAAAAGGTACCTAATAGGGTTGAGTTACCTGCTGAGAGGCATAGATTCTTTAAATAATATACACTTTTAGTCGTTACATTACTCAACGAACGTGCAAATTACATTCCTCTTGCTAAAAGGGACGCCTGACATGCTCTGATCGATCGATGATAGCATGGATACGTTCTAAAGGATCCATTTGAGGAGGCGCAACTCGTTGTACATTTGGCCGCAGCGGTTCTTTCTGCTTTATACCTTCTTTAGGTATCCTGTAAGGCTTGGTTTTAGCCGGTGTACTTGATGGCTCATTCAAGATAAGCCGAGCACCACGGCAGTTGCTGAAATAGCTGCAGATCCAACTGATCAATACATGCATTCTGTTCTTAAATCCAAAAAGTACAGCTAAATGCAATACGAGCCACGTAAACCAGGCGAACGTGCCGGCAAATCGAATGTCACCAGGAAATTCGGCAACCGCTGCATGGCGCCCAATCGTTGCCATTTGTCCAGGGTTTTTAAATACAAAGGACTGTAACTCCTCTCCGTCCAGTTCCCTTGTAATTTGTTTAGCTACATGCTTACCCGCTTGCTGTGCAACGGATGCAAGTTGAGGTAAGAGATTGCCCTGCTTATCCATAGCCGCGGCCATATCGCCAATAACAAAGGTATTGGGGCGGCCAGGGATTCTGAGGTTAAAATCAACCGTGATTCGTCCGCCTCGGGTTTGCTCTACGCTCAGAGCATCAGCAAGCGGAGCTGCTTTAACGCCTACAGCCCAAATCGTCGTAGTGCTATAGATCATCTTTTTGCTATTTAGATAAACCGCGTTGTCTGATATGCGAACCACGCGTTCACCAAGTGCTACATGGACACCGGATTCTTGAAGCCTCTCTAGTGCATGGGCGGATGATTCTTCCTTGAACATACTGATCAAGGAATCACCGGCTTCGATCAGAACAACTTTTGCTTTATCTAAGGGTAAGTGCGGATAATCTCTTTTGAAGGTGTGTTGGATGAGTTCAGTAAGCGCACCAGCCATCTCAACACCCGTTGGGCCGCCTCCAACAATGACGAAGTTGAGTATGCCTTTCTTTATTAGCGAGGGATCCTGGTCTGCTTTCTCAAACAATTGCAGTATATGGCTTCGGAGACGAATTGCATCGGAGAGGCTCTTGAGGGTATATGAGTTTTCAGCTGCTCCTTCTATATTAAAGTAGTTGGGTGTTGCACCGGCCGCCAATATTAAATAGTCATAGCTCAAAGATTGGTCGTCTGCGAGGTATACTCTTTTTTGCTTCCAATCTACTCGTTTTACTTCTCCTAATCGGAAGCGGACATTCTTTTGTCCCTGTACAATGCTTCGGAGAGGGTAAGTGATTTCCTCGGGTTCAAGACCGGCTGTTGCAACCTGGTAGAGGAGGGGTTGAAACGTGTGATAATTGTTTTTGTCCACAAGGACAACTTCAATCGGTTGTTTGCGGAGTTCTCTGGCGAGGGACAATCCTGCGAAACCGCCACCAATAATTACAACGCGTTTGTGCTTGGTTTGAGGTGGTGTATGAATTTGGGTCATGTTTCCTTAGTAGATGCTTGCGGTACCTGGAAAATGTAGTTAGGGAGTACTGGAGGGGCATCTGAAACGAGAGAGGGGATACGCATTTCAGTTAACCAAACATGATGCCAGCATTTAAATAGTCCGTTGAGAGGACTCAGAAGGCATAAGCGTATAGAAATCAAACCCTGTAGCTCTTTCGTTGAACTATTAGACTCATCTTGAGAAAAGCCTGTCAAAAAACAAGCAATTGGAGTGGATTTAACTCTATAATGTGCGGCATAATCATTGTAATCAGGTTCTTGGCTGCCTCATTTCCCTCCAGCGCAGTCCTAAGCCCCTCTCGAATTGGTATTAAAGAATTGAATATCTATTACAATGATGAATTCAAAAAAAGTATGGTCAGGGGCATTCTTGTCAATATGCTTCTCTTTATTATGTTTAGCGCCTGCAAATGCTCAAAATGATATTGGTGGTCACATTGGGGTAGTTGTCCCCATGGTGCAATCTACAGATGGAGATGTTTCTACAATAACCGATAATTTGGTTGGTGGTTTTCCAATGGGAGTAACCATAAAAATGCGCCACAATGTAGCATTTGATTTTGAGGTCGTTCCCTTCCTTGATGAAAATGCCGTAACAAACGTATTGCTGCACCCAGGAGTATTGATGGGATTAACAAACAACTTTACATTTGGCCTTCGCGCTGCGTTTGAGACGGGAGGCTCTTTTGGTGTTACTCCACTGCTAAACAAGTCATTTCCATTTCCAAACGACCCCAATACCTCGTTTTTTGTAGAGGCTGTGGTTCCCGTGCGGTTCTATCAAGAAGCACCCGATTACCAGGGAGCGCCTGTAAACGTGTCTAAAACGTTAGCGATGGCCGTTCATGTAGGCGTTGCCTTTTAATTGACAACCAATTGCTGTGTTGAAGCAATTGCCTTCCCGTTATTTACATACAGTCCATGGTTATTTCCATTTAGTGAGACCGTAAGCTCATACGTGCCCGGTTTCAAATCGGCTAGATGATACCATGGACTGTATAGTCGTGCTACTTTCTCGCCATTCAGGTAAAGGTGAGCATGGCCAAATCCCATCTCATGCTCTTCTCCGCAATGCTCTGGCGAAAACTCAAAGTTGGACGTGTCGATGAAGAGGTTCCATCCACTATGATCATCTTTCTCAATCGATAGCTGAAGATCTGGAATACTGGCCAGGCCTGCTGTTTCTATCTCTACTTTATGAGGGTCCTCGGGCATCGTTGCCAGTGCAACTTGATAGTTCCGTTGAGCGGAGTGTGTATACCATGGAACGAGAATGACCAGCATCAACGTAAAGGCGATTACCGAGAAGAGAACGCGTTGGTGCATGTGGTAAAAGAACGTGATAGGTGTTCTAAACGTCCCGCCCGTTCCTTTCAGGATAAAAACAATAAGTGCTGCATGAACGATAGCATGTCCGATGAATTCTACTTTGCCAAAAAGCAGCGTTGTTGAAATAAACAAGAAGGTTATAGCTAACGCAATCGGGCGCTGCAAAAGGCAGACGATCAGGATAAATCCAAGGCTGATCTCAACAAATGCAGCACCTTGTAAGAAAAACGTGGAGTCAAACCCCATGGTTAAGAAGGGATTTTTGTGCAGTATCTCAAGTGCCCATTGCGGATACACCAGCTTTTCAATTGCTGCCCAGCACAGGGAGAAACCAACGCTCGCATACAGGGCAGGCAATGCAGAGGCTCTGTGATTCTTTTTTTGCGATGTCGATATGACAAGGTAGTATCCGGCACCAAATAGATAGACATAGTCCAGCATATGGAGTAGCCCATAGGTAAATACTGTGGCCAGGTACATAAAGATAACGCCGTACCCGGCATACCTGGTTTTCCAGTTTGAGATAATCAGTATGGCCAAGATGAGTTGAGACAATTCTATCAGCGCGCTGTTTGTTTCTAGCTCAGGAACGAGCCAGGTGCCTGATTGCCATGAAAGAAGCAACACTGCTCCCGTAGCAATGCGAATGATCAAATCGCTCTTGTTTTCATAGCGCTTAAGGCGCGTTTCAAGTGTTTTATACAAAGGAAGACGCACTAGCAAATCATCCAGGAATACAGCAGAACCTATTCCAATAACGCTCACAAGTGATAAAACAAAAAACAAAGGGGTCATCACTTCAGAGAGGGTCAGAGGAGGATCCACCCATGCAAAGGAACTGAACCATTTTACATGAGCAAAAGCAGGAATCTGAATCAAAAACAGGACCCCCAGGCAGATAAAGATCCGCTTGGTAGTTGACAGAGATGGCATGATTGAGCTTGCAGTAGTGTAGTTGGTCGTTTGTGGGGCAAAGGGAGGGGGGAGAGGGGATCAATAGCACGTCCTTGGGGTATTGCTACGCGCAGAAAATAAGGTGTCGTAGAAAAAGAAAGTGCATTGACTTTAAGGGCTACAAGGAATATGCCAGTCACATGCTCTTTTTCACTACTCTTGTATACTCCTCAACAATGTTTGGCGCATAAAGCAGATATGAAGATTCAAACTCCCGAATGGGTAAAGCACGCAGTATTTTACCAGATATTCCCCGATCGATTTGCCCGAAGTGAAAGAGTGAAGCCACAACGAGGGGTTGTATTCAAGGATTGGGGGAGTCCGCCAGAAGAACAGGGCTTTCAGGGCGGTGATCTCTTTGGTGTTATTGAACAACTGGATTACCTGGCTGATTTGGGTGTCAATGC
>JAHQVL010000080.1 GCA_019634345.1 Rhodothermaceae bacterium
ATTCTAAAAACGTCCTTGTGCGAAGAGGCCTCAATCGCATTTTTGATCAGGTTAATATAAATGCGCCGCAATTCTTCTCGGTCGGCCTGAAGAACAAGGGGTTCTTCATGAAAA
This sequence comes from Rhodothermaceae bacterium, assembly GCA_019634345.1. Classification (GTDB taxonomy): domain Bacteria; phylum Bacteroidota; class Rhodothermia; order Rhodothermales; family JAHQVL01; genus JAHQVL01. Next base: position 115 of record JAHQVL010000080.1, read on the forward strand.
TCAACTTCGATTCTCGGAGTTATCTGCTCCTGCATTAAATCCACTGCTTCTTTCAGCACCGCATTAAGATCAAGCGGTTCGAGGAGCCGTTTAGGCATTCGTGCAAAAGATGAAAACTCATTTGCAATGCGTGCCAGTGCATCTACTTGCTCTATAAGCGTTGTTGTAATCTTCTCAAACAGATTTTTAAACCGGTTGTCTGATTCTGGTAATGCTGTCTCCTTTGTATCAAGGTTTGAGTAGGCCCTTCGTAGGTGTTGCACGGAGAGCTTCATAGGCGTTAATGGGTTTTTAATCTCATGCGCTACCTGGCGAGCCATCTCGCGCCATGCAAGTTGCCGCTCTTGTTGTGCCAGCTTCCTGCGGCTCTCTGCCAGTTGCTCCTGCATTGAATTAAAGGTCTTAACGAGGGTCCCTATTTCATCCCGCGTATCGACGGGTAGTGGCCGCTCAAAACGCCCCTTGGCTACAGCTTCTAACCCCTCCCTAAGTCGCCCAATCGGACGCGACAAGGCATTGGCAAGTAACGAGGCGGTTAACATCACTGCAATAACCAGTAGAAGCAACGCCCCAAAAAGATAAGCCACTGTTCGGGCACGCTCCTCCTCAATCCGTTCCTGTTCTGGCAACGTAGGTACGGAGATCACAAACCGTGGCTGCCCTTCGCTATCAGACAAGACCCTATAGCCAGCCGTATAATGAAAATTTCCCACCTGCTCTTCCTCGTAGGCGTTCCGTGCCCCCTCATAATACAACTGATAATACGCATAGATCGGTAAGCGTTTATCAATGAGCCGATCTTCAACCAGTTGCTCCCTACTGGTACTTGATAGAGAGGTATTTTCATACACATTGATGTCTAGCCCTACCTTTTCCGCAATGTCGTTGACGTCTGCACGAGCGAGCACCTCAGACGGGAGTTCACCAAATTCGGCATTCAGCGTTAAATACTCTTCAACCCGATCCAGTTGGGCTCTAATCCAGCTTCTAATCGCATTGTCATTTTCGGCCGTAATCACGCGAAGCCCCACTATACCCACAAAAATTACAGCAACAACCCCTACCCCGAGAAAGGCGTTAAGCACACGGTCCTTATACCGGAGTTGGGTATTCACGTTAAACCCGCTTAGCCTACCCAAGATATACAAGGGCCCTCCTACGCATATCCCAGCAATTATAAGCCGTAGCAAATAATACAGATGATCGAAAAAATTCATTTGAGAAGCGCGAACCGCCGTGATAGCAGAAATAGGCGTACTGGTCACTGAAGGGTTTTCGTCCAGGGATCGTTTGTAATAGAACAGGTACTTTTTATCTCCGCTTTTCTCCTCAAGCCAATAGTCTTCATTTAATTTCAACTGGTCATATACAGCCTCACGCATCCGATACTGCCCAAAGTCTGACCCCAGGCTTCGCACCAGGACTTCACCTTGAAATTGAGCTAGAGAAAGATTGCTTTTGAGCTGATTAACTCCCTGGGGAAGCAATACTTTGGGAAAGAGCGTTCCTTCATCTCTTAATAGCGCTCTTGGTTCAGCTCTAGCGATGATCCATCCTACTACTACATCTGAGGTGTCAGCAGCATAGATAGGGCCAATGCCCCCATACTGAAATCGATCTTCTTCGTGGCGGCCAGTCAAGATGTCTACCAGAATACTGTCTGATCCACTCTCCTCGTACATGAGTTTGAGTGTTAAATATTCGTCTCTTTCTGCAATCCCAATACCTGCTTCTGGACCGTCTTGAATACCTTGCGAATAGCCCTCTACACGCGTATTCGACGTATCAAAAACCACAACGCTCACGTCGTGAGTAATCAACGATGATAATGGCGAAAGCCTTAAAAGGCGCTCCATTAAAACAGATACCTCCTGGGTATCCTCATTACCACTAATTGCAATCGCAAGCTCCTCATTTGCCCCTGCATCGTACAACACCTCCTCGATCGCAAAGACGACGCGAGGATCCTGACGAGACGTAAACGAACTCGCAGCTTCCTCCATCAATTGACGTTGCTGTGCCTCAATGCCTCCGGCTAACAGAGCATATAAGGGGACCGCAAGGACGAGGACTCCCAAGAGTGCCGCCCGAAAATGAACCCACTCTGTGATCCTGGAAGGATACCGGGAGATGATAAAACTACCGGCCCAAATGCTCGTTGTGACGATAAGGGCAATTACAAAAGGGACGTGATACCCCGAACTAAACCGCTCCACATATCCCCATACAGCGAGACCGTTCACAATAAGAAGAGTGACAGCTACAACGTTCGCGACTTTAGGCCCCGGGATATGCAAACGAGCCTGGCTTACCGAATACCATGCAAATGCGATTTGAATAATGACGCTCGCTATACCAATAATCATCAGTGTGCAGAACATAAAAAACACGAGCCGATCAGGAATAATCCCCGATCGTTCGGCATAGTTCAACGTGCTATCCAGGACGGCTCTATGTATGATTGAACCTAATACATGGACTACGGACAGAGAAACCAGGATAGCCACTATGAAACCAGCAATCACCCTTACCCAGCCTAACAAGGATCGGCCTTGAGATTCCTGTTTCTTAATCCAGAGTGCGGAGAATCGCTGAACAAGCCTGAAGAGCCATATAGAAAATAACAGGATAAAAATACCCGTTATAAAAGTATCCCCCAGGGATCTGAACAACCCACCACCAAGGTCTGAGGCAAAATGAGTTGGGTCAAACAAAGGAGCTAAAGGAGCCTTGCCTCTCTGCCATCGCGCAGGTACTTCCAGGTACAACATAAAAAAGCGCATCCCCCACCACGAAAGCGAAAGGAGCACAAAATAGGGCACAACTCTGCTCCACAGCCTTTTTTCAGACAATACCCTGCCACTCCCAACCACCCGAGGCATCCCATAGAGCAGACCGGCCATAAGGGAAATCATCAAAAGAGTTAACACCAAATTTTGGAAATCAACGTATTGATTAGAAATCCGAGTCTCTAGCTCCTCTTTGCTCGGATAGGGAATGTACATGCTGCCGATGGGTATCCCAGCTGGGTCCTTAATCGCATGAATAACACCGGTTTCGTCTGAAAGCGACTCGGCCAATTCAACCTCTTGATTCAACCAGACCCTTACAGGCAATTGAGTGATCCGTTGCCACGAGTCAGCCAGGCTAAAGCTCTCCAGGTACTGGTTCTCGACCGGCATTTGTGCTTCGATGAGACTCATCGCACGAACGGCACCTATAACCTGCCCCTGATAAGTTACAGGATGCCACGCCGCTAGCGCATTCCAAACGCCCCTGTCCTCGATTGATTCGTATTGGATACTGTTAGAGAACTGAGACGTCAGAGGAGCTTCTCCTAAAGGCATACTAAACCCGTTCCAGGCTACCAGGCGAGGAGCTACCGTATAGAGTTCAACAGAACGTTGTTCATCGACGTTGTATTGAGAAAATCGTTGGATAAGCTCCTGCTGACTGGCAGGAGCTGCATTCGACGTAAACAACTGAAGTGCTTCTACAATTTCCTCATCCTCTGCAATATCTTTTGCTCTCTGATGAAGTTCTTTGAAGGATTGGTTTAGGTCTTTGCGGATGCGCTGATGTGCTTTTTTTACGACCCACTGTTTTTCCTTTAGGAGCCGGCCCTCAATACGCCCAATGTGTTGCTCCTTTAGCACGGAGATCACGATCAGGGTGAGTACAAGACTGCCTATTATAGACGCCATCCATACTGAAGGCGACCCTTTCCGAAGCAATTTTTTTTTATCCGTTGGCCCCTTAGGCATAAGTTAGAAGAGGTTCGAGTTTGAGTACCTTGTAAACAAGGCGGTTCTTCTATTTCCTAACATACGATATTCTAATGTTCTTTATCTCATACCCTTCCCCGTTCCTCCGAATGCGCACTTCCATTCTATACACCTGGTTCTGAGCGCCATTTCTGTAGCTCCCGTACATGTACCAGTCGGTGCCGACATTCAGCCGGCGCTGAAACGCAAAATCTGACGGGGGATGCTCTCGAAAAAACTCGCGAAGGATGTAACCCGCTTGTGCCCGGCTGTACATCGTCGTATTCCCTAGTAGAGTAACCTCCACATAGGAACTCGATTTATTAACCAAAGACTCCGCATTTCCACTCTCAATCGCTTGTTGTATGTAAAGGACAATGTGATCTATGTCATCTTGCATGTGCGCCTGCAAAGGGGCTACAGCAAAAAATAAAAGGCCTAGAAATATCAATTTTTTCATCGCACATCTCTGATTCAGTGTTGTGTCCGGCTATTTACAAAAAACGAACCGGAGTACCTAAAGGGCAATACTCAGCAGTTTCTCCCCAATAATAGAGGTTATTTATATACAACGTGTCATGTTTTGAGGACACATAAGAGTCCGGAGCCACCAGTCCGGACTTAACCTTCCCCTTTTCCATCCGATACCACCTCTGCCCACCTATATCTATCCCCCACCTTGTGCTCGTCCCCGAAATAGATGCACAAGAATAGACACATAATCCATGCTACGTCATTTTTCCTTCACGGCAAGAGCGTTGTGTTGCCTTGCTATGGTCGTTCTGCTAAGCAGATGCGACATCCCGACTGAATCACCTGATTTCAGCCTGACCACCAGTGTAAAGGCACCGTTAATTCTAGACAAAACGTTTGTCTTGTTAGGGCCTGATGCATCAGGCCTAACCCCGTTAATTGACTCAACGGACGCCTCGTTTGATACACTGTTCAGTGTCGATCCTACAAACAATAAGCTTCTTATTAACCAGGAGCTGGATGATCTGGACATTGGCGACCTGGACGATCTAATCAGCGAAATTTCTCTTGATCCAATAACAGTCAGCGTATCGATTGGCTCTCTTGAAGAACAAGGGTTCTCAACAGAAACGTTTGGCTCAGACGTCGGCTTGTTTACCTCACCAGAGATAAACATCCCTTCAGCGCCTGTAAATCCAGCGGTCCCTTCTTATCCAATTGGAAATGTACTTGTCCCCCCTACTGTAGACCTGATCAACCTGTCTGATGTTAGTGTTGAATCGGTCCGCCTCTCTTCCTCAACCAGCAATGTAAACCAGTTTCAGTTTACGCTTGACAATGGACTGGCGAGCGGCACCTTGACGAACGCAGCTGGGGGAGCTCCTGAGGTAATTTTAGAACGGCCGGATGGGGGTACAACCATCGAAATTGCACGGGCATCGTTTAGCTCTGCCCCTGCACCAGGGCAACAAGCAACGGCGTTGATGGACGTCTCAGGCGGCTTACTCACCGCTGACGCCACCTATCGATTGGATGTCACTACGACGGAAGGCGATACCCCAATGGTAACAAACCCTAACGACGTTCAAGTAACCACGTTAGTACGCCCTCTTGAATATGCAGAGACCGGCGTGAGTGATGTGCCGGCACAGAATGACATCGATGCTTCCGGAGATGCATTATCTCTTGGTGGTGACACCGAATTCTCAGGTATTATTGCAGCCGGCGGCTCGATTACGATCAACATCGCAAACAACCTTGCATTTGATGTAACACTCACGGAGTTAACGGCCCGCAACCTGGGGGATGTAGGTACCATCACAGCTCCTAGCGTCATGTTTAACCTGGATGATCTCCCTGCTGGAACGAGCCGCACCATTCCCACTGGGACTGCTGTAGATCTCGTATTCCCGATGACTGGTAAAGTGATTTCAAGTGAAATCGAGGTTGAAGTGCTTGCTTCCAGTCCTGGAACAGGAGGAGCAAGCGCCATCATCAAAGATTCCGATGGCCTCTTCACGACCGTTACAGGAAATGTGGAAGTAGATGAGCTGTACTTCATTCCAGAAGCTGAAGAATTCACATCCAATGGCATCCTTGACATAGATGTAGATGATGTAAGCTTTGAAAGCGGCCATGAATTCGTTGAGCTTGAATCCGGCACCCTACTCATCGAAGAGATCACGAACGAGATGAACATGGATATGGAAACGCTGCGATTCAGCCTTCCAGGATTCAGATTACCGCCGTATTCACCCTCTGATTCCCTCGTGATTCAATTCCAGGGCTCTTCGCAAAATCCTTCGAGCTTCCAGTACAGCCAGCTTTCAGGAGAAACCACGCTCGAGAATATTGCAATCGATCTATCGAATGTGCGTATCTACCCTGTTGATAACCAGGCCTCCTACAATGTGTTTGCATTAAGTGAAGCAGGGCAACCGACTTCACTTAATATCGCAGACCAAATCCGTGCATCCATTGCACCTCAAAACCTTCAAATTTCTCGCGTTGAAGCCATCATGAGCGCAAGCGCCATCGATTTGACCGAAGATGCAAATAATGATGGCGTGCTCGAAATCATGAGCAACGCGGAAGCAGAGGTTATGGATTTGGGCAGCCTCAGTGAACTCAACGAGTATGACCTGGACGGCTTCCAGTTTAATGGCGCTCAGTTTACCTTTAATATCAACACCAACCTTGGTGCAGACATCGTCTTCTATGCGGCCATGGTAGGTATAGATAGCGATGGCAATCCAGTATACCTCAGCGGACAAAACGACTTCGCCGTATCCGCTGCAGACACACTCGCGCAAGACTTTGTGTTCGAAGGATCACCGATTGCTCCTGAGAACCTGATTAAGTTTACGATCCCTGGTTCTCCATCTGTTGAACAGGTCGTAACTCAAGTCATCGAAATCAACCAGACGAATTCCAACCTGGATGAATTCATAAGCTCGTTGCCTGAAGAGTTCAGATACGTAGGAAAAGGACTCGTTCAAGGTTCAAGCGGAGGCCTGGTACAGCTTCAGAAACCGTTCACCATGGAAGCATCCATTGGTGCTGGTATCCCACTAAGCTTCTCAGGGGCGTTCTCAGCCGATGAAACCATTGAAGCGGACCTATCCAGCCTTGAAGATCTCACCGACCCTGATGCGGACGTTCTTCTCAATGAAGGAAACCTTGAACTCGCTTATGAAAACGGACTCCCCGTTGAAGTAGGCGTACAAGTAAATATCCTGGATGAGTGGGGACAGTCAATTCTCACCCTCCCTGATAGCTCAGGGACGAGTTATACCCTGAATGCAGCTCCAGCAGATGAAGCCGGCCTTAGCACAGGCACGGAGCCAGGTACCCTCGAGATCTCTGTCACAGAGGAACAACTACGCACCATGAGCCGGGGCCAGGAGGCACAAATTAGCTTCCAGATTAAAACCAACGAAGGTACCCCTGCTACGCTCCGCGCTTCAGACACCATCCAACTCCGATTACTCGGTAAGTTTGACCTTACCGTTCAGGTAGAAGAATAAGTTCAGCGTGCAAAGTACAGAGTGCAAAGATACGCTTCTTCGTGCTCTGTACTTCGCATAAAAACTCTGCACCCTGCACCTTGAACTCTGCACTAAATGTTCTGTCTTTTATGAAAAAGATTACCCTCATACTCAGCCTATTAGGCCTTCTCCTCACCACGTCTACCCCAGTACTCGCTCAGATTGATACCCGTGGGGTTTCTATGCTGAGCACAGCCGGCGGCGGACCTTCATATGTTCGTGATACTGATGCCTTGTTCTTCAACCCAGCTAACCTGTGGTTGGATGAAAGAGGATCTCGATTTGTCGTCACATTGGGTGGCGTCCAGGCGTTTGGCGGTGGCAGCTTAATTCAGTTCTCCCACTACAACGACTCATTTACAAATAACCAAAACCTGACTACGCCTCAGGTCCAGGCAATCCTGGATGATTGGATGGGGTCCGTAGAAGATGGGTATATCCGCAATGTTGGTTTTTCAGCTGAAGTTGTACCCCTTGCGATAGCCTTTCGAGGCTATAAATGGGGTGCAGGTATCGGTATTCGAACCCGAGCCTATACGCGAGCCGGATTTAGCCGAGGGTTGTTTGACCTCATCCTGGTAGGCACTGATCAGGAAGGTTCGTTTCCGGTAAATATGGATATTCGTTCGGTAGTAACCACCGAGATTTCTGTCGGCTATAGCCAGTTTTTCCCACAACAGCGCCTGGCCATCGGGATAGCTCCCAAGTATATCCTCGGCCTCAATTATGCAAGAACAACCATGGATTCGTATGTCGAACTCAGCGACGGCTCCATCACGCATAATTTCGACTATGTCATTCAGGCGGCAGGCAATTTTAACGAAGATATTGGTGAATCCATAAACCTGTTCGAATCAAGTGGATTCCTCACCGACGCAGATCCCTCTGATTTCAGTAATCCCTTTGACGCGATCTCTGGCAACGGACTGGGAGTCGATGTTGGAGCTACCTATGAGGTATCTAAAAACCTGCTCGTATCGGCAAGCCTCACTGATCTTGGATACATTAAATGGACCAAGAACGCTGATGCAGTTACCCCCTCAGGTACGTCGTTCGAGTTTGACGGACTGGAATTAGACCTTGATCGGGTTGACGAAGAATATGATGGCGACTTCGGTGCTTATGTGGAAGGTTATTTTAATGACCTGGTTAACGAGGCCTACGACGATGTAGAACGAACAAAAGGCAGCTTTACCTCCTACACACCTGCTGCTTTTCACGCGAGCAGTAGCTGGCATGCCTTAAAAGGCCTGTTTGTTGTAACCGCAGGTACCTCTGTCGGATTGAATAAAGCAGCGGGTAATTTGTCGCGAAGGCCTTCTTTCTACCTCGGCAGCGAATTCCACCCTGGCCGTAGATTCTCCTTCCCCATTCGGACCGGTATCCGCGTTGGTGGTGAAGGCGCCTTAACCGCCGGTTTTGGTGTAGGCATCCAAACACCCGTATACGACTTCAACATCGGCCTCGCCGGCACGCCAAACACCACCCTACTCGGTGGCGGCGGCCGCTACATGGTCGGAGTTTCAGCGTTGACGATAAGAATATGATTGGTTGAGTCCGGAGACAATAGTCCGGAGTGGGTTTAAAAAGCCAACATGACTCCGGACTATTGTCCCCAGTCTCACTTCAAAAACGCATACGTCACACCAGGTCCTCCCTCATTGTATGGTGCATCTTCGTAATGGGCTATTTCTGGTGTTGAGTCGAGGTATTCATGGATGGCGTTGCGGAGGGCTCCAGTGCCTTTGCCATGAACAATTTCGATGCGGTTGAGATTCGTTGTAATTGCATCATCTATAAAACGAGGAATTTCAGAGAGTGCTTCATCCACCCGTTTTCCTCGAATATCAATACGTTGACGCGCTTTTAGTGCGGTAATCCCCCCTTCTCCGCTCGATTTAACCTGCTTGACCACCACTTTTTGCTTTCGAGGCCCAGCTACCTTCTTTAGCCGATCCACTTTCACGCGCATGTGCATGGACCCGGCCATGATGACAGCGTGTTTCCCTGACAATTCGATCAACTCAGCCGTCGTTGAACCCCCATCCAGCACCACTTGATCGCCCACTTGTAACGGTTTTCTTGCGACACTCCCTTTTTCGTTTTTTGCTTGATTTGAGCGCTTCTTAGACCGCTTCTGCTTCTTAGACGCTGTTTTTTGCTTTTCCTTGCTGATTTGCGTCTTAAACGATTCTAGTTCCGCACGGACTTCTTTCGTTTTTTCTTTCGCCGCCTGGTGCTCCTTGATCTCACGAATGGTCCGCTCGATTTCAGCATTTGCGCGTTGCATCACCGACTCCGCTTCTGCAAGTGCATTCTGCTTAATATCATCCTTTTCCGCCTCAAGTTTTTCAAACAACACTTCATACCGTTCCCGCTGCACGCGAGCATCGGACAAGGCCAGTTCTGCATCTTCAAGCCGTTTGGACAAGGCTTGATTCCTTGCTTCCAGGCTTGAGATCAAATCCTCCATACGTACCTTCTGGTCTCCGAGCAACTCGCGAGCCCGATCAAGCAACGCAGTATCGAGACCGATACGAGAGGCGATCTCAAAAGCATAGGAGGACCCTGGAATTCCCATCTGAAGCCGATAGGTAGGCCGTAGGGTATCCTGATCAAATTCCATGGACCCATTTTCAATCCCCTCCTCTTCATGAGCAAACACCTTGAGCGATCCATGGTGCGTTGTTGCAATGGTCTTCGCTCCCGATTCTGTGAGCCGTTCCAGTACCACCTGCGCCAGTGCAGCACCTTCAGCAGGATCCGTTCCGGTACCAGCTTCATCAATCAGCACCAGCGTTTTTTCATTGGCCCGATCCAACATGTACCGCAGATTTGTCACATGAGAGCTAAACGTCGAGAGATCATTCTCGATAGATTGCTCATCTCCAATATCCACAATCAATGTATCAAACAGGCAAAATTCCGACTTCTCATCGGCGGGAAGAGGTATACCGAGCGAGATCATCAACGAAAACAAGCCCAGTGTTTTCATCGCTACGGTTTTGCCCCCCGCATTTGGCCCGGTTAATAACAAGGTATTCCAGTCCTCCCCTAAGGAAATTTCCAGAGGCGTAACCTGCCGCTTGGTTCCATCTCGTTTATTTTGCGAATCAAAATGCAGCTGTAATACAGGATTACGAGCCTTTGAGAGATGTATCCGCCCTTCATCATTCACAGAAGTGGCGTGTGCATTCAGCCTGTCAGCCAGCTTCGCCTTGGCCTGAATCACATCAACTTGCCCGAACACTTCACAACTTCGAACAATAGTTGGGATGTGTTCTCTAATTCTGCTTGCAATATCGATGAGGATCCGCCTCACCTCATGATGCTCAGCGGCTTCAAGCGTGCGGACCTCATTATTCAGGTCCAGGCATTTAGCCGGCTCGATGTACACCGTCTGGCCGGTTGAAGAAACGTCATGAACAAAGCCATCGATCTTTCGCTTGGCCTCTACCCGGACAGGAATCACCATACGCCCGCTTCTCATCGTGGGCTGGGCCTCCGTTGTATATCCTTGCCCGATCGACCGCCGGAGTTCATTCATGAGCGTCTCACGCAGCCGAGTCTGCGTAGAGATCATTTTACGCCGTATTTGCCTCAACTCGGAGGAGGCGGAGTCCTTGATCCGCCCATCGTCGTCCACAATTTCTGCGATCCGTTTTTCGATATCCGGATAGGCGCCGAGTTCTCTGGTGATTTCATGAAGCCCGGGATACTGTTCTTTGCGCTGATCAAAATACCCCTTGATTCGCCTGAAGGCTTGAAGCACCCGCATCGTGTACAAAAGCAATTCAACTTCAGCAACAGAGCCCGACGGTAGGATTTGACGAAGCCCCTCACGGACGTCTTCCACCCCATATAGGGGAACTGGGTCGTCAAATTGGAGCACCTCTTTGAGCGCAACAACACGTTGAAGCTCTTCTTTTATCCAATCTCCATCAGAAGATGGCTTTTGAAGCTCAAAGTGTTCATGCCCCATAGGACTCAACAAATAGGAACCGATAGACTCCCTGAGGACATCAAAGCCTAGCTTTTCTTCTGCTGTATCCGGATAAATGATCATAGAGGGTGTGGTGATATCTACCCCAGGATAGCGTGATCCCCCACGTTAATGGTTCGAGAGGATTCTTTTACCTGGGCAAATTGCCCGATCATGGAATTTGCTAAAATAGCATTTTCCACCCGAGCATTCGCAAAAACAATACTGTCTTTCACAATAGAGCCGTTTACTTCAGCTCCTTCTTCGATGGATACATAAGGACCAATCACCGAATTGGTCACTTTTGCACCAGGACCTATATATACGGGATTTTGGATCAAACTGTTATTGATTTCTCCATGACGGAGATCATCGACTTCTTTTGCCAAAATAACCTTCGTTGTCTCCATTAAGGCAGGGATTGTCCCACAGTCTAACCATTCAGATACGGAAGCCGTCTTAAATATGAGATCGGCTTTCAGCATCTGGTCAAAGGCATCTGTGAGGTAGTACTCCCCTGTAGGCCCTGTTTTGTTCTCCTCAATCATTTGCGCGATTTCTTTGCGGAGGTTATTCAGTTCCTTTATATAATAGATACCGATCAGGGCTTCATTAGAGATCAGCTCCTGGGGTTTTTCAACGAATGCTTTAATACGCTCTCCTTCTCGGACGGCTACTCCAAATCGGCTGGGATCTTCCACAAATTTGACCCATGCTACAACATCAGCGCCTTCGAGGCTGACGTTAGACTCCATATCAAAAAGCGTATCGGCAAAAACAACGATGCCCTCTCCTGCTAGCTGGTCTTCGGCAGCAAAAACCGCATGAGCTGTACCCAATGGCTTAGCTTGAACACGGAAAAAAGCCTCCATGCCCCGCTCGACACAGATCCCTTTTAGCTGATCCCGGACCTCATCACCGAAATCTGGACCTAAAACAAAGACACCAGCGGTTGGTTTTCTGGGCAGTACTCGCGTGAAAGTGTCTACTATTCTCTCCACCATTGTCTTCCCTTTTACAGCAAGCAGAGGTTTAGGGGTAACATGAGAATGGGGCCTGACGCGTGTACCACGGCCCGCCATTGGAATGATCAGTTTCATATATCAGAAAGAGTAAAATATCACAAAAAAAGATAGGGTTCTGTTAGCCGAAAAGGCATTGTACCTTTGAAAAGAGAACGGCCCATTAATAATTAAGCATCCTTATACACACAGAATCACTTTCAGCTTCATCACACTGCCTATGATATCTGAATAAAAGTGCATTTTTTGTTTAAAAATCTTACAAAAAGCTTAACTTAAGCCAGAATTCAGCCTGTTTATTAACAAATGGTATCACGCAATTTTTCGAAATTACCTACAAAACTTCTTGTGTTCTCCTGGCATCAAATAGGGGATTTGAAGGAGTTGCTAAGGTAACAATGAGCTATTTAGTTCCACAAACAACTGATTGAAAACTCGAACGTTTAAGGAAAGACTTTCGTTTGTATCCACTCCCAATCCAGTTTTCTGATAGGCAAGTACCCGTTACTCGTCATCGATTCAGTAGGCTGGCATCAAAATTGACTTTGGCATACACAGAAATGATAACATGTAGAGCCACATGTCAATCGAATCACTCGAAACATACACTCACTACAAATACAATGAAAACTAAATTAGCACTATCACGAAACTCACTCTTAGTACTTCTGCTTAGCAGTACTTTGCTTGCCGGATGTGCCAATATGAATAATACAGGTAAAGGCGCAGCTATTGGCGCCGGCGCCGGCGCCGCAGTCGGAGCTATTATAGGTAAGGCTACAGGCAAAACAGCCACGGGCGCTATTGTTGGTGCTGCGGTTGGTGGAACAGCAGGGGCTATTATTGGCCGCCAAATGGATAAACAAGCCGAAGAGCTTGAGCAAGAACTCGAAGGAGCTGAAGTAGAACGCGTAGGCGAAGGCATTCAGATCACGTTTGACTCTGCCATTTTATTCGAAGTAAACTCGTATACGCTGTCAAAAAGCTCGCAGGACAATCTATCCAAGCTTGCTTCTAGCCTTAATGAGTATCCTAATACAGAACTCATGATCGCAGGGCACACCGATAGCTCGGGTCCTGAGGAATACAATCAGAAACTGTCTGAGCAACGCGCAGACGCTGCAGCTACGTTCCTTCTAAAAGAAGGGGTTCAAGGTGGGCGACTAAGCATCGTTGGCCACGGTGAATCACAACCTGTTGCAGACAACGACTCTAACTTTGGCCGCCAACAAAACCGCCGTGTTGAAGTAGCGATCTACGCTTCTGAAGAATACCGCGAAGAGTTGGAAGAGTCGAATAATTAAAGTTCAACGTTCAAGGTTCAACGTTAAAGGTTAAGCAAAACAACATTGAACCTTGAACTTTGAACCTTGAACAGAAATAAACAGCAACTTCTACCACGGTGGTGTGTCATTATACGTAATGATCGGAGTACGGGAAACGATAATGAGTACAACTAACTTGAATCTGACTCCAATTTTCGGTAGATTTGTTAATTTTACCCCCATCACCACCGCTTGAAAGGGTAGTATATCGTTTTCCAAAGCCAGACACTGTAATCGTTCATCAAATCGACTGGAGGATATGAACTCAGTATATAGCGCAGTTAAGCGCACTCTCAAATTTACCTCACTTGCTCTCCTTATCGCTCTTGTTGCCCTGCCTGCATCTGCACAGGAAACAAAGACAGTTATCAAAGAGGGCCAGGAGTTTAAAATGAAATACAACGAGGCGCTCTCAGCAGCTAAAGCCAAAGATTACGATACGGCTTACACTGCATTTGGGGAAGCGGCCGAACTTGCTGAAGCTGCAAACCAATCTGATATTGTATCTAGGTCTCACAAAGTGATGGCTCAGATCGATAACAGCCGTGGTATTCGTGCGTTTAAGCAAGAAAACTATCAGCAAGCGTTAGATTTCCACCAGCGCGGAATAGAACTATCCAATGGATATGTGCCTAACCATTATGGTAAAGCCAAAGCGCTACAGAAATTAGACAAAATGGAAGAAGCGCTCCCTATTTTCCAGGCCGTTATGGGCATGGGCGATAGGAAATCAGCTTCTTCTGCTGAGCGCACCGTCCGCGGTCACTATGTATATATCGCTTCTACTCAACTCAGCAGCAACAACAGCAATCCAACAAAGACCAACGCTCAAGCAGCAATTGATGCGCTGGATGAAATGGAACTGTATGTTGAAGCTGATGCTGACGTATTCTACTATCGTGCAGAAGCCTACAAAACACTGGCTAATTATGCGAAGTCTATCGAAATGGCTGACAAAGCTCTCGAAGTTCATCGCGGTAGCCGTGCAGACAAAGCAAAGATCTTCTTTGTAAAAGGTGAAGCACACATGTTCTCTGGCTCAAACCAGGCCGCTTCTGACGCATTCTCAAATGCACTCTTCGGAAGCTACAAGCCTCTAGCCGAACACTATCTGAGCGAACTTAATTCCTCAGGAGAATAAGAACTCGAATAACAAAAAAAGCCCGGGCTGCAAATGCAGTCCGGGCTTTTTTTGTTGGTGCAATGTGCAATGTGCAATGTAAATTCGTTTTGGCTCTCCGTTCAAACAAGTCAATACCTACACCCTTCAGAATTCCACCCCTCTAAACCGTCAACTCACCTTGCACTTTGCACCCTGCACCCGCTGCTCCGGACCCAAAGGTCCGGAGCAGCGTATACCGCTTCTTCTTTGCACATCTACTTAAGAACACTATCAAACTATGATCTCCACACACGCGTCCGTGGAGCCGACGGCTTCTATTGGGAAGAACACTTCAATTGGTGCGTTTTGTGTAATTGGCCAGCATGTACACATCGGCGAGGGGTGCCAGATCGGGCATCATGTCGTCATTCATGACCATACGATCATTGGAGATGGCGTTCGAATAGATGACCATACATCCATCGGCAAACAGCCGATGCGTGCCCCCAACAGTGCGGTATCTTCGGATAAAAAACAGCCCCCTGCCAACATTGGAGACGGCACTCTCATTGGTACCGGCGTGGTCATATATGCGGGATGCACATTGGCTCATAAAATTCTTGTTGCAGATCTGGCAACCGTTCGTGAAGAAGTGACGGTGGGTCATAAAACCATTATCGGGCGGAATGCTGCAATCGAAAACAAGTGCACCATTGGCCATCATTGCAAGCTTGAAACAAACGCTTATATAACGGCTTACTCAACCATAGAGGATTATGTGTTTGTCGCCCCCGGTGTTCTTACGAGCAATGACAATTATGTAGGTCGGAGCGAAGAACGGAAATTGCACTTTAAAGGCGTTACTGTTCGCCGTGGAGGCCGCCTAGGCGTAGGCGCAATCACACTTCCTGGGGTCATTGTTGCCCCGGACACCCTGGCTGCCGCAGGAGCCGTGATTACCAAAGACACCGATCCTGATACGATTTACACCGGAGTACCTGCCAAAAAATTCCGCCCAGTTCCTGAAGAACAAAAGTTAGGCAATCAAGGCTGGGAGGGGACCTAAACTCAAATAGAATTCTAATTACACACCTATGGATGGAATACGAATGGTTGATCTGCAAGGGCAATACCTTGCGATCAAAGATGAAATCAACGCAGCAATTCAGTCTATTCTAGACGCCACGCAATTCATAAAAGGAAAGCCCCTCACCCATTTTGAAAACGATCTCTGTGCCTACCTGGGTTGCAATCATGCAGTTGGCGTAGGTAATGGCACCGATGCACTCCAGATAGCCTTTATGGCCCTTGGCATCCAACCCGGAGATGAAATAATTACGTCACCGTTTACCTTTATCGCAACGGCTGAAGCAGCGGCGCTCATGGGGGCGGTCCCTGTATTTGCAGATATCGATCCGCAAACATACAATATAGATCCGGCTCAGATCGAACCTCTTATTACACCAAAAACAAAAGCGATTGTACCGGTGCATCTCTTTGGGCAATCTGCCGATATGGACCCCATTCTTGAGATTGCGAAGCGCCACAACATCCCCGTCATTGAGGATTGTGCACAGGCAATCGGTGCGACGTATAAAGGTAAAAAGATAGGATACTTTGCTGAATACGGGACCTTATCCTTTTTCCCTTCGAAAAACCTGGGTGCATTCGGTGACGGAGGAGCTATTCTTTCTAACGACGAAGAGTTGCTCGGGCAGGCTCGCCTTATTGCCAACCACGGCTCGAAAAAGAAATACCACAATGAAATTGTTGGGATAAACAGCCGGCTGGATTCGTTACAGGCAGCTATCCTTCAAGTGAAGCTAAAGTACCTGGATCAATACATTGCTGCGCGCCAGGAAGCAGCACAGCGATATGACACCTTGTTTGCTGATCATCCGATGATCACGACACCCTATACTGCTCCTGAGTGCAACCACGTCTTTCATCAGTATACGATTCGGGTGCCCAAGAGAGATGCGTTGTCAGCGTTCCTGAAAGAACGCAACGTCCCCCATGCGATCTACTATCCGGTACCGCTCCACAAACTTCCTGTGTTTGCTGAATCCATGAAGGATGTGCATCTTCCAGAAACCGATCGTGCTGCTGCCGAAGTCATCTCTCTCCCTATGCATACTGAGCTTACTGAGGAGCAACAGGTCTATATCACTACCACTATAAAAGAATTTTTAGAAACAGAGACGGTAACTCTCACTTCCTAAGCGGTTTATTTCGTGTCAAAATTGAATAAAAAAGTCGGCCTTGCCCAGGTAGGTGTTGGGTATTGGGGGAAAAACCTGCTGCGTAATTTCGCAGCCTTACCTGAAGCAGAAGTCTTACAGGTCTGCGACCAGAGTCCTGAAATCCTTGCAAAACTTCGTGACCAATATTCCAATCTGGATACAACAGATTCATTTACAGATATCCTGACAAATGATGATGTCGATGCGGTAATCATAGCCACTCAAACTCCTCAGCACTATGAATTGGCCAAAGAAGCCTTAAAAGCAGGAAAGCATGTATTTGTTGAGAAACCGCTCGCACAAACAACCGAACAAGCAGAGGAACTGGTTGCTCTTGCAGATCAAAATGACCTGCGCCTGATGGTCGGTCACTTGCTGATGTATCACCCTGCATTCACGTATGTAGAGGATATAATTAACAAAGGAGACCTCGGCGACATCCGGTATATATACAGCAATAGGGTTAACCTGGGCATCATACGGCAACGTGAAAATGCCTTTGAGAGCCTTGCTCCCCACGACCTCTCCCTTGCTCTTCTCTTCTTAAATTGCAATCCTGTAGCGGTCTCTGCAACAGGGCAATCCTTCCTTCAAGAAGGCATTGAAGATGTGGCGTTTGCAACCGTCTTCTTCGAAAATGGCAAACTCGCTCATCTCCATACCAGTTGGCTCGATCCGCACAAAATCAGAAAGGTGACAGTCGTAGGCAGTAAAAAGATGGCGGTCATTGACGACATGGAAAGCACAGAAAAAGTGCGCCTCTATGATAAAGGGGTAGACCTCCAACCCGGAGAGAAGCGCTCGTACACAAACTACGCAGAGGCCATGTCCCTTCGGACTGGAGACATTGTGATTCCCAAGATCACAATGAAAGAACCCTTACGCGCCGAATGCCAGCATTTCCTGGACTGTGTCCTATCTGGAGAAACCCCGCGTTCCGATGGCCGCAACGGCCTGACCGTAGTCCGCCTCCTTGAAGCCGCCCAAATTTCCCTAAGACAAGGCGGCGCTCAAGTTGAGTTGCAGCCGCAAGCGGCGATCTAAACCCCATTGATTTTCAATCAATGGGATGTTTCGGGTTCCGTGTTTGTTTCGAGTGTTCATACAAGCAACACGAAACAAACACGAAACACGAAACCGCTAGTTTGCCGTTGGCAAACTAGCGTATAGTAATCACCCTCGTCACGTCACGACCGGCTGTAGTAACCCTTAACAGATACATGCCGGCAGCCATGGGTTGGTCATTGTGATCGCTGCCGTTCCAGGAAAGCACGTGATCTCCCCGGTCAAGGGTCCGGTCTTGTACCAGGGCGACCCGCCGGCCCAGGAGGTCAAACACCTCGGCCAATACGTGCTGGCGTTCGGTTAGCCGAACGGGCACCCGTATGTCTTCATCTAACATCGCGGATGCGGGATTAGGATAAGGAACACCAATCCAATCGCCGTCCAATACCTCCTCGCTTTCAGAGGTGGTCTCTTCTGCATCGAGCCACCCTAGAGAAATCCGTTCGGGCCCTTCAATGATTGCCATACCAGAAACGAGTTGCATCGACTGTTCTTTTGTGTGCTCTGGCAATGTTATCAATGCATGATCGCCAGCACCCAAATACCCACCATCCATGCGAACGGCCAATACACGCAATTCACCAGCCCAGGCATCATAGAGCCATTGCGTATGCAGGTTTGGATGAACATCTACAGGAAGTTCAGGCTCTTCAAAAGGCGCATCCATCGCAATTGTAAACTGCACGCCTCTAACCGGCGCCACAGTGGAAAGAGTTAATGTGCTACCTGTATCCGAAATGAGCGATTGAACATGTGCCGAAGCATCGTCTTTCTTGCCCCCTACAGCAGATGCAGCCGGCAAAACAGGAAGGGGCAACCCATCCGGCCAGGTACCAGACAGTATAGCTTGGGACAATACGGTTAAGTCCCTCACATCCACTCCCCCATCAGGGGCATCAAAGGGAAACAAGTCGGCACTGGATAACTGGTTTGCATCAGGCACGGTTATTCCAAGGGCATAATCGATTCCCAGCACAAGATCCAATACATCAACGGCTCCATCCTGACTAGCATCCCCTCGTCCGCCTGTACCTGTACCAGAGACTGT
Source organism: Rhodothermaceae bacterium (assembly GCA_019634345.1). GTDB lineage: Bacteria > Bacteroidota > Rhodothermia > Rhodothermales > JAHQVL01 > JAHQVL01. The sequence continues at coordinate 19,187 of JAHQVL010000080.1, forward strand.
AATATCCGTACTTCCTTCCGCCGCATTGTGTTGAAAAGTCAAGATGGTTGACTGCAACCCAAACGCTGTAAATGATGGGGTGAACGAAATCACAACATCCTGGCTGAGCCCGGGAGCTATCGTCGTCGTGATGGGAGATACTGAAAACAGGGTATTTGTACCAACTACGTCACTTATGACCAACTCCGAATTTCCTGTATTGGTCACTACCAGCGCTACCTCTGCAGTGCTGGCAGTGCTGATGGTCCCGGCATCTAGTTCGGTTGCATCCGGTGAAAAAACGGCATCGCCAGGATCGAGCGTAATGGTGTGGTTTTGCTGCCCTAGAAGCAGTCCGGCGTCATCTCCTGTGGCTACGGCCAATGAACCGATTACTGTATTAAGGGTCACCAGCGCCTCCATGCTGCTCGACGTAACAGGCAAGGAGAATTCGATGGTAAACAACGGATCATATACCCCTTCCGCCAACGATGCACCTTCATTACCCAGGAGAACAGCGTCAAGCTGCGTGCCTTCCGTATTGTACGTGAGGGACCAGTCGGCCGCATTATCGATAGCAGTACCGGGTACGAGATTGCTCACCGTTAATTCGGTCACATCCCAACTGACATCGATTTGCAGCCCCTGTAAAGATTCGACATTCTCAAAATCAAGGAAAACCGGTACTTCAACCAGCCCCGTTGCTTGATCCAGTGTGCTTGCTTCTGTAGAAAAGCCAAAGATGCTATTCCCCGCAGTGGGATCGCCTTCTCCTACGATCTGAACATCGTCGATTCGAAGATTGGATCCAGAGGTCGTTCCTCCCAACGCGCTAAATTGCAGTACAATGTTAGATTGCCCCAGAAGCTCATTGGGTACAGTCATTGAAATCATCTCATAGCTGCCATCTCCTGCCGGCAAAGCCTCTCCCCGATCCAACAGCGTAATCGAAAAGGTTGTGCCTCCATCCGTCGAAGCCCATACCACCAGGCTGTCTTGAGGATAAGTGGACGTCCGGCGAGCCAGGTACTCGATAGTGCCTGAGGTTAATCCTGCAAGGTTCAACACAGGGGTCTGAATCGTCGCCGGCTGGGCTCCCGCAATCGTCAGGTTATTGCCTCCCGACCCGGATGAGGCGACGCTACTACTGGTCGTCCATTCGCCCGATGCGTCTTCCCATCCAAAGGGTAGCGCCGGCGGGGTTACGCCATCAAAATTCTCAAGAAAGAAGGTGGACTCCTGTGTCCAGGCCGTGGACGCAGCCCCAAACAGTAGTGTGAACGCAAACACGTATTTATATAAAGTCTTCATGTCTTTTAGTTTTAGTGAATGAGTGTCAAACACTAATAAAGACGAGACTTCACTTATCGCATACTGTTCATAAACATGTTCACGTTACAAGGTAGGTTGAGTTGCTTCATCCTTGCGGCGTGTTATCGTCAATTTTCCTGTTTGCATTGAACGCAAGGAGGCATAGACGGATTTATAGGGAGACATGTCGTTCCAGAGTCGCTGTTCGTTGAAATAGGTTGTATCAATATCAGCAGGTGCCAGCGCAATCAGGTCTGGAATGCGAGAATGATACAATTCGTAAAGAAGTCCCATATCCTCACCAGATAGGCCATCGCAATAAATTGCGTCAACAACCTCAGAATAATTACCCAATAAGCTATAACGGGCCGCATGTGAGGCTCCCTCAACATATGCTAACTCATCCATCAGAGCCGGTAACACATAATTGACGGCCATGTGGCATTCAGCTTCCTTAGACGGCGCATGATTCCCAATCATCATTTGCAGGTGGTACAATGAACTGTACGCCGTGCTAAGCAGGCGATCATATCCTGAATAGAACAGAGCGCCTTCTTCTGCCCACTTCTTCTCTGCTGCCTCAAACATGCTATCGACCTTTGAGGGCACCACCGGATCAGTTAGGCGAAGATCAACCAGGTGTTTGTCTAGAAAAAGTCCCTGAATATTCTTTCGCTCTAGTTTGTCAGGGGTCCACAATGTACTCGTCAAAACGCCTTCACCCCACTCAGCAATACTGTCTCGGCGGACGTTGCCATCCATCACTTTAATGGCTCGTAAGTCTCCATACTCTGCAAAACCGTATTTCTGATCTCTTGCGACTGTATAACGATACTTTATGCCCTCTCCTTCGGGTAAGAGTACTGTGGTTCTATAGGTCGTTTTATCGACCTGCTCCAATTCTAATTCCGGATCAGCGTGCCGCCACCCATTAAAGCTTCCTGATATGTATACCCGAGAGTACAGGGATTTTTCTGGAGGAACATGGAGATTGAGGTAGACAGGTACACAGGTCCCCTCACACTGATAGGAAGAAAGGTTATTGATTCTAGGCGACGAGTAGGATCGATCACAGCTGTTGAGTTTTACCGCTATTATGGCAATAGCGAAAAACACAAAAACAATACCGCGTGAATGCATTATTTCTGTCGGAAGGTAAACAAAGAATTGTGAAGAGAGGGGCTCTAGAACGAACGTATGCCAGCCGTTTGAATTGGCTTTATACTGGCATAGCCTGTTATTCTTGTTTAACTACAATTCCTTGCGATAAAGACCTGATACAGAAACACGTAGACATCCTCATGCAATTAACCAGACCCCTACTTTCGCTGCAAATCCCTTAACTCCCGATATCCGATCAAGTGGATATCCTCTTCCTCAAGAATCTGTTGAATTTCTTTATTGGAAGTGAATAACTCAAATTCTGTGGCGCGGGTCTTCCATGAGTTTGTCATCGAGCGAAGCTCCTCTCCATCCATGGCGGCATGAATAAATAACTCCGTCACACCAGGATTCAATGAGCGAAGGATGCGTTTCCAATAGTCAGTTACCGTTTCGTCGTCATCGGGGCCTCCAAATACGAGAAAATCGGGCGATACAATCCCATCTGCCTCGAGGCCCTCTCTCAGGTCCGGAAAACCAAACTGCTCCAGGGTCTCCCTCGATGCCATACGGATGGGTAGGTTGTATTCGACAGCCAGTTCGTGATAGACCTTATGGTACTCAGGATTGTACTGCAAGACGCCCATGTGAGAATCCAGATGAGTTACGTCGATGCCGGCGGCCAATGCCTTATCAATCTGGGCTTTCGATTCTATCTTGACCTCTTCAGGGGTCGAATGCTGATACACATTGATGGTCTCCGGCCAAAAGTACCCTTCATCGGTCACCAACCCCGGCACCGCGTCCTTACTGCTTACCGGCCCCCATTTATACGTTTTCCATTCGCTTGTATGGGTCAGATGCAATCCAAAATCGGCTTCTGGGTGCTCGCGCGCATACGCCGCAATCTCAGGAAACCACGGGCACGGCACCATGATCGTTCCGCTCGTCATCAACCCGTCCTCCATTGCCTTGATCGCCGCCGCATTGGCCGCATGGCTCATCCCAATATCATCGCCATTGACGATCAGTAATTTATCCGTGGCAGAATACCCCAGGCGCTCGGCCAACGTAGGGGAGGTCTGGGCATACGCTGAGTATGTATGTAAACAGACCAGAAAAAGTATGAGTATGCGCATAAGTATCTACTGTGTAGGCTAATTACACCCCTAAAAAAACAATACCCTCTGTGCCATTCAAGTACAAGATAGATCGATTTCCCTTCACCTGATAGCCTCTTATCCCAAAGGTCTCTATTAGGAATGTAAGCACTCCTATCATGACGATGTCAAACCCAAGCCGCTCACAGCTTGGGTTTTGTATTCATAAATTTATTTGAGGGAGATTTACCATGAGCAAGATACGCTTAGGGATTCTATTATCCATTACTTTTTTGATATCCGGGATGAGTTGGGCCCAGGACGGACAGATCACCGGGACGGTCCGTGATGCAGTAACGGGCCAGGCCTTACCGGGAGTAAACGTTGTGGTGCAGGAGCTCGTCATCGGTGCAGCCACCACCATTGATGGTACATACACGATTGAAAACGTCGCTCCAGGGCAGTACACCCTTGTCGCCTCATTCATCGGCTTTAAAAATTACCAGGCTACGGTTAACGTCACTGCCGGCCAGACGGTCACTCAAAACATCGACCTTGAAGAAGACCTGATTGGATTAGAAGAAGTGGTCGTTACCGGACAGGGTTCAGGCATTGAGAAACGCCGCTTGTCCACCACCATTGATGTGATCACCCCAAAACAGTTAGAAGCAACACCTAACACCCGCCTGGATCAAATCCTTCAGGCCCAGTTGCCTAACTCGCAAGTTCGATTTTCCTCTGGACAGCCAGGAACGGCTTCGCTGATTCGGTCTAGAGGCCCTGTATCGGCTAACTTATCTACCACGCCTGTTATTTATGTAGATGGAGTCCGTGTAGACAATCTAAACACGGCTTCCGGCCTTTCTGTAGATACCGGCGGCGCCCAGTCAAGCGCGCTACCTGATATCCCCACAGAGAACATCGAGCGCATCGAGTTCATCAAGGGCGGCGCAGCGACTACTCTGTATGGATCAGATGCAGCGAATGGCGTGATTCAGATCTTCACAAAAAAAGGACTACCTGGCCGCAACGACATCACGTTTCAATCGGAGCTTGGCTTCATATCCGGTACTCAGGACTTCCTTGCGTACGATCGAACAGCGGATATTCTCTTTAAAGATGGTTTTTCTCAGACATACCGCCTCTCCGGCAATGGCGGAAACCGCAACTTCACATACAGCTTCTCCGGAAGTATGCACGACAACAACGGGTTTCGATTGAACAACAGCAACACCCGCTATAGCCTGCGAACCACCGTAGGTGCTGATGTAAGCGAAGTGATGAATTACAGGGGCTCCTTTGGATTCTCGAGCAACCTCTATACCCGAGACTATAACGCAAACTCCAGCTTCGGTACCTTTGGCAACCTCGAAGGCGGTACACTCGGCGATCTTGACGTGCTTGAGACAGACGATTTTGACACGCTTATGTCTGAGCAGCAAGCGATCGTAAATGCGGTGGATATCCTTGGTGATACCAAGCGATTCCAGACTTCACAGGCTATTGAGTTAAATCCATTGAAAAACCTGACAGCACGGGTCACGATGGGGCTTGATTACCGGGTCAACGTTGAACAAGAGACAGAATCGCCTGCCTTCAACCTTCTGATTGGAAACGACCCAACGTCGAGCGATATCACCCGCGTCGATCGCCGATTCCTCGGGCTCACGCTCGAAGGAACGCTGCGTCACCAGTACGAAACGGGTAATTTCTCGTTTGTCAGCACGCTGGGCGGGCAGGTATTTAGAGACGAAGATGACCAGGTTCTACTCGCTGCATCCAATATTGCACAAGGGACTTCTTCGATCAACAACGCAGCCGAACAAACCGCTACGGACCTTGAGTTCACTGTTGCCAATTACGGCTTCTATGCGCAGGAAAACATTGGCTTCATGGACAGATACTTCATCGAGGGCGGCTTCCGCGTCGACTACAACTCGGCCTTTGGTGAAGAAATTGGCGGTGTGGTTTATCCAAAGGTCGGTGGCGCCTATGTGTTATCATCAGAACCCTTTTTCGAAAACATCATTCCAAAATCGGTCATTTCAAACTTAAAATTCCGAGCCAACCTCGGGTTTGCAGGTAACTTCCCGACGCCTTTCGTAAACGACCGAACAGTTACAGCAGCTACATTCGACAACCGCGTAGCTTATACCTTCGGACAGGTAGGTGATTCTGACCTCAGGCCAGAGAAAGTACGTACCTTCGAAGTAGGTGGCGATATCGGGCTTCTGAACGACCGTGTGTCTGTAGAATTGACCTATTACAAGTCGATCACCGAAGATGCCCTGTTCACCAAGCCGTTCCCCGAAAGCTCTGGACAAGCCAGTCAGCTAACAAACATCGGCGAGGTAGAAAACAGAGGATGGGAGATCAACACCCAGTTCTTTGTACTGAACAACCGCAATGTTGACCTCAGGATTAACGCCTCACTGAACACGCTGGACAACGTAGTGACCGACAACGGAGGCTCCCCGCCATTTACCGTTGGTGGATTTACTTTCCTCGGCCAGTGGGTTGCAGATGGACAACCTCTTGGGTACCTCCAGGGTGGACTACCTACGTTTGATGCAGACGGCAACTTTGTGTCTGTTGAACGAAACGCTGTACTTGGCGACCCTCTACCGGATCTCTTTGGCAACCTTAGTCTAAACCTGACCCTATGGAATCGCCTCCGCCTCTTCACCGTGGCAGACTACCAGATGGGTGCACAAGGCATCGCTGTTGATGATGTACTTCGCTTCTTCTTCGGCGTCCAGGATGACGATCGCTTCCCTGTTGCTCCGGACGGAACCATCCCTGCACTCACCCAGGCGAGCTTCTTTGACCTTGCAGGTGTATGGGTAGAGGATACCGACTTCCTCAAAGTTCGCCTGATCTCACTGGGCTACACCATCCCAGAGAAGTACTACCAGAGCAAACTGATCAAGAGCATCGACGTTGGCGTCCGGGTCATGAATCCGTTCAACTTCGTGAAGTCCAGCTTCGACCCAGAAATCACGGGCGACAATGGCCTCAGTGATCGTCCCGAACTCACCGTTCAAGACGGACTCAACCTCGGGGTCTTTGGATTTGGTACAGAGTCACCTCCTCGTCAATTCCTCTTTGATTTGAAAGTACGCTTCTAGATCGTGCAATGTGCAATGTGCAATGTGCAATGTGCAATGTGCAATGTGCAATGGAAGGTAAGATTTGAAATTAGATATTTGTAGATAAAGATATGAGAACTACGATTTTTAGTATCCTTGTGGCCCTTGTGTTTGTTACCGGGCTTGGGGGATGTGATTTGTTTGACCCGAGTAATGCGGAGAATCCGAATGTGTTGGAGGGAAGTTTTTTGGGGCTTGAAAACTCTACCGAGCTTTGGCTCGAGGGGCTGGAGCGCCAGATGACCATGTCGCTGAACAACAATCCGACTACCAGTGGGGACGGATACATCAGTTCGGCTGAGATTGCGTCTGATAATTATCAAAACACGCAGACGTTCTTCAACCAGTTCATGGACAACCTCACGTTTGATATCACGGATGATGATATAGAGGCCGCCTTGTTTTCTCTGGGAGATTTACGTGAAAGCGCCGAATTCGGACTCAACAACGTTGTGCCGAGTGACCCTGAGCCAAGGATTGATGACATAGCCGAAATTCACTATTTCAAGGGGATGTCGCATTTGCTGGTCGGTGAACTGTTCAACCAGGCACCGGCAGACTCCGCCGGCCCACCCGTTACCCAGGCAGAGCAATTGCAACTGGCTGTCGACGGATTCACACAGGCCCTCAGCATGTCAACAGACGCCACAGCGATGAACGGTTACTTGATTGCTCGCGCTCGCGCCTACCGGTTACTGGGTGATGCCGTTAATGC